>JANQIE010000180.1 GCA_028282295.1 Desulfobacterales bacterium | reverse complement strand
TTTTTAAAACCGCAGGCATAGCGGGCTATGTCGCAAGAACGTGAATGGCTCCGCCATTATTTTAAAAATGCGAGAACGCCGCCGGGGGCCAAAAGATGCCATTTCCGGATGGACACTAATTTAGACTGTCGGCTGTCCACGGGCACATGAATGCCAACCTGTGCACGGACCGGCCCAATCGACGCGCCACGGCGCGTTAGCATCAGGAGAATATGCAAGGCCCATGAATTTCGCAGCCCAAATAACCGGAACCGGCTCGGCGTTTCCCCAAAACCGTGTCACCAACGACGATATTGCCGCCAAACTGGCGCGGGTCGACGTCAACACCGATGACGCCTGGATTCGGGAACGAACCGGCATTTGTGAACGCAGGCTTTCGAAACCGGAAGATACCAACGAACACAACTCTTCGCTCGGGACCGCGGCCGCGCGCAATGCGCTTGAAATGGCCGGCAAAACCCCGGAAGACATCGACCAGATCATATACGCCACCTGCTCGCCGGACACGCTGATCCCTTCGACCGCCTGCTGGTTGCAGCACAAAATCGGCGCCAAGCAAGCCTGGGCCATGGATATCAATGCCGCCTGCAGCGGCTTTGTTTATGCCCTGGCCACCGCCGAGCAGTTTATCCGTAGCGGGCAAACGCAGACGGCCCTGGTGGTCGGCGCCGAAGTGCTCTCACCGTTTCTAAATTGGGAAGACCGCACCTCGTGCATCCTGTTCGGCGACGGCGCCGGCGCTGCCGTGGTCGAGCGTGTTCCGGCCGCAACCCCGCAACGCATTCTGTCCACTCATCTGCATTCGGACGGCGACCTGTGGAACCTGTTTTTCATCCCGGCCGGCGGATCGAATCTAACCGTAACCCCTGAACGGTACGCCCAACATCAGCACACCATGAAAATGAACGGCAAGGAAATCTTCAAAGTGGCCGTTCGCACCCTGGCCGATTTTGCCAAACGTGCCCTGAAGGCCAACGATCTTGAAATTACCGACCTGGACTGGTTCGTGCCCCATCAGGCCAATCGGCGCATCATCGAGGCCGTAGCCAAACGGTTGGCGTATCCCCTGGAAAAGGTGTTGATGAATGTGGAGCGCTACGGCAACACTTCGGCGGCCACGGTGCCGTCAGCCCTGGACGAAGCGGTTCGTGACGGCCGGATCAAGAAAGGGCAGACCGTCTTGCTGGACACCTTCGGCGCCGGTTTGACATACGGCTCGATATTGTTGCGCTGGTAGCATTGGCAAGCCTTTACACCTTTGTGACAGACCTCGGCCGAACCCTGCGATTCAAGCCAACGGCTAACTTGTCGATAAATACAACAGGAGCCGCCAACGGACAGTCTAATCCGCCCTGGTTCGAAATCTGAATTGGAGTTGGCATCGCAATGGCAGAGATCATCCGTTTCAAAGATATTCGCCGATTGCTAACCGGTCGCAAAGCCGAGCAACTGGCGACCCGCATTATCCAGCAGTCCAAAGAGATCCATCTCGTGACCAAGGAACTGCGACGCTTTGCGTTTAAAGTCGTCGATCCGAAACAACGTTCGGGTCGATCCAAATGAACAAACAGCACAGAAACATACTCCGGTGAACCCCACGGATCAGGAATAATTACGCAACCGCGCGACCACCCGCTTCTGCCCCAGCACGATCAGCATCTCCAGAAATTCAGGCCCCACGGCCTGACCAGTCAAAACCGTGCGCATCGCATTGACCAATTGCCCTAATTTCAATTCCCATTTTTTTGCCGCTTGACGCAACGTCTGTTCCAGAGACGACGCATCATAAGCCGCCAGGGTTTCGAGTTCATCTGCCAGGGCCGGCAAGTATTCGCTCAAAGCCGAATAGGGGGTTAGATGTTTGGCCACCGCCTCGGGATCAACAGCAAACTTTTCACTGAAATACGCACGACCGAAGGTCACGAAATCGGTAAGCACCTGATAGCGCCCGCGGATCAAATTGATCACCTGCAACGCCCAATCGCGCTGCTGTGCGTCAAACGCGTCCCGCCACAAACCGGCGGTTTTGAGTTGCGCCGCAACCAGCGGCAACAGTTCATCCAGAGACATGCTACGGATATAGTGGGCATTGATTTTAAGTAATTTGGGATCGGTAAAGTGTTTGGGATCGTCCTGTTTCAGATTGAAAACGGAGTTGGCGCGGCTGATCCCGTTCAAGGAAAAGACCGCGGTCAATTCGGCCGGTGTAAAAATCTCCCGGTTATCGGACGTGGCCCAACCGAGCAACACCAGGAAATTGACCATGGCCCAGGGCAAAAAGCCGTGCTGCCGATAATAGTGAATCGCCACCTGCTCACCGTGTCGCCGTTTCGATATCTTGGCTTTTTGGGGATCAAGGGTCAGCGACATATGCGCGAACACCGGCAATGGCGCGCCCAACGCCTGATAAATCAGAATCTGTTTGGGGGTATTGGCCAAACCGTCCTGGCCCCGAATGACATGTGTGACCTGATCGCGAATATCGTCCACCGCGTTGGACAATACATACAACGGTTTGCCGTTGGACCGCACAATCACAAAATCTTCCAGATCGGCATGGCGTTTTACCACCCGGCCACAAACCCGGTCTTCAAATTGCACCGCTCCGCCGCCACGGGGAATTTTAAGTCGAATGGTGCGCGCAACACCGGCCGCCTGTTTGGCCGCCGCCTCATCAGGGGGCAATGCGCGGCAGGTGCCGTCATAGCGGTAGGTGGCTTTGGCGTTGCGGGCCGCCTGGCGTTTGCGGTCCAATTCCGCCTTGCTGCAAAAACACGGATACGCCTGCCCGGTTGCCACCATTTGCCGGGCGGCGGCCAGATGCCGGTCGACAAAGCGGCTCTGGAAATAGGGCCCTTGGTCCCAATTCAGGTTCAACCATTGCAATCCGTCGATAATCCCCTGAATCGACGCTTCGCTGCTCCGCTCGGCATCAGTATCCTCGATACGCAAAATAAAGGTGCCGTTGTTCTGCCGCGCAAACAACCAGTTGAAAATAGCGGTCCGAGCACCGCCAATGTGCAGATAACCGGACGGACTTGGCGCAAACCTGACGACAATTTTATCGGCCATGACCATTTTCCCTCTCTGGTGCCCATCCGGAAATGGCATCTTTTGGCCCCCGACGGCGTTCTCGCATTTTTAAAATCCTCGGGCCTTGCCAGGAACCAAAATCTACCATTTCCGGATGGGCACTCTCTAATACCCGCCGTTTTTTTTTGACATGCTACGCAAGTCCTGGTCATAACATCGGTACCGGGGCATGTCAAAAACCTGCCAACCGGCATCACGGCAATCGCATAATCTGGAGAGAACAATAAGGAGGAAATCATGAAACTGCCCGCCCCTCAAATTGATGACCGGACATCGCTAACCCATGCGCTCGCCCAACGCCGCACAACAAGACGCTTTCGCCCGCAGCCGCCGTCCTTGGCGCAGTGTGCCCAACTGCTCTGGGCCGCCCACGGGGTATCCGCTCCCGGCGGATTCAAACGCACCATTCCCTCAGCCGGTGCGCTTTATCCGCTCGATATCTATTTGGTCTGGGGCACCGACCACCTACCGGACCTTCGCCCCGGTAGTTATCACTACGAACCCCAGGCACATGAATTGCGCTTAATCGCACCGGGCGACTTTCGCCAACCGCTGGCCGAGGCATCACTGCATCAAACGTGGATGGCCGGTGCGCCGCTCAGTATTGTCATCACAGCCGAGTATGCGCGCATCACCGGCAAGTACGGCGACCGCGGCTACCGCTACGCCCACATGGAATCCGGCAACGTCAGTCAGAATATATTCCTGCAAGCCGAAGCGTTGGGGTTGAAAGCCGGTATCGTCGGCGCGTTCCATGATCGCCGGATCGGTGAGATCATTCACGCGCCGCCCGTTCACGAACCGCTGCTGATTATGCCGGTGGGCTATGGCGAACAGGACCATTAAGAATTGAGAAGTGGGAAATAAGAATTATGGTATGGTATCGTTTTGGGAATCACGGGTGTGGATTGCCGACCTGCGACGCACGGGTCAAACACGATCCATCAACGCTCATCCCGATTTTTGTTTTCAGTTTGTTGTTCTTCACCGAAGAACAGACGCGTTAAATGGCTCAACCGCCGCCGGAGGGTTTACATTTGGGGGGCGTGAAACCACCGGCGCCGGTGGGAATACCGTTGGGTCTGAAGGTCCCGGCCGACATCAGTTTTTTCACGTCCTGTCCGCAGCAGGTGGGACATTCGATGGTTACGTCGTCGTCGGCAAACACCAGTTTTTCAAATTGGCAATTACATTTTGCACACATAAACTCAAAAATCGGCATGACTATTTCACCTCACATTGTAATGACGCCAATAATACAGATTCAGCGCGGCAAGTCAAGTTAGTGCAGGGCACCCTTGCCGCGCACAATCGTTGGGAGGTTACCCATGAAGCAAGACACCTGGGAAAAAAAACTCGCCTGTGCGATCCGCTGCAGTCGCTGCGAATCCGGCTTGCCGCCGAACGCGCAACGCATCTTGTCCGTCTATGACCACGCCCCCATTTGCCTGAGCTGCAAACAGGAAGAAGAACGGCGCCCCGATTATGAAACCGTATCCAAACAAATGGTCGGCACCCTGATGGCCGATACCGAAGTGCTGTATTCCGACCCGGGCGGCTATTGCTATCACCATTTTTATCCATACACCTGTGAGCAAGACTAACCACGCCCGCCCTTACGAACGACCTCGACGCTGATACACCAACGGGAAAGGCAACCTGGTATCCATCCGGAAAGGCTCGCCTTTGACCACCAGCATACAAGAACACCCGCCAAATAGGGCTAAACCGCTACCCAGCCCGTTTTTGCTCAAGTTTTACATGCTGTTTTCCGATGACTCTTCTGTAGTGACGATCACAATCATATCGGGTTAGCCACCGTGTTCAAATAAACGGCTTTAGGGAGGAAAAATGCAACGCTGGCGAAAACTGTCAATCGGTAAAAAAATCACTATTGGATTCGGAACAGTTCTAACACTGCTGCTCCTGGTAGGTTATATCGCCCACAGCGGGATAGACCGCATATTGGCAAACACCCGCCTGACATCCTATTTCAACGTAATGAACCAAACCATGGCGGAAAAGGAGATCGATCATCTCAACTGGGTCGCCAAAGTCAACGCCCTGTTGATCGATGAACACGTCACTCAACTCAACGTGGAGACGGACGATCACAAGTGTGCGTTCGGCCGGTGGCTGTACGGGGATGAGCGTAAAAAAGCCGAAGCAATGATCCCGGCCATCGCACCCCACCTCAAACAGATTGAGAAGGCGCATTATGCCCTGCACAGCTCAGCCACCGACATCGGCAATACCTTCCGCCAGAGCCACGGCGACCTGATTCTGACGTTAAACAACCGGCTGACCGACCATGTGAACTGGGTTGCGCGCATCGGCGAACGCCTGGCCGGTGAAGCCGGCGGCCTTCAGACCTACCAGTCCCAACTTCAAACCGTTGTAAACCAGGCGGTGAGTATCATAAAGGCGGTGGACCAGAATACCGCCCTGGGCGATCGCACCCGCCGCCAACAAACAGCCATGAAGATGATCCGGCAATTGCGCTATGGCGGCACCGGCGAAGACTACTTCTGGATCAACAGCATGGACGCCGTCATGCTCATGCATCCCATCAAACCGGCACTGGAAGGCCGGGATATTTCCGGTCTTGAGGATTCGAATGGGAAAAAGTTCATTCAGGTGATGATCGACCTTTGCCGCACCGCCTCCCAAGGCTTTGTCACCTATACCTGGCCCTTGCCGGGAACCGAGCAGATCCTGCCGAAATTAAGCTACGTCAAGCTCTATGAACCCTGGGGGTGGGTCATCGGCACCGGCGTTTATCCGGACCATACCGATCCGGTGCTGTTAAAGCGCGCCAAAGATTTTGCGAACAACATCAAATTCTCGTTGGGTGTTGAACTCGACCCGGCCCAATGTAAACTCGGCAAGTTTCTTGATGATCCTAAAACCAAACAACTGACCCAAACCGTTCCCGGATTCAAAGCCGCCCTGGAGGCGTTGCACACGCCGCACCGCCGTCTGCATGAGTCCGCTGCCGAGATTGAAAACCGGATCAACCAATATGACGTGCGCGGCGCCGTGAAAATCTACCAGAACCAAACCAAACCCCTTCTGGCAGAAATCAAAACCCATTTCGACACGTTGGTCAAAATCGAACAAGAATTTCATCAAGCCGAAAAGCAGGCCAATCGCGTCTACATTTCCAAAACCGTGCCCGCAATTCAAGAGGTGCAGCAGCTCTTCGGCAAAATTCGCGATATTGCCGAAGACCAGGCGAATTCCCAAAAACAGATTCTCACTTCCCGAAGCCGGCAAACGCGTGCAGGGATCCTCGCCACGGCTGCTATTGCCATCGTGCTGGGCATCACCTTTTCATTTTTCATTACCCGGGGGATCACGCGCCTGCTGAAAAAGATTTCACAGCAATTGAACAGCGGGGCCGAACAGGTGGCCTCGGCGTCGAACCAACTGGCCGGTGCGGGCCAGTCACTGGCCGAAGGCGCCTCCGAACAAGCGGCATCGATCGAGGAGACCTCCTCGTCTCTGGAAGAAATGGCCGCCATGACCAAGCAAAGCGCCGACAACGCCCAGGAAGCCGACAACCTGATGCAGACCACCAATCAGGCGCTGACCAAAGCCGACAGCGCCTTCGGACAACTGAGTGCGTCCATGAATGAAATTGCCGCCGCCAGCAACGAGACCTCCAAAATAATCAAGGAAATCGATGAAATCGCCTTTCAAACCAATCTGCTGGCGCTCAACGCCGCTGTTGAGGCGGCGCGGGCCGGGGAGGCCGGGGCCGGTTTTGCCGTGGTCGCGGATGAAGTTCGCAATCTGGCCATGCGGGCGGCGCAAGCCGCCGGCAACACATCGGAGCTGATCAACAGCACGACCCTTAAAATTCAGGATGGCGCCCACCTCATGGAAACCACCAACGGGACCTTTGCGTCCGTTGCGCAGAGCGCCACCAAAACCGCGGCCCTGATCGGTGAAATCACCGCCGCATCCCAGGACCAGGCGCAACGCATCGACGAAGTCAACCGTGCCGTGGCGGAAATGGAAAAAGTGGTCCAGCAAAATGCCGCCAATGCCGAGGAGTCGGCCAGTGCCTCGACCGAGCTGACCGCCCAGGCAGATCAAATGGAAACCATCATTGGCGATTTGACCGCGATTGTCGGTGGCAGTAAAACCCGCAACGGCAAGGGCCAGGGGGCCAAGCCACCGTTGGCGGACGCGCATCCCCGGCCTCTTGCCGGGCCGGAGCCGTCGCCCGCAAAACGCAAGCTGAGCAGCGCAGCCCGGCCCGAACAGGTAATTCCGCTGGATGACGACGAATTTGCCGATTTTTAGAAGTTCATGATCTGATAGATAAACCGTGGCGGCCAGAACGCAGCTCAGCTCGGCTTTTGCCCCAATCGGGCTTGCATCTGCCGCACCAACTGCTGGTGGCGGGTGTTGGCCGGGTCATGATGCAGGGCCTTTTGCCCCCACTGCAATGCCTGGGCAAAATCGTGACTCTTACGATAATTTTCGGCAATGGCATAACACAGATGGGACACGGGCACTTTGCGGATCTTGGCGGGCAATTGCAATACCGCCATAAAATCCTCGATGGCCAGTTCGTGTTCCTTTAAAACCGTGTAGCAACTCCCCCGGCCGATCAGGCTCTCCTCATCCGCCGCATCCAGAGCCAGAGCCCGCGTGTAGTAAACCACGGCCTGTTCAAGGCGATCCTCCACCTCATGGATCTTGCCCACGTAAAAATAGGGATTGTCACCGTCGGTGTGGCGATAGGCCGGATCGTGGTCGGTTACCTTGTTAAAAGCGGCCAGGGCACGCACGCCATCAGGTTTATGAAAACAGCGCACCCCTTCCTCAAACCACTCGGCCACGGTACGCGGTTCATTTTTCAACGTCATGCGTCTCCTTTCCAAAGTCAAACCTGCCGCTCAACGCAGCAGATCGCGTGAACGCGGATAGTGCCGTCCGGGCACTAATTGATGCGGCATGTCCGAATATCCGTAACGATAATCCCTTTGGCGCCCAGGGCCGCCAATTTATCCATGATCGCGTTCAACTCGACCTTCCTGACCATCGACTTGATCGCCACCCACCCCTTGCGGCTCAGCGGCGAGATTGTGGGCGCTTCGATACCCGGTGTCACGACACAGGCCATCTCGATGAGATGTTCGGGGGCGTCGTATTCCACCATCACATATTCCCGGGCGACAACAATTCCCTTCAGCCGCCGGATGAACATCTCGGCCGTTTCATGCGCCAGAACCGCCTTGTTTTGGGCGATGGCGATGGCCTCGGATCGCAGTAACGGCTCACCGACCGGTTTGAGACCGGCCTCGGTCATGGTGCGGCCCGATTCCACCACATCGGCGATGACATCGGCCACACCAAGCCGAATCGAAATTTCGACTGCGCCGTCGAGTTTGACCACCGTGGCGTTGCAGCCCCGCGCCGCGATATCGGCGCGCACAAGGTTCGGATACGAGGTGGCGATCCGCAGGCCGTCCAGATCATCCACCGTCAACTCCTTTTCCCGGGGCACCGCGTAATAAAACGCCGAACGGCCGAAACGCAAAGCCAACAATTCTTCATAAACCGACTTACTGTCGACGGCCAGATCCCGTCCCGTGATGCCCAAATCGATGACACCACTGCTGACGTAAATCGCTATATCACGCGGGCGCAAAAAAACAAACTCGATGCCGGCATCCTTGTCGCGCACCACCAGCTCGCGACTATAGCGACGGCACTGGTACCCGGCCTCCCTGATCAGGCGCACCGTCTCCTCCGACAAGGTCCCCTTGTTTGGTAACGCTATCTGCAACATGTCCATTGCCTTTCCAACAATCCCTTCAAAAAACCAGAGTCACCGTGACACCCCGCGTTCCGCTGCGGGAACGTGCGGCTACAAGTACTTGTAAATATCTTCCGGTTCCAGCTCGCAGGCGACCATCATGACCTGCAGATGATACAGCAGTTGACTGATCTCCTCGGCGGTTTTGGCCTTGCCTTCATACTCCGCCGCCATCCAAACCTCTCCGGCTTCCTCGATGATTTTCTTGCCGATGGCATGCTTGCCGGCGGCCAACAAACGGGCCGTGTTCGAACCGGCCGGTCGCTCCGCCGCCTTTTGTTTCAGTTCACTAAACAGTGCTTCGAATGACTTCATGGCTGTCTTGTCCACCTTCTTCAATCGGTTCTTTAAATTCGCATCGCATCCTGAAATGGTCATAAGTCAAAATTACAACACACCACCAGTATATGTTCAATATTATTGTTTGATTAACACGCCGGAACCAAATAATTTGACGCATCCTGTCAAGATTGATAGATAATTGCCCATAGGCAGGGACCAAGGTTAAGCGGTCATCCTCTTGCTGGCCGCCTGTCCCTCGACCTGCACACCACCGTCCGTAAATCACAACCGTGTATTTTGGTTTCAACCAACTTTACAAGTGGAGGTATGTATGCCGGCCCCCTTGCACGTGTTGGGCGTCGATATCGGCTCGGCAGCCATCGGTATCGTTGCCCTGAAGTACGGCCCGTCGGACACCACCCCGGCCATTGCGCAAACCGCCTACGACTTTCACCACGGCGATATTCGGCAAACATTGTGGCGGTTGCTGAATGCCTTTGACCTGACCCGTGTCGATCATGTGGCCGTAACCTCGGACACCCCCAACACCATCGTACACACCGGCCGCTACGACCACCAGATCTGCTGCATTGCCGCTGCCAGGCATCTGCACCCCGAAACCGGCGCCATTTTATATGTGGGCAGCGAAAAATTCTACCTGATCCGGTTTGATGCGCAGGGCGGCTATAGCGGCACCCACACCAATACGTCCTGTGCCGCCGGTACCGGCAGTTTTCTGGACCAGCAGGCCCGCCGTTTGAATCTTAGCGATGCCGAAGCCCTGGCCGTGCTGGCCGCGGGCAACGCCGGCAAACGCCCGCAAATCGCCTCGCGTTGCGCGGTTTTCGCCAAAACCGACCTGATCCACGCCCAACAGCAAGGCTACCGGCTGGAACAGATTGCCGACGGCCTGTGCCACGGTTTGGCCAGAAATATCGTCGACACGGTGTTTCAAGGCGACCCCATTGCGGCGCCGGTGGTGCTGTGCGGCGGTGTGGCCCTGAACCGGCGGGTGGTCGAACATATCGCGGCTCTCACCGGTGCGGATCTGCGCGTCCCGGCCCATGCCAATCTGTTCGGGGCCCTGGGCGCCGCCGTCACCCTGGGCACCCATCCCGGCCGGATCACCACCGCACCTCTGAACATCAGCCGGGCGGCCGACCTGATCACAAATTCCCGGACCGCTTCACGCAACACCTACCCCCCGCTGGCGCTTCAGCTCAGTGCATACCCGGATTTCACCAGCCGCGAGCGCTACCTGTTCAATCGAACGCAGGTGACCGGCAGCACAAACAACCCGGTGGAAGTCGATGTGTATGCCGAGCTGTCCACCCCTGTTGCCCGTCCGGTTACCTTGGGGGTCGATATCGGCTCCACCAGCACCAAGGCGGTACTGCTCGATGCGCAGCACGAGGTGCTGGCCGGCTTTTACACCCGCACCGCCGGCGACCCGCTCACCGCAACCCGCCACATCCTGGCGGCCATCGATGATCTGGCGCGGCGGCGCCACACCTGCTTCAACATCACCGGATGCGCCACCACCGGCTCGGGCCGCCATTTTATCGGCGCTGTTCTGGGCGCCGACCTGGTGCTCGACGAAATTTCCGCGCACGCCAGAGCCGCCTGTGAACTCAATCCGGACGTCGACACCATCTTCGAAATAGGCGGCCAGGACGCCAAATTCACCACCCTGAAAAACGGCATGGTCACCTCGGCCACCATGAACACCGTCTGCGCCGCCGGCACCGGCAGCTTTATCGAGGAACAGGCCCGCAAACTCGGCTGTCCACTCGACGCGTTCACCCAGCGCACCCAGGGCCGCCGGGCGCCCATGACCAGCGACCGCTGCACCGTGTTCATGGAACGCGACCTCAATCACCACCTGGCCGAAGGCCGCGCGGTCGACGATGTGCTCGCGTCGGTCCTGCATGCCGTGCGGGAAAACTACCTGCTGAAAGTCGCCACCCCAAGCCGCATCGGCAACACCATCTTCTTTCAAGGCGCCACCGCCAAGAACAAGGCCCTGGTGGCGGCCTTTGAGCAACGACTGAAAAAACCGATCCTGGTATCCCGCTACTGCCACCTGACCGGCGCCATGGGATGCGCCCTGCTCCACATGGATGAAACCGCGCACCTGTCGACCGCCACTGTCACCCGGTTTCGCGGTCTGGGTCTTTATCGCCGGCAAATCCCGACACGCACTGAAACCTGCGACCTGTGCACCAACCACTGCAAACTCAGCGTGGCCGACGTTGCCGGTGAAACCGTGGCCTACGGCTTTTTATGCGGCCGCGACTACGACACCAGGCAACACGCCAAAATCAAAAACAACGCCTTTCACCTGATGCGGGCACGCCGCAAGCTCAAGCCTGCGCCCCAACCGGCCGTACCCGAAACCCATAGCGTGATTGTCGGCCTGCCGGCGGCCGGCCCGCTTTTGGCGGACCTTGACATGTGGCAAACCTTTTTCGCGCGGCTCGGCATCCCCACTGTCACCAGCACGGCAAACACCACCGCCGTAACCGCCGGCAAAAAGCTCGCCGGCGCCGAATTCTGCGCCCCCATGGCCGCCATGCACGGCCATGTCGAGGCCCTGCGCACGAAAGCCGACTACATCTTCTGGCCGTACTACCTGGAAAAGAAAAGCCGGATAAAAGGTCAGCGGCGACAATACTGCTACTATACCCAGTTTGCGCCGCCCCTGGCCGCCGGGATGCGGCCGACCATGGCAGCCCAACTGCTCACCCCGGTGCTCGACTACCTTTACACCAGCTTTTTCACCAAAATCGAACTGTACCGGATGCTCAGACGCATCCTGCCCCAGGGCCCCGGTTTTTTTGAAGTCGCCGCGGCCTACGACACCGCCGTGGCCGCCGGGCAGACCCGCCGGCAACAATTGCAACAGCTCTTTCGCAACCGGTTCACCACCAACGGCGCCGACATCCGGATCATGCTGCTCGGGCGCCCCTACACGGTCTTGTCGCCCGCCTTGAACCACCACATCCCGTCCATCTTTCATCAGAAACAGATCGATTGTTTTTACCAGGACATGCTGCCCTATAACCCTGAACAAGTGACCGCCATTCGCCCCCTACTGGCACAGATGCCCTGGGACTACGCCGTGCGCATTTTAGAGGCTGCCTACGTGGTCGCAGGCATGCCGGGACTCTACCCGGTCCTGCTCACATCGTTCAAATGCTCACCCGACTCCTACCTGACCGGTTATTTCAAGCAGGTGCTGGAAGCGCACAACAAACCCTATCTGATCCTGGAACTCGACGAGCACGACTCGAGCGTGGGTTACGAAACCCGCATCGAAGCAGCCGTCCGTGCCTTCCGGAACCATCACACCCGGCAGGATGTCGTAACAGCCATCGACCCGGCCCCGATCAATCCGGACCTCGAACCAAAGCTGAGCCGCCCCAACGTCGTCCTGCCCAACTGGGACCGCTTGTGCGGTAAACTGCTGGAAGCCAATCTGCGCCGCGAAGGTTTCAACGCTGTGCTGATGACCGAAACGCCGACCTCGATCCAACGCAGCATGCGCCACAACACCGGCCAGTGCATCCCGATGAACGCCATTGCCCAGGGCTACATCGACTGCATCCGGGCCCACAATCTGGACCCGGCCCAAACCACCCTGTGGGTCGGCCGGTCGGAAATTGCCTGCAACATCCGGCTCTATCCGCACCAGATCAAAAACATCCTGCGCGCCCACGGTCACGGCCTGGCACAGGCCGGGGTTTACGTCGGCGCCCTGTCGTTCACGGATATCTCGTTACGGGCCGCCCGGGACGCTTATTTTGCTTACATGCTCGGCGGCCTGCTGCGCCGGGTGGCCTGCCGCTTAAGACCCTGTGAGCGCGACGCCGGCCGGGTGGACGCGGCCGTGGACGCGACCCTGGCGGAATTTTACGACGCCTTTTTGAACAACACGGCCAAGGAGCCGGTCCTGGAAAAAATGGTCGCCCGCTTTACCGCCATGCGCATCCGCACCCCTTACCGCCGCCCCAAGGTGGCCCTGTTCGGCGACCTGTACACCCGCGACAACGCCGTAATGAACCAGAACCTGATCCGGTTTATCGAAGCCCACGGCGGCGAAGTGGTGACCACCCCCTACACCGAATACGCCAAAATGATCGCCGGGCCCTACTTTCGCAAATGGTTCAACGAAGGCAAGTACCTGAACGTCTTTTCCGGCAAAACCATCCTGGCCACCATGAGCCCGCTGGAAAAAACCTACTACCGGTATTTCGAACGTCTGTTGCATGAACCCATGGCCGTCTACGACGATCCGGCCGAAGCGGTCTTGAAGCGCTACGGCATGCGCATCGAAAATACCGGCGAATCGATGGACAATGTGCTCAAAGTTCATTATATCCACAAGCACACACCGGACCTGGCGCTGTTCGTTCAGGTCAGCCCGGCCTTGTGCTGCCCGAGTCTGGTGACCGAGGCCATGGCCGCGCGCATCGAAACCCTGACCGGTGTTCCGGTAGTATCGGTGACCTACGACGGCACCGGCGGGCCGAAAAACGACAAAATCATCCCGTATCTGCACTACCCCCGCAAAGCACGGGTTCACACGCAGACAGACTACCACCGCACCGGCTGAACACAAAGGAGACCCTATGGCGCGCGGCGATCAACTTGGACGTCAGTGGAAAATCATCCAGACCCTGTTACAGTCCCACCGGGGATGCACCGTCAACGAACTGGCCGACCGGCTTGAATGTCACTCGCGATCGGTGTATCGCGATCTGCAAGCGCTGGAATTCGCCGGTTTTCCGCTCTACTGCGAACGTGAGGACGGCGCCAACCGCTGGTTGATCCTAGACCGGGCCAAGCATCAAATGCCGCTGCCGCTCAACCTTACCGAACTGATGGCGCTTTACTTCGGACGCGGCCTGCTTCGCGCCCTGGAGAACACCTTCTTCCATGAAGCCATCGAATCGCTGTTTCAAAAACTAAAAGCCACCCTGCCCCAAGACTACATGACCTTCCTGAAGCAGATCGAAAACAGCCTGCAGGTCGGCCGGGTGTCGACCGGCGCCCCGTTAAAAGCCGGCAACTACCTGGCGGAGCTGAACCAGGCGATCCTGGATCGGCGCTGGGTGACCATCGACTACCACAGCATGGGCCGCAACGAGGTCACCCGCCGGAAAGTAGCGCCGTATAAACTCTGGTTTTGTAACGGCATATTTTATCTGATCGCCTACTGCGGCCTGCGCGAGGAAGTACGCACCTTTGTGCCGCAACGGATTCGCAGCCTGACGATTACCGAACAAGAATATGAGATCCCGGAACATTTTTCGCCCGAAGACATGCTGGCGAAAAGCTTCGGCATCTTCCAGGGTGAAGACGTACGTGTCCGTATCCGCTTTTCGGCCGCAGTGGCCGGCTACATCAAGGAACGCACCTGGCACCCGAGCCAGCAGATCACCGCGCAGGACGACGGATCGGTAATCTTCGAAGCCCAGGTAGCCGGTTTGGATGAAATCAAATATTGGATTTTACGTTGGGGCGCCCAGGCCCGCGTCCTGGCGCCGAAAGAATTGCAGGCGACGGTCCGGTCCGAGGCGCAACGCATGTTGGCGCACTATGTGGCCCCCGATCAACTTTAGGGCTATTGACGGGTAGGATATCGAGCTTAACGTAAGGGTATGCAAACTAGATGGCGCCGTAAACCGCACAAAGCTGAAACTAAGGGTTCGCAATTGCCACCGATAGTCGGTTGCCGGTTCAAAAAATATATGATTGGGGGGTTTCCCCCAACAATTTAGGGTCTATTGCCTATAGACAAATGTGGGCGCCATCCGTTAGGTTTAAATTTCAATCACACTGCATGCTACCTGAACGAAACAGCTCTACACGACAACAGTCAAATTCATCCACTTCCTTTTCTCTAAAAGCGGTCATCGGGCCGCACCAACGGCGGAAGATATGCAAACATATAAAAAAGAAAGCGACCCGCTTAAGCATATCATGTTCAGGGACGTACCGCCCATCGACTACGGCGGACGACGGATCGGTATCGAGCGAAGGCAGTTTCAATTTGCGGTTACAATCCCCGAGCGCCGCACCGGCCGGGACCGCCGTAGCGGTTTCGACAGGCGCAAACGTAGCGGGCGGCGTAGCGGCATGGAGCGAAGAAGCTAGTGCCCATCCGAAAATAACATTTTTGAGTTCCTGACACGCACCAACACCACCAGGCAAGGTAGTGCGTCTGCCGTCAACCGGCGTCATTGCCGCCCTTTACCCACCACCGATTTTCAAATTCGATTCCACCGCAAAAAAAAGTCAATATTACCGCCGATTGTCCGATATGAAAATTAGGTTGTCATATCGCAACCTGCCGTGCAAACCGTTTCATCGTACCGGCCGGAATTTTCCCGCTGACGCACGTGACACTGCTATTTAGTGCCCATCCGGAAATAGTAGATTTTGGTTCCTGGCAAGGTCCGAACATTTTTAAAACCGCAGGCATAGCGCGCTACTGCCGAGGATTTTAAAAATGTGAGAACGCCGCCAGGGGCCAAAAGATGCTATTTCCGGATGGACACAAGCTACGTCGCAAGAACTGAATGGCTGCGCCATTACTTCAAATTCGTGAGAACGCCGGCCTGGACCAAAAGGTGCTGTTTTCCGGATGGACACTGATAAGGACCCGGTCGCCAAACCATCACCACGCGACCGGCGCAGGCACCGAACCCCAATCAAGGAGGTTGCGCAAACCGATATGACAAATAAAAAAATCTTTGTCCTGGACACCAATGTTATCCTGCACGACAGCGCATGCATCTACCAATTTGAAGAACATGACGTGATTGTGCCGATCATTGTCATCGAAGAGTTGGACCAGTTCAAAAAAGGAAAAGGGACCCTGAACATTCACGCCCGCAAGTTCCTGCGCGACCTGGACACCCTCAGTTCGGACAAAATCTTCAACGGCGGGATCGCCATCGGGCCCGGAAAGGGCAAGATATCGGTTAAACTCGAAAAAGAGTTCCACCCCAAACTCAGAAGCAACTTCACGGCCGACAAACCGGATCACCACATCTTGAACATCGCCTTTTATCAGGCCGAGCAATATCCCGACCGCCAGATCATCCTGGTGACCAAGGACGTCAACCTGCGCATGAAAGCCAAGGCGGTCGGTTTGCTGGCCGCGGACTATACTTCCGACCATGTCAAGAACATCGCTCAGCTCTACAAGGGCGCCCGAATTGAAAACAACATCGACAGCGAAATCATCGACCGGTTCTATACCTACCCCAATGAAATCCGCGCGGATGCGCTGCAATTCGACAACCACCTGTTGCCCAATGAATTTCTGATCCTGCGCAACGGTAAAAAATCGGCCCTGGCCAACTACGACGGGTTTACCCGCGTGATCCGGCGGGTGGAGAAAACGCCCTGCTACGGCGTCATGCCCCGCAACGCCGAACAGGCGTTTGCTCTGGACGCACTGACCAACCCGAACATTCCCCTGGTCACCCTGTCCGGCAAGGCCGGCACCGGCAAAACCCTTCTGGCCCTGGCCGGCGCCCTAGAGCGCAAACGCCATTACCGCCAGATTTTCATCGCACGGCCCACCGTACCGCTGAGCAACAAGGACACCGGCTATCTGCCGGGAGACATTCAGTCGAAGCTCGATCCTTACATGCAGCCGCTGTACGACAACCTGGCGGTGATCCAGGAGCATTGCCCCAATGGTAACGGCAACGGCCGCAAGATCACCGAAATGATCGAGGAAGAAAAGATCGTCATCACGCCGCTTTCCTACATCCGTGGCCGCAGTCTGGTGAAAATCTACTTCATTGTGGACGAGGCCCAGAACCTGACGCCCCATGAAGTCAAGACCATCATCACCCGGGCCGGTGAGGGTACCAAAATCATTTTCACCGGCGATATTTATCAGATCGACCATCCGTACCTGGACAGCCAGTCCAACGGGTTGAGCCATCTGATCGAAAAAATGAAAGACCAGCGGATCTGCGCCCACATCAACCTGGAAAAAGGCGAACGCAGTGAACTGTCCGAGTTGGCGATCAATCTGTTGTAGGGAAAACTGGAAGTTTGAAACTGGAAATTTGAAATTTGAAGGATGTGGCGCAGGGCCTTAACCCATAGCCGTGTGAGCAGAACCTACTTCGTCATTCCCGCGCAGGCGGGAATCCAGGAAATGTTCCCAAATGCGCAAATTGCCTGTTCCGGCGGCTCGCCGCAACGTAAGTGTATTTCACAAATCTCCTTGGGGCTTGTGCAAAAAATAATTTCTTGCGAGCCGTTGTTATTGCATTAGACGGCTTACGCTAATGACATTAAATTTGAAATTTGGGAATGCCCGGCCGGAAATAATGGATTGCTTGTGAGATCGGCGTTGCGCGGTCTTAATCAAAAAAAATACATGGCTCTGAATTGGCAAACGGTCCCAAGTGTTCTTATTATTCGGGTAATATTGAACCGGCGACTAAATATGTAAGCCTTGGTCATGCCGGACTTGATCCGGCATCCAGAATTGGCGCTTGATTCCGGCGCTCGCCGGAATCACAATTTTAAAGGTATTTTATTGCCGGGTTAATACTAAAAATCCGATTGAAAAGGAGAACACCACCATGAAGATATTGATTGTCTATTATTCTACCTATGGGCACGTTCACAAGATGGCGGAAGCCATTGCCGAAGGCGCGCGAACCGCAGCAGGGGCCGAAACCGTGTTACGCCGGGTCCCGGAGACGCTCCCTGACGAAGTCTTGCAGAAAATGGGGGCGGTGGATGCTCAGAAAAGCATGGCCCACGTGCCGGTCGCCACCGTGGACGAACTGGCCGCGGCCGACGCGGTCATCTTCGGCACCCCCACCCGCTTCGGCAACATGTGCGGCCAGATGCGCCAGTTTCTGGATGCCACCGGCCAACTCTGGGCCCAGGGCGCCCTGGTGGGCAAGGTCGGCAGCGTGTTCACCTGCAGCGCCACTCAGCACGGCGGCCAGGAGTCGACCATCCTGTCGTTTCACATCACGTTGCTGCATCACGGTTTTGTAATCGTGGGCCTGCCCTATGCGTTTCAGGGCCAGATGAGCATGGATGAGATCACCGGCGGCTCCCCCTACGGCGCCTCGACCATCGCCGGCGGTACCGGTGAACGGATGCCGAGCACCAACGAGTTGGAAGGAGCCCGCTTCCAGGGCCGGCATGTGGCTGAGATCACGGCGAAGTTGTGCGGTGGCGAATCAAAATAAGATTGTATTTATGCCGCGCCTGAAACTCCGCAAGTAGAAACGCCATTTTATTAACCTACGCCACTCAGACGGCCAGTCCCATTGCAGGAGCGGCGTCCCGCCGCGATTATAGTGCGATCATGTCGCTCTAATCACGGCCAGACGCCGCTCCTACAGTCTCAGGTTAATGGCGTTGAGTATAAAAACCGGCTAGTTTCACGCACTGGCGCAGGGTCCGCAGAGGGTAAAATACTACCAAATCTTCACGCACGCCGCACCCTGCGTGTGAAGCAAAAAATTCTCCCCCACAGTCCACAGGCGAGCTGCCAAAGGCGCCTGCACGCGTTATCCCCACGCGTGTAGGGAACATGGGGCCCTCCCATTTTTTTCCTGCCCCGACTCCGGTTCATCCCCGCACGCGCGGGGAACACTTTCCTCGATTTTTCCGGGCACGTTACGCAACCGGTTCATCCCCGCACGCGCGGGGAACACGTTGACCATTTCGTTTGGTTCCGAACCCAAGGGCGGTTCATCCCCGCACGCGCGGGGAACACATGCTGCATACGGGCAAAAGCCTAAAGCAATCCGGTTCATCCCCGCACGCGCGGGGAACACCGGGCGGTCATTTTCGCCACCGTACCATCAGGCGGTTCATCCCCGCACGCGCGGGGAACACGTATATTCCGAAAGGAATGTTGATAGAACTGCCGGTTCATCCCCGCACGCGCGGGGAACACGTTGTTACGTTGGACGATGGGTATGGGGCAGCTCGGTTCATCCCCGCACGCGCGGGGAACACTAAATTAAACTGGCGATAATTGGTTTTTCGCCCCGGTTCATCCCCGCACGCGCGGGGAACACGTGCGCAGATTCTCCGCTAAATAGCTCTGTGGCGGTTCATCCCCGCACGCGCGGGGAACACGGACGCCGTCTCGGTGAAATTACCAAAGAGGACGGTTCATCCCCGCACGCGCGGGGAACACTCTTTCTGGAACTTTCCGAAATCACAGGGCTTTTTTCAGAGCACAAATTTTACCAACTTTTTTGGCGACTTTCGGCCGGCAGCGGCAATGCATTTTCATAGCCCTTTTTGTGATCACATTTGGATGGCTTGTCAACCGAAAAGCATGGTGTCCGGTCGGACCTAAACGCGATCGTATGCGTTCAAAGCGGATAACTCTCAAAGGTTTCATGCAGAATCTCATCAACAGCCCGGACATTCGCCAATACTTCCGCCGGGGCTTTGCCCTGGGTGCAGATATTTTTGATGATCAGCAGCAACGGCGGCATCAGGCGCAGGTTACGGACCACCTCCCAACTCATCGCCTCATCGACATGAAACAACGCCCGGTCCCACCTGTTAAATCCCGCGGCCTCGACGATCGATTCGCGCAGGCCACCCCACGCCCCCTGAAGATCGGAAAGAATCGTTTTTTCGTATCCGGTCGGTTCTTGAACAAACGGCATAATGCTACCTCCGCCCCCTTTTCCTGTTTTTCAATGTCATGGCTATTGCAACCCGGCCTGCTTGTCAACAAAGCGATATTTAAAATAGGCGGCGACCCTGCCACAACGTATCATGCAGCTTGACAGGATAAATGGCTTTGATTATACTCGGCCGGAATTGCGAATATTTTATACTATCCGTTTTTTTACAAACCTGACAACTCGCAACGAGATTCACGTTAACAATTTGAACCGACCCCATTTTTGACATTGCCAGCCCTAACTCACAGGAGCGAGAGCGACAGATCGGAGGGCCTCAAAACGCTATGAATCGGCGCACCTTCCTCAAGATTGCCGGTATGGGCAGTTTCGCCTTTGCCTCGGGTTGTGGCAAACCCGACAAAACCCTTTACAGTCTGGTTCAAGCCCCGGACGACATGGTCACCGGTCAAGCGACCTGGTATGCCGCCACCTGCCGCGAATGCCCGGCCGGTTGCGGTGTTTTGGCCAAAAACCGCGAGGGTCGCGTGATAAAGCTGGAAGGCAATCCCTTGCATCCAATCAACCGCGGCAAGCTCTGCCTGCGCGGTCAGGCAGCCCTGCAGGCGGTCTACAACCCGGATCGGCTCATGACGCCCCGGCTCAGGCAGGACGGCCGGTGGCAACCGGTCTCTTTTGACGACGCCGAAAAACTGCTCCGGGCCAAACTTCAGGGAGTCGCCGCAACCGATGCCAACCCGGTGCGGATGCTTTCAGAGGTGTCGGGTCCGAGCCGCACGGCCTTGTTCACCGAAGCCTTGCAGACGTGGCAATCCGGGCCGCCCGTCTTTTTTGAACCCTTTGCCTATGAAACCCTGAAAGCGGCCAACCGCGCCATTTTCGGCCTGGATGGACTGCCGGGCTATCGCATCGATCAGGCCGATTGCCTGATCTGCCTGGGGGCCGATTTTTTGGAAACCTGGTTGTCGCCGGTTGAATATGCCCGCCAATTCAAGGCCATGCACGCGCTGGCCAACGGGCGCAAGGGCTTGTTTGTGCACGTCGGCCCCTACCAGTCGCTTACCGCCGCCAACGCGGACCGCTGGTTGGCCTGCCGGCCGGGCTGTCAGGCGGCCGTGGCCGGCTACCTGATCGGACGGGCGCTGAACGCCGGCCGGGGGCAACCCCTGCCAAGCGCGTTGCGCGGGGCCCTGGCCACGTTTGCCGCCGGGATCACCGAGGAGCAGGCTGTCCGTCAAAGCGGTCTGACCCGCGAAGATCTGACCGCCCTGGCCGACCGCATGCTAGCGGCCCGCAAGCCGTTAATCCTGGGCGCGGAAAACGGCGCGGTCAACGGGTTGGCCACCGACATGGCGGCCAATCTGCTCAACCTCGTGCTCGATCCCAAGCTGACGCGCATCGATTTTCAAAACCGGCATCGGGTGGAGCAAGCCGCCACGCGCGCCGAAGTAATCGCATTTTTTGAAAACCTGCGCAGCACACCGGCCCGCGTGCTGCTGCTGAACAATGTCAATCCGGTGTTCGCCATGCCGGCCAACCCGGCCATTACACAAGCGCTCAAAAACCCGGACCTGTTCGTGGTGGCCCTGAGCAATTTTGAAGATGAAACCACCGCCCTGGCCGATCTGATCCTGCCGGTCAAGCTGCCGCTGGAATCCTGGGATGATTACAACGGCCAGACCGGTCTGGTGTCCACGCTGCAACCGGCCATGGGCAAATTCACCGAAGCCCCGGACCTGGGCGACCTGTTCCTGCGGCTGGCTTTTAAAGGCCGCTGGCCGTTGAATCAGTTTAAAGCCTACATATCGGCCCAACTGGAGCAACAGGGCCGTCTCAAATCCGAACGCGACTGGATCGCTATCATCAAAGACGGCGGACACTTCCAGCCGCCCGCGCCAATGCAGCAGCCCGCATTAAACCTGCCACGCCGGATTCCGTCGGCGTTGACCCAAAGCAAAACCCCACCCACCGAACCGCTGCTGGTGGCGGCACCGTCGATTCGCTTTTTCGACGGGCGCGGCGCCAACCGGTCGTGGTTGAACGAAATCCCGGACCCGACCACTCGGGTGGCCTGGCAGTCGCCGGTCTGGATGCACCCGGAAGATGCCGGCCGGTATGGGGTCGAAGAGGGCGATGTGATTCAGATCGAATCGCCCCACGGCAAGGTGCAGGCGCCGGTGTATGAAACAGTTGGCATCAGGCCGGGCGTCCTGGTGCTCCATCAGGGCCAGGGCCACACGGCCTACGGCCGCTACGCCGCTCAAAACGGTGCGAATCCGCTGGCCTTGCTGCCGACGGCCGCCGGGAGCGCCGCCGGCGCACCGCAGTTCAGCATCGGCAAAGTCAGCATCAAAGCCGCCGGGCACAGTTTGCAACTGGCCCAAACCGCCAGCAGCCGCGTGATGCACGGCCGCAAAATTGCGCTGACCGTCGACCGCGAGAAGCTGGCTCGGGGGCTGCCCAAGGTCAAACCCGGCCTGACCATGCACGACTTTCCCAAGGTCCTGCCGCTGCCCGAAGGGTACAGCCCCAGGGAACGGGACTTCTACCCGGCCCATGAACATATCGATTACCGCTGGTCCATGGCTGTGGACATGGATCGCTGCATCGGCTGCGGGGCGTGCTCGGCGGCCTGTTACGCGGAGAACAATTTAAGTGTAGTGCAGGAAGAGCGGATTCTGGAAGGCCGGGAGATGTCCTGGATCAGCATCGAGCGCTACCTGGACCAGGACGATGAACGCAACATCACTTTTTTGCCGCTCATGTGCCAGCACTGCAACAACGCGCCCTGTGAGTCGGTTTGCCCGGTGTACGCCCCCCACCATTCCAAGGAGGGATTGAACAACCAGATTTACAACCGGTGCATCGGCACCCGCTTTTGCGCCCAGAACTGCCCGTACAAAGTCCGGCGGTTCAACTGGTACGCGCCGCAGTGGCCGTCGCCCGCCCATTTGCAGATCAACCCGGAGGTCACGGCCCGCAGCAAGGGTGTCATGGAGAAATGCTCCTTTTGCATCCAGCGCATCAAACAGGCGCACGATATCGCTAAAAATGAAAACCGCAAGATCCGCGAGGGCGAGATCATCCCGGCCTGCGTGCAGACCTGCCCCACCGACGCGCTGGTCTTCGGCAACCTGATGGACCCCGGCAGCCGCGTGCGCCAACTGTTCGACGACCCGCGGGCGTATCAGATCATGGGGTATCTGAACACCAAGCCGGCGGTGATTTATCTGAAGAAGGTGCGGCAGAAATTGGTGGTTTGAAATTTGAAACTGGAAATTTGGAATTGATAAAACGGCGGATGGGGATCATTTTATAATTTGTATGAAACCGCCAAGCCCTTGTCACCCCGGTGAAGGCCGGGGCCCAGGATCTAAACGACAGGACACCTTTTTCGGTTGTTTATCGCCTTAGCCTGACGGTTAAGAAAAAAATGTGAGCACAATTGCATGCCGAAGCTTGAAAATAACACCGGGACAGCTTTGCGAGATTTCCTGGATTCCCGCCTGCGCGGGAATGACGAAGTAGGGGGTGTCCCATCGTGGTTAGGCGTCATTCTTGCCCCGTATCAGATACGGGGGAAGCTAAAAAATTCCTCAAAATACGCAGAAAAAAATACGCCGTCACCCCGGCGAAGGCCGGGGTCCAGAATCTAAACGACAGGATACCTTTTTTATTTGTTTATCGCCTTAGCCTGACGGTTATGCCTCAAGGAGAGGGGAATCCCGATGAAAGGATTTTTACCGTTAAATTCTAAAACTGTTGGATAAAAGATAAAAGATGACGGATCAAACAACACAACTGACATTCGCTGAAATCGACCAGACGGTGCTCGATACCCTGAAGCCACCCGGTAAGGGATACTGGCTGGTGATTCTGCTTTTGTTCGCCGGTGTGATCGCCGGAGCCGCCTGCTGGTTGCACCAGATTCTGGTGGGGGTCGGGCTGGCCGGTATGAACAACCCGATCAACTGGGGCACCTATCTGATAAACTTTGTCTTCTGGGTCGGTATTGCCCACTCGGGCACGCTGATCTCGGCCATCCTGCACCTGTTCCGGGCCGGGTGGCGCAACCCCATCGCCCGGGCCGCCGAAACCATGACGGTCTTTGCGGTCTGCATCGCCGGGCTGTATCCGTTTATTCACTTAGGGCGGGTCTGGGTGGTCAACTACATGCTGCCGCTGCCGAATCAGCGGCTGCTGTGGCCCAACTTTCAGTCGCCGCTGATGTTCGACGTGGTGGCCATCAGCACCTACCTGACGGTCAGCTCGCTGTTCTGGTACACCGGCATGCTGCCCGATCTGGCCGTGATCCGCGACCGGGCCACGGGCCTGCGCAAGAAGATTTTCACCTTGCTTTCCTTCGGCTGGACCGGCCGCCTGGAGCACTGGCGTCACTACACCCGCGGCTACCTGTTTTTTGCCGCCCTGGCCACCCCGCTGGTGATCAGTGTCCACAGCGTGGTCTCCTGGGATTTCGCTCTGGGAATCATCCCCGGCTGGCACACCACGATTTTCGCACCCTACTTCGTGGCCGGCGCGATTCACTCGGGGCTAGCCATGGTGATCACCCTGATGATCCCGATCCGCAAGATGTTCAAGTATGAAAAAATCATCACCCGCGATGTGCTCGAAAATGTTGCCAAAACCATCATCCTGACCGGCATGATCGTCGGTTTTGCCTACGGCACCGAGTTCTTCATCGCGTGGTACAGCCACAACCCGGTGGAGCAGGAGATGTTCCGCTGGCGCGCGGTGGGCGAATATGCCTACGGTTTCTGGATCATGGTCGGCTGCAACGTGGCGATCCCGATGCTGCTTTTCTTCCGCGCCGTCCGGCGACACCTGGGGTGGCTGTTCGTGATTTCGATTTTCGTCAACATCGGCATGTGGTACGAGCGCTTTGTCATCATCGTCGGCGGCGTGGCCCACGATTTTATGCCCCACGCCTGGGGACGCTACACGCCCACGGCCACGGAATTCGGCATCATGTTCGGCGCGTTTTGTCTTTTCTTTTTTCTCTACGTGCTGTTTGCCAAGCACATGCCTTCGGTATCGATGACCGAAATGAAGGAAACCGTCCACGAGGGAGGACACCATGGCGCTTAACGCGGCCCATAAACTCAAAAAGGCCCACCGTTACATCATGGGTCTGTTCACGGACGAGGATCAGGCCGCGGCCGCCGTGCAGGCCATGGAAACCTCCGCGTACACCCTGCACCGGGTCCACAGCCCGTTGCCGAGCGAGAAACTGGCCCGCGCCCGCAAGAAGAAAAAAAGCATGGTCGGCTGGTTTACCCTGACCGGCGGCATCATCGGTTTTTTCAGCGGTTTTGCCCTGGCGGCCTTCACCGCCACCCGCTGGGATCTGGTGGTCGGCGGCAAGCCGATTGTCGCGCTGATCCCTTTTTTCATCGTCGGTTTTGAGTTCACGATCCTGTTTGCGGTGTTCGGCAACGTGATCGGTTTGCTGACCCAGACCAATCTGCCGAGCTTGAAGAACCTGGAGTATTACGACCCGCGTTGCAGCGGTTTTCATTATGGTTTACTGGCGTCCTGCGAGCCCGGACAGGAAGACGGACTGAAACAGTTTTTCACGCAAAAAGGCGCCGAAATCACGGTGTTCGAGGAAAAAGGTTGATATGACTCCCACTGCCACCACCGATTCAACCCGGCCCGGCAACGCGCTGCCGCTGCTCTTTGGCGTGTTCATCGTTGTCGGCTTTGCCACCTTTTTCGTTCAGATGAACGGCGGGCACGCGCAGCAGGCCTGGCAGGCGTATTTGATCAATTTTCTGCTGTGGTCGGCCGTGGCCCAGGGCGGGCTGCTGTTTTCCACGGTCATGCACGTCACCAGGGCCCGCTGGAGCGGGCCGTTGGCCAATCTGGCCGAAGCGTTCACGGCGTTTTTTCCGGTATCGCTGGCCCTTTTCGGCGGTTTGCTGCTGGGCCGTGAATATGTTTTTCCCTGGCTGCACCACGACCTGCACGGCAAGGAGATCTGGCTCAACCTGCCGTTTTTGTTCTCGCGGGTGGGGCTGGGCCTGATCCTGCTTTACGCCCTGGGCGGCTTGTACCTGCTCCAGGCCCACAAACTCAAATCCTCGGCGGATGACGGCGCGGTTGCGGTGCGCAAACGGATGACCGTTTTTGCCATTCTTTATATTATCGCCTTTGCGTTTATTTTGAGTCTGGTCGGCTTCGATCTGGTCATGGCCGCCGATCCGCACTGGTACTCGACCCTGTTCGGGGCCTACAGTTTCATCAAGGCGGTCTATGTGGGGCTGGGCGGTTTGATCATCCTGGCGGCGATTTTACAACTCAAACACGGCGCGGCCTGCACCCTGACCGACAAGCACTTTCACGACGTGGGCAAGCTCTTCTTCGCCTTCTGTCTGGTCTGGGCCGATTTTTTCTACTGCCAACTGGTGGTGATCTGGTACGGCAACATCCCCGAAGAGACCCACTACGTCATGCTGCGCACCATCACCGCCCCCTGGAACCAACTGGCCTGGACGGTCTTTACGGTTTGCTTCATCGCGCCGTTTATCATTTTGATCAACAAAAAGGTCAAAACCATGCCGGGCTTCATGCTGGCCCTGTGCAGCGTGGCCCTGGTCGGCATCTGGCTGGAACATTTACTCCTGCTCGGCCCGGCCCTGGGCCATGATGCGAAAACCCTGCATTTGGGGTTGGCCGATGCACTGATAACCTTGGGATTTTTTGGACTCATGGCGCTTGCAATCACGCTGTACCTGAAAAAGTTTCCGGAATTGCTGCCCATTGCCGTTGAAAAGGAGGCTGCCTGATGCAAGAGACCGCCTTTTTCAAACGGATGGGCCAAGCGGTGGCGGACAACAAGGGGCCGCTTTTCTGGAGCGCGCTCACCGCGGCCCTGGTGGTCGCATTTTTGATCTTTTTCTACCTGCCGCCGGACATCGGTGCGGAGCAACCGATTCCGTTCAGCCATCGCGTGCATGCCGGGGTGAAGAAGATCGAATGCCAATTCTGCCATCCGTACGTGGGCCGCTCGGTGCATCCGGGTCTGCCGCCGGTGGCAAAATGCCTGTACTGCCACAAACATATTATCACCCAACATCCGTGGATTCAGAAGGAACACGAATACTTCAACACCCAAACCCCGACCCCCTGGGTCCAGGTGAACTACCTGCCGGAACATGTCTTTTTCAACCACCAGCGGCATATTCGCAAGCAGATCGCCTGCGAGCAGTGCCACGGTAAGGTGGAGGCCATGGACCGGATCAAGGGCAAGCGCTTCTGGATGGGGTTCTGCGTGGAGTGTCATCAACAAAAAGGGGCCAACCTGGGGTGTTGGTTGGCTTGCCATAATTAAGGAGAACCGGGATTGTCTGCCGAACCAAACAGCATGACGCCGAACTATTATACGGCCAAGGGCTTTTGCTTTACTTCCGCGTTTTGGATGATACTGGCCACGTTTGCCGGCCTGTTGGGCGCCACCGAACTGATGGCGCCGGATCTGACTGAAAATATCGGCTGGCTGGTCTTCGGGCGCATCCGCCCGATTCACATCAATCTGGTGTTGTTCGGCTTTGTCACGCCGGGCCTGCTGGCGGCGGCCTGCTACATCCTGCCCAAGCTGCTGAAAACCGAGCTGTTCAGCGAAAAACTGGGCGTGGTCACGGTGGTGTTGTGGAACATCACCCTGGTAGCCATTGTCGTCACCCTGGCGGCCGGCTACACCCAGGGCCGCGAATACGCGGAGATGATCTGGCCGGTGGACATGGGGGTGGTCGCGGTCTTTTGCCTGCTGATCGTCAATTTCGTGATGACGGTCAAACGGCGCACCGAACCGATTTTGTATGTGTCGGTCTGGTATGTACTGGCAGCGGTGATTCTGACCGCCTGTACTTTCTCGTTGGGCAACATCATCTGGCGGCCGGACACCGGTTCGCTCAAGGGGATTCCCGACGCAATCATCCTGTGGTTCTACGGTCACAATGTCTTCGGCTTGCTGCTCACGCCCCTGTCGGCGGCGGTCACGTACTATGTTTTGCCGCGGGCCTGTAAAACCCCGCTTTACAGCCATACCCTGTCGCTGCTCGGATTCTGGTCGTTGATCGTGGTTTACACCCACATCGGCACCCACCATTTGCTGCAGGTGCCGGTGCCGACCTGGTTGAAAGTCATCGCCATCGTCGACAGCGTGGCCATGGTGATTCCGGTCATGGCCTTTCTGATCAACATCTGGTACACGGTCCAGGGCAAGCTGGGCGAGATCCATGCCGATGTCGGCGCCAAGTTCGTCTTCACCGGTACGATCATGTACTTCTTCGTCAGCATCCAGGGGTCCATGATGTCGCTGCCCCAGGTGCAGCGGGTGACCCACTTTAACAACTGGGTGGTGGGCCATGCCCATATCGGCGTGCTCGGTTTTGCCGGCATGATCGCCCTGGGCGGGCTTTACTACATCCTGCCCAAGATCACCGGCAAACCCCTGTTCAGCCGCCTGCTGGCCGATTTTCAGTACTGGATGATCCTCATCGGCGTGGTCGGCTTCACCGTGGTGCTCACCATTGTCGGCCTGATCCAGGGCAATGCCTGGCTCAACGGCGAAGCGGTTTACCGCATCCTGCCGTCGATCCATATTTACTATGTGGCGCGGGCAAGCATCGGTTTGATCGTGTTTACCAGCGCGCTGATCGGTGTCTATAATGTCATTCGGACCCTGACCTATCAACCCAAAGAGAGTGCAACATGAGAATGACGCTGTCATCGGTGGTGATCGGAAGTCTGTTGATCCTGTTCGCCATTATTTTCATAGCGGTGGTGCTGCCGTATGCCGACACCAATAAAACCGTGCCCTCGGAGATTTTCCGCTCACGTGATGCCGTGGAAGCGGCCGGTCGCAAACTGTACATCGCCAACGGGTGTGTCTACTGCCACAGCCAGTCGATCCGCACCATCGATTGGGGCCTGGGGGCCGAACGGATCGCCCAGGCCGGCGACTACCTGGCGGATCAGCCGATCCTGCTCGGCTCGGCCCGCACCGGCCCGGACCTGTCCCAGGCAGGCGGCGAGCACCCGGACGACTGGCAGATCGCCCATTTCATCAACCCGCGCTACGTGCGGCCCCTGTCGATCATGCCGGCCTTTGCCTACCTGGGCGATGAGAATATTAAAAAGCTTACCGCCTACGTCCAGAGCCTGGGCCTCAAGGACGCCGACCGGCGTATGGCGCGCCAGCGTCATTGGAAGATCGAAGCGACCAAAGCCTACGAAGCCGGTCCGGTGGCTAACGTGAAATGGCTGCATGACATGGTCCCCGAAGGCTGGCGCAACGTGCCCAACCCTTATCCGACCACCGAAGCCGGCCTGGCCCGGGGCCACAAGATCTACCAGGACAACTGCCTTGGCTGTCACGGCCCCATCGGCGACGGCATGGGCCCGGCGCAACCCTGGATCTATCCGCCCCCGCTGAACTTCACCATTTTAAAAGACCGGGATGTCAGCGGCGGGATATTATACTACCAGATCATGAACGGCATCACCGGCAGCGCCATGCCCTATTTCAAACGAGAACTTGAATCGGAAAAAATCTGGGATGTGGGCAACTACGTGGCGGTTTATTTTATTGGCGAAACCGATGCCAACGCGGATCCACGGGGGATTGATGCGTCGTATGAACCACAGTGAGAGCAATTAGGAATTAAGAATTTGAAATTAAGAAATAAGGTTTTATATCCAATATCATTAACTTAAAGACAGTGGCACCGGGCTTTTGCCTGTAGCCGACATTTGTAAAACGCCCTTGCGTTGCCGCGGGCCGCCGGAACGAGCAATGTGCGCATTTAGGGACATTTACTGGATTCCCGCCTGCGCGGGAATGACGGCGCAGGTTTTGCCCCGTCGTGTTTAGGCGTCATTTCCGCGCAGGCGGGAATCCAGGAGATATCGCAAAAATGCCTAAGTGTTGTTGTCAGACTTCGACACGCAATTTTGCGCCATTGTTATTCATTTTTTTCTTAGCTTGTGCCCATCCGGAAATAGTAGATTTTGGTTCCTATACCTCTGCATTTTTTGGATTTAATAAAATGCAGGGGTATGAAAAAATGAAATTTATCAAACCGATATACGATAAACGGCTTAGCAAGGACAAATACTGTCCTGATTGTGACCACCGGTTGTCCTTCTTAAGATTTGTGTCAAAGGCAAGAAAGATGAATAGTATTTGAATGATAGGATACCATAACTCTTAATTCATAATTCCAAATTCTTGATTGCACCCTATGTATTTTCCATATTTTATAGCCTACATCACCATCGGTTTCGTCATCAGTTTCGTTGTCCTGATCTGGGCGCTTAAAAACGGTCAGTTCAAGGACCAGCAACGGGCGCGGTTTCTGCCGCTGGAGGAATTGCCGTCCGAGCGGCCGGCGGCGGTGTCACGCATCAAACGGATTGAAATTTACGCCCTCGGCTTTTTGGCCGCCGCCGGGCTGTTGACCAGTGCCGCGGTGCTGGTCTTTTCCTTGCTCAGGGGATGATGCCCCCAGGCTTCCAATTTCCACTTTCAACCAAGGTGAACCATGCGATTTTTCGAACTTTTAAACTGGCAGCATGTGGTCCTGTATGTTTTCCCGACCCTGGTGTTTATGGTGGTCTTCGGGATCGGGCTGGCGTTCAGTTATTTTAAAACCAAAAACTCCGAGGAGCGGCTCAAGCGGACGTACTACATCTTCCCGGAGGGGATTGTCGACCGCAATGCGCCGTTTCCGCTGGTGATGCTGCTGATCATTATCGGAACGGTGCTTTGGGCTGTTTTTTATATCCTGGGATACGGACTGTTGGGAGTTAAAATTTAAATGGAACATGCCAAACATCATGAATCAACCCTGTTTACCTGTGTCATGATCGCGTTTGCGGTCCTGGTGGTGCTGGTCCAGGGATTCTTCGCCTTTTTTGTGGTGGGCGATCTGGGGCAACCCACGTGGGACTACCGGCCGGTGAAGGATGTGCCGGGTGAGTCACCCTATGCGATCTACGAGTTGATCGAGGACGGGCAGCATATCCGGGGAGCCAAAGGAGAGTAAATGAAAAAGTACGTGATTACGCTCGGGGTTCTGGCAGTGGTGGTGCTGGTTGCCTACGAAGTTTTGATGCTGTACGACGATTACTTTCCTTTCGGCCGGATGCGCGAGACCGAACTGATTAAACCGCATGAGGAGCCGATCCTGCTGATGTCGGCCGGGGTGGTGCCTTTTGACGGCGGCGAAGCGGTTTTGCGGGCCACGCCGGCCGATGCGCTTCAAGCCCCGCTGACGTTGACCGATGCCGAGGTCATCAAGGCCGGCCACAAAGGCTATTTCACTTATTGCCATCAATGCCACGGCAAGTACTACGACGGCAACGGCACGGTGGGCCAGAGTTTCGAGCCGCTGCCCAGCGACCTGCGCAGTGCCAAGGTGCAGGCGGCCTCGGCCGGGGCGCTGTTCAAGGAGATCAGCTACGGCATCCCCGGCGGACGCCAACCCCCGTTGGCCACGACCATCAGCATTGACGAGCGCTGGCAGATCGTCGGTTTTGTCAAATCGCTGGGGGTGCGCAAGTAATCCTGCTTTATCCGATTGATATATGCGAATCACCAACAGCCCCGGCAGCGGCCGGGGCTGTTTATGTTGGATCGGTTGAAACCGGCCGCACTTGAACGTCTATGCCTTCTAAATCTACCCCCACCGTTGCAACCTGCGACCTGTGCGGTTTGCGGCTGAATCCAGACCACACCATCGAATGGCATCATGGTGAGCACCCTTTTTTCTTTTGCTGCCATGGCTGCCGCCAGGTCTTCGGGGTGCTGATGGCCGCAACCGGCACCGCCGATCCGCAACAGTTCAAACAGAGCGATCTTTACCGGCGCTGTCAGGCCATGGGGATCATCCCCGGTTCACAGGAAGAACTCGAAGAACGTATCGCCGCCGCAGCACCGCCTCTCTCCCCGGAAACTGCGACTCCGGGCGAAACGCCGCAAAACGTCTTGAGACTCGATCTGACCGTCGACAACATGTGGTGCCCGGCCTGTGCCTGGATCATCGAGGAGGCGCTGAACAAAATGCCGGGCATCGCCCACGCGGCCTGCCACTTTTCCACCGACCGCCTGACCTGCGACTATGACCCTTTGCGTCAGTCCCCGCAAAAGGTGATCCGGACCATCCGCCAACTCGGCTATGCGGTCGGGCTGAACGATGCCGAAGAAAAAGACCGGCAGCGGCGTAGCGAGTTTGTCCGTTTTGCGGTATCGGCGTTTTTTACGATGAACGTCATGATGCTCTCCTTTGCGCTGTATGTCGGCTTTTTCAGCGACCTGGGCGTTGACAACATCCGCAAAATCGCCTGGCCCATGGGGATCATGGCGAGCATCGTGCTTTTTTACGGCGGCTTTCCGATCTACCGCAGGGCCCTGGCCGGATTCACCACGGCGGTACTGAGCATGGAAACCCTGATCAGTGTGGGCGCCTTCAGTGCCTACGGCTACAGCCTGATCAACTTTTACACGGGCAGCATCCACCTGTACTTCGACACCACGGCCATGCTGGTCACCCTGGTGCTGTTGGGCAAAACCCTGGAACGGCGGGCCAAGGGACGGGTGCAGCGATATCTGGATGCCATTTTGGCGCGGATTCCCACCAAGGTGAACATCTGCTCCGACGCCTTTCCTCAGGGGCGGTATGTCGCGGCGGCGCAACTGCAACCTTCGGATACGTTCAGAGTGGCCGCCGGAGAAATCGTGGCGGCCGACGGCCGGGTTCTTGACGGCCGGGCCGAGCTTGACGAGTCGTCGCTGACCGGTGAAGCCGAGCCGGTCGTCAGCCGGCCGGGGGATGCGATCCGGGGCGGCAGCCTGGTTTTAAGGGGGCAATTGACGGTGCAAGCCGAGGCTGTGGGCGGCGACACGGTGATGGGGCAGCTTACGCACATCATCGAAAATGCGCTGCAGCGCAAGACACCGCTGGAAAGCAAGGCCGACCGGCTGCTGCGCGGGTTTGTCCCGACGATTATTGTGTTGGCCATCCTCACCGCCGGCGGCGGGTGGCTTGCCGGGCTCGAACCGCATATCACCTTGTTGCGGGCGTTGACCGTCCTGGTGATCGCCTGTCCCTGCGCGTTGGGGATCGCGATCCCCCTGGCCCGTGTGGCGGGCATTTCCGTAGCCGGGCAGCACGGTGTGCTGGTGCGCGATTTTCAGGCGTTTGAAAAAGCCGATCAAATCGACACCCTGGTGTTCGACAAAACCGGCACCCTTACCGCGGGTCATTGGCGTTTAAAATCGATTCAACTGCCCGGCAGCCTCGATCGCAGCGAGGTGATCGCCCTGGCCGCCGGCCTGGAGCGGGATGCCGAGCATCCTGTGGGCCGCCGGCTGGTGCAAGCAGCGCAAGAGGCCGACATCTTGCCGGCCGACATCAACGCGCCTGAAGTGCATGCCAACGGCGTGAGCGGGATGCACACAGGGCGCGTCCTTAAACTCGGGTCGGCCGTGTTCACCCGCTGCACGGATCACCAGTTGTCCGGCACTGATCCCGCCGATTCTCCGGTTTATCTGACCGTCGATGACCAGCCGGCGGCGGTGTTTATCTTCGGTGATTCCCTGAAGCCGGGCAGCCGCACCGCCATTGAAACCCTGATACAACGCAACTATGCGCTGGCCCTGGTTTCAGGTGACAATGCGGTGACCACCCAAACCGTGGGCCAGGCACTGGGGTTGACGCACAGCAAGGGCCAACAACTGCCCCGACAAAAGGCCGCTTACGTCGAAACCCTGCAGAACGGCGGCAGGCGGGTGGCAATGGTGGGCGACGGCATCAACGACGCCCCGGCCATGGCCCAGGCAGACCTGGCCCTGGCCATGTACGGCGGCAGTCATCTGGGCAAGGAAACGGCCGATGTCACCCTGATGCAGGGTGAACCGGCCCAATTGATCGGCTTTTTGGCTCTGGCACGGCGGGTCACCCGCACGGTCCGCCAAAATCTGGTTTGTGCCTTTGGTTACAATCTGATCGCCATCCCGGTGGCCATGGCCGGGTGGCTCAATCCCCTGGTGGCGGTATGCGCCATGCTCCTAAGCAGCCTGAGCGTTATCGGCAACACGTTGCGCCTGTTGCGCTACCGTGTTTAAGGGCTCGCGCAAAAATAATTTCACATTTTAGGCGCGAGCCCTATTCGATCTCAATTGTCTGCGGCTTGATCGAGCGCGCTGCGAATGGTTTTGGCCATATGCCGTTTTACAACCGGTTTCAACACCAGTCCCTGAATGCCGATGGCCTTGCTTTTCTCTTCATCGATCAGTTCGCTGAAGCCGGTGCAGATGACAACCGGGATTGTGGGCCTGATTTTCCGGATTTCATCGACCAACTGAATGCCGGTCATATTCGGCATGGTCAGGTCGGTCAGGATAAGGTCGTATTTTTCCGGGACGGCTTTGAAAGCGGCAAGCGCCTCCAGGCTACCGGTTCGCGTGGTTACCTGATACCCGAGCCGTTCCAGCATCTGCTGCTCCAGACGCAGGATGGGGGCTTCATCATCCACTAACAGTATTCGTTCAACACCACCGATAACCGGTTCGGCCACTTCGACTACCTGCTGCTCGGTTTTATGCTCGAGGATCGGCAGATAGACGTCGGCCACGGTCCCTTTACCGATTTCGCTGTCGACCCGGATGTCGCCGTTGCAGCTCTTTACGATGCCCTGGACCACTGACAGGCCCAAACCGGTCCCCTTCCCCTTGCTTTTGGTGGAAAAATAGGGATCGAATATTCTGTCCAGAATCTGCTTTTCGATGCCGTCGCCGGTATCCGTGATGCGCAGCCGCGCGTATGCGCCGGGGCTCATTTCCGACATCAGCATTTCATCCGCCTCAAGCCGGATCTGTTTCAGGGTAACTTTCAACCAGCCCCCGGTTGCTTCCATGGCGTGATAGGCATTGGTGGCCAGATTCATGATTATCTGATGAATCTGGGTGGGATCGGCATTGACGATGCCGCAGTCAGATGCAATCTGCTGCTGTATTTTTATCGTTGCCGGTATCGAGGACCGAAGAAGTTTGATTGCTTCCTTGATGATCGGCTGTAATTTTACCGGCCTGACTTTACTATCGACCTGCCGGCTGAAGGTAAGGATTTGCTGAACCAGATCTCTCGAACGCAAGGCGGCATTGATTATCTCATCGGTATACTCGTGCAGATGGCTGTCGCCCGACAAGTCTTCCTTCAACATTTCGGCAAACCCCAACAGGGGCGCAAGCATATTGTTAAAGTCATGGGCGATGCCCCCGGCCAGCGTTCCGATAGCTTCGAGTTTCTGTGACTGTTGAACCCTATGCATCAGTGCTTTTTGTTCACTGATGTCGACCAAAAAGCCTTCATAGACTTTGCGACCGTTCGGATCGTCAACTTGGCGCACATTGGCGCGCACCCACATCGGTCTGCCATCGCGGCGGCGCATTCTGATTTCAACGCCATTGATAAAACCGGTGGTGTCGATCTTATGCATCAGCGCGAGACGCTCTGCGGGTTCCTGGTATAAATCGGCGAAATTGACAACCTTTGCCAGTAGTTTCGCAGTGGAGTCATACCCAAACATTCGGGCCATGGAGGGATTGGCCATTAAAATCCGGCCGCCAGCCGTCACCCGGTAGATGCCGACGATGGCATTGTCGACGATACTCTGCCAGGCCTGGCGGCTTACCTCCAGCGCCGCCTGGGTTTCCTTGGCTTCGGTGACATCGAAAATAACGCCGTCAATATAGACGGGCCGGCCGTCCCTGTTTTTCACCACGCGCCCAAGTTCGTGACAGTATTTAATTTTGTCGTGCTTGTCGCGTATGCGGTATTCCAATTCAAAGGATACCGCCTGGTCGATGGCGTGTTGCAGGCGGCCGGCCACCCGCGTTTTGTCCTCGGGAAAGATTAATGCCGGCATGGAGCAGATTTGCGTATCCTGCAACTCGGACTCTTTAAAACCGGTAATCTGTTCCAGCATCCGGTTGAAATACTGGCTCCGGTTGTTTTCAGCCAGGTGAACCCGGTACACGATGCCCGGCAGGTTCTGGGCCAATGTACGGTAGGAGGCTTCACTGTCCTTCAATGCTTTTACGGCCTTGCGCCGTTCAACAATGTTGTGCCAATCACGTAAGGCCGCGGTTGCCAGCAGGGGCAGATCCGCAAACAGGGCCTCGGATTTGATTACAAAATCCGAAGCCCCTGTTTTCATAATCTGAGCCGCCAGTTTCTCATGACCGTGACCGGCCAGGATAAAAACCGGATACAGCGCATTTTCCCGGTCAGCCGGCAACAGGTCCGATCCGCTGCCGTCCGGCAGTTCGTAGGCGGTCAACACCAGGTCCGGTGCGCTCTGGGCCAAAAAAGCGCGGGCTTCTCCAAGGCTGGGGACATGATGCAGGGTCATCGGATCCATGGACGCGGCAAACGCTTGCCGGATCAACTTGGCATGGGTCATGTCCGCTTCAACCAACAAGATATCCGGAATGGTAGGGGGCATCAACGGTTACTCCGTGCAACACAGGTGACGCTTGTTTTTTTCAATCACCTGGTGACGATTGTTTCTTGATTCGAAAAACCGTAGCGGAGGGATTTCGAGACTTTAAAGAGATGAAGGTCTGGTAGCGGGGTTGGCGAGTGTCCATCCGAAAGCCAAAAACGGCCATCTTCCGGATGGACACCGACTAAATTGCCATTTCAAGAAGTGTCGCAATGCGGCAAAAGTGTCCTAAAATCATTCGCAATTAAAATATATAAACGATATTATGCCTGAAATCGAAAAATAATACAAATCGAAACAAGCCCCTTTTTTGCAGTGGCCGACCAGATCTGCGATCAACCCACATGACTGACACCCAGGTCCAAAAATTCGGCGCGCACGTCAACCGTCGATTGTTTACCGATACTCTTAAAATTCGCCTGCAGCCAGTTTTCGGCGGCCTCGCGGCCCAGGTCGCGCAGATAGAGTAGAAAATGCCAATCGGTGTTGAATTTGCTGGCCACACTCAAATCGTTCATGATGCCGTCGGCCCGGATGGAATGCATGTGCAGGTGCTTGAGTTTGCCTTTGTGCTCATCCTTGATCCAGTCTTCCTCGATCAACTTGGTGACAAAGGCGATGGCCCGCATTTCCTTGAGCAACGAACCGTTGAACGTGATCTCGTTCAGCCGGTTGGCGATTTCAGCCGACGTGCGGGGCAACTCCGCCCGTTCGAGGGGGTTGATGTGGATGATCATCAGATCCCGGCTGTCGGTGTGGTAGAAAACCGGAAACAGGGCCGGGTTGCCCATAAAGCCCCCGTCCCAGTAATGCTCGTCTCCGATTTTGACCGCCTGGAAGAGCTGGGGCAGACAGGCCGAGGCCATGACCACGTCGGCGGAGATCTCATCGGTTTTGAACACCCGCACTTTGCCGGTGCGCACCTTGGTGGCACTCAAAAACAGTTTGGTCACCGGGCAGCGGTTCAAGGCTTCGAAATCCACCGACGCCTCCAGGACCTGGCGCAACGGATTGATGTTCAGAGGATTGAATTGGTAGGGCGAAAACGTGCGGGTGACGATATCGAACATCTGATAGGTCAGGGAACTGTCCATGTTCCATTGGTTGTTCTGGTGACTGTAAAAATATTCCCAGGGCGTTTGGCGCAGGGGGCTGTAGATTGCCCCGGCAGCGCTGATCTTTTTCCAGAATTGATGCAGGGCTTCACGCGCGCCGCCGCGGCCGCCCACCAGGTTGCCGTGGGCCAGCACCACGGCGTTCATGGAACCGGCGCTGGTGCCGCAAATGCCCTCAAATTTGACGCGCCCGTCTTCCAGCATCCGGTCGACCACCCCCCAGGCAAAGGCGCCGTGGGCGCCGCCGCCCTGAAAGGCCAGGTTGATGGCTTTGGCGTTGCGGTGGTAGGTTTCGGGGGACTGTGGCGCGCCGTTGTCCCCGCCCTTGCCGTGGTGGTGTTCCTTGTTTTTTTTCATTGGGCTGTCCATCCTCCGTCGATGGGAATCGCGGTTCCCGTTATGGATGCAGCGGCATCGCCGGCCAGAAAGGCGGTCAGCTTGCTGATCTGATCCAGTTTGACGAACTCCTTGGTGGGCTGGGCCGCCAGCAGCACATCGCGCACCACCGCCTCGGTCGATATACCGCGCGATTTGGCCTGATCGGCGATCTGCCCCTCCACCATCGGCGTTTTCACGTAACCGGGACAAATGGCATTGCACGTGATGCCTTGCTCGGCAACTTCCAGGGCCACGGTTTTGGTCAGCCCCAGAATGCCGTGCTTGGCCGCCACATAAGCGGATTTATAAGGTGACGCCACCAGGCCGTGGGCCGAGGCGATATTGATGATCCGCCCCCATTTGGCCGCCTTCATGTGCGGCAGCGCCGTCCGGATGGTGTGAAATACCGCGGACAGGTTGATGGCAATGATGGCATCCCACTTTTCAGGCGGGAAATCGTCGATGGGCGCCACATGCTGCACACCGGCATTGTTGACCAGAATGTCGACACTGCCGAAGGTGTCGGCCGCGGTCGCGACCATGGCGGCAATTTGATCCGGCCGGCTCATATCCGCCTTGCTGTAGAGCACGTCAATCTGATACTCGTCGGCGACCTGCCGGCGCAATGCTTCAATTTCTTCTTCCGGGCCGAGGCCGTTGATGACGATGCGGCAGCCCTGTGAGGCGAGCTGCCGGGCAATGGCCAGTCCGATACCGCTTGTCGAGCCGGTAATGATAGCTGTTTTTCCGTTCATAGGGGTCTCCTTGGCTGGGAGTTCAGGTTGTGTGTTCAATTCAAATAATCGTACAGCACCCGCCCATAGGGCAGAGTCAGATCGGCTTTAAAATGGTGACCGGCGACGACGTTGCGCACCGGCAGATCCGCCACCGGGGCGTTGACGTGGGGCACCAGGTGCAGCCGCGCCGGCCCGCCGTAGTAAAATTTCACGTCAATGCCCGTAAGGTTGTAGGCCACCAGTTGGGCCACCAGTGGCTTGCCGCTGACGCAGGGCAGCAGCTTCAAATTGACCTGGGTTTTGGCAAGCTTTTGGGCGCATTCGGCAGCGTTGTGGCACAAGTTTTCGTGTTTGTAGCCCATGGTCCCCATGGCCACCATCTGTCCGGCATAAGCGAGGGTGCCGGTAAGGGTATCGGTCTGTACCGCCAGACGGGGTTGGCCCCACCGTTTGGGAAAGCCCCAGATTTCACGGCCGGCGCTGATGGGCGGTTCGTCGTTCAAAAACATCATGGCTGTGTAGTTTACCGCCTCGTCCTGATACCGGCAGGGGATAACCACACCGCTTTCCTGGTAGCTGCCGAATCCGGAGCTGTCCGGCATATTGATCCATTCGTAGAACACCTGGTTGGAGCCGTCCGGGGTCAGGGGTTCCGGCACCAGCCGGTCAATGGCCTCCGGGTCGCTTTCATAAATTACGATAAAATACTCACGATCATTGAACCGGTATGGCCCCATGGGGTAACTGGGGTTGCCCGGGGGCATGGAAGGCAGGGCAAGGATATCATCAGGTCCCATAGCGTGCGCTCCTTTCAGTCGGTTAAGTCAAGTAATTGGTGACACGGTCCTGATTGGATGTTGCAAGGCTGTCGCCGGCCGGCCGGCAACCTTACAAAAACAGACACTCCATTTTAAAAAATATGTAATAGTCTTGATTCATTTGAATTGCATTAAACTCAGTTTACTTTTTCAGGAAAATGTCTATTATCCCTTCAGATCGACACGGCAGCGGTGACCAATGCCCCTTGCCCATGCTCGCCCGCCGGAAACATGTCTTTGATGAGTCATTATTCGGTTTTCTCGTGATTACGAGCTGGTGCCCATCCGGAAATAGTAGATTTTGGTTCCCGGCAAGGCCCGAGCATTTTTAAAACCGCAGGCATAGCCGGGTTATGTCGAGGATTTTAAAAATGCGAGAACGCCGGCCTGGGCCAAAAGCTACTATTTACCGGATGGACACCAATTGTAAGTTTCGGATTCGATAAATCGACTGATGATCCAAACTTGATGCATCAACCGGACAAAAGCCGACACGACACACTTGTTGGTGTTGCTACGAACCCTAACTCCAAGGATGAAGACTGTGAAAAAAAACATTTCCAAAATTCTCGTGATACTATTGATTATTGCACTCGCCATCGCATTTTTCGCATTCGATTTAGGTCGCTTTTTAACCTTGGCCAACCTCAAGGCGCAACAGGAAGCCTTTGCCGGCTACTACGCCGCCCACACATTTCAAACGATTTTGATATTTTTCATAATTTATGTTGCCGTGACGGCGCTTTCGCTGCCGGGGGCCGCGGTGATGACCCTGGCCGGCGGTGCCCTGTTCGGGCTGGGTATCGGTATGGTGGTGGTCAGTTTCGCCTCGACCATCGGCGCCACCCTGGCCTTTCTGGTGTCGCGCTTTTTGCTGCGCGACAGCGTTCAAAGTAAGTTCGGCGACAAACTGTCCGCCATCAACGAGGGCATGCGCAAAGACGGCGCCTTTTACCTGTTTACCCTGCGACTGGTGCCGATTTTCCCCTTCTTCGTGATCAACCTAGTCATGGGGCTGACCCCGATCCGCATTCTGGCCTATGCCCTGGTCAGCCAACTGGGCATGCTTCCCGGAACACTGGTCTATGTCAACGCCGGCACGCAACTGGCCAGGATCGATTCGCTCCAGGGCATTTTGTCGCCGGGGCTGCTGTTCTCCTTTGTGCTGCTGGGGATATTCCCGCTGATCGCCAAAAAGATCGTCACCATCGTCAAGGGACGCCGCATCTATGCCAAATGGCCGCGGCCGAAAAACTTCGACTACAACATGGTTGTCATCGGCGGCGGTTCGGCCGGGTTGGTGGCCTCATACATCGCAGCGGTGGTCAAGGCTAAGGTGGCGCTGATCGAACGCCATAAAATGGGCGGCGACTGCCTCAACACCGGCTGTGTGCCCAGCAAGGCCCTGATCCGCTCGGCCAAGATGCTGGCCTACTCCCGCCGGGCCAAGGATTTTGGTTTTCGCTCCGGCAAATTCGAATACGATTTTGCCGATGTCATGGAGCGTGTCCAGCGGGTTATAAAAAAGGTGGAGCCCCATGACAGCGTTGAACGCTACACCGGGTTGGGGGTCGAGGTGATCCAGGGGGAGGCGAAAATCACGTCGCCGTTTACCGTGCAAGTAAACGGCCGCACCCTGACCACGCGCAACATCATTGTGGCCACCGGCGCCCGGCCGTTCATACCGCCGATCCCCGGACTCGACCAGATCGAATACCTGACCTCGGACAACGTCTGGGAGATGCGCACCCAACCCAAACGCCTGGTGGTGTTGGGCGGTGGGCCCATCGGATGTGAGCTGGCCCAGACCTTTGCGCGCCTGGGATCCGAAGTCACCCAGGTGGAAATGATGCCGCGCCTGATGCTTCGTGAAGATGAAGACGTATCGGCCATGGTGCACAAAAAATTCGAGGCCGAAGGCATCCGGGTGCTCACCGGTCACACGGCCAAACAGGTACGTTCCGAAGGCGGCAAGAAAATCCTGGTATGTGAAAGCAAGGCCGGCGAAGTTCTGGTCGAATTCGACGAAATCCTGGTGGCCGTGGGACGTGCCGCCAACGCCAAGGGCTTCGGTCTGGAGGAGTTGGGCGTTACCCTGCGCCGCAACGGCACCATTGAAACCAACGGCTTGCTGCAAACCAACTTTCCGAACATCTACTGCAGCGGCGACGTGGCCGGGCCGTATCAATTCACCCACACCGCGGCGCATCAATCCTGGTACGCCGCCGTCAATGCCCTGTTCGGCCGCTTTAAAACCTTCAAGGTCGACTACAGCGTAATCCCCTGGGCCACCTACACCGATCCGGAGGTGGCCCGGGTGGGGCTCAACATTCTGGAAGCCAAGGAAAAGAATATCGAATACGAGGTGACCAACTACGGCATCGACGATCTGGACCGCGCCATCGCCGACAGCGAAGATCACGGGCTGGTGCGAGTGCTGACCAAACCGGGAACGGACAAAATCCTCGGTGTCACCATCGTCGGGACCCATGCCGGCGACCTGATCGCCGAATACGTCCTGGCTATGAAGAATAATTTGGGGCTCAATAAAATCATGGGGACCATCCACATCTACCCCACCCTGGCGGAAGCCAACAAATACGCCGCCGGTGAATGGAAAAAGGCCCATGCTCCTGAAAAAGTGCTCAACTGGGTTTCCCGTTACCATGCCTGGATGCGGGGCTAAATCACACAAAAACCAAACAGGGCGCAAGATTTGTCTTGCGCCCTGTTTGATTAGTGTTCCATGTTGTCAACGGCCGCCTGGAACATAATTGCATCGGCATCGCTTTGGGAACTGGGCCGTACGTGTTGACGCATATACACCATAAAGCGCTTGAGGGTATCAGCGTAGGCTTTGCCGCACTCATGCGCGTCCGCTCCCCGGAACAAAAGCCGCTCGGCCTCCGTGGCCTCCTGTTCGATTATATAGAGAATGTCGTAATAGTCTTTTCCCTTTAGCGCCTCGGCAAAGTCTTCGAACCTGCAGTCTTTTGAAATCACTATCTCCTCCATGAATATAGAGTCACAAAAAAAGTTATTTTTAAATTTCATTCATCCCCCAGGTTGTCAAGAAGAAGATCAAAAAACTTTTTTTTGTCATAATTTCAAGCTGTTAAAATAAAAAACAACTACTGGCGATAATCAATAAAAGGATACAAATGTTCACACAATTGATTTGAAACAGTAATTACAGCAACTTATGCGATTTGCCGGGGGACGTCTGCACCGGCGCAGATACCATCTTCAACCGGGGCCAAAATACTTGACAGCAATATGATAATTTGGCTGAATATCTGTTTTCTCCAACGAGTCGGTATACCGGTAAAGGCTGACAACTCGCGGGCGGGCATGCATTTATATTCGATGCTGCACAATGGCGCTGCGCGTAAGCGGTCAACAGGCATGTTTGTCAAAAATTTGGCGCGCTGGTTGCGAGCGAACCATCTGTTGCTCGGCCCGATCGACAACCACAACCAGGTCGGCCACCGGACCGGACGGACTTATGGCATTGGATTTCAATTCATTGGATTTCGTCCCAAGGCGCGTGGCACATCAATTGCAAATTTACCCTGATGTCAATTTCACGGCAGCATATGCTGTTTCCGACCGCTGTTGAATTGTAAATGCAAGTGGTTATAATAGTTTAGACTTTTTTTGGTCTTTTCCGTTGAAGACTACGTTACAAATAAACGATTCGTTCGGCCTTTCTTCTCTTCCCGGCCATTGAACCAGATGTTGGTTTAAAAGTAATCGCAAGGCAATTGCCGCACACAATTTCGATATAACTTTGGATAGGCCCAAACTACCACGGAGGGTAACATGACAGCAAAAAACACTCGTACATTAACGCACCACCTGAAGGCCGTAAAAGAAGGCAGCCGTCGCTATGAGAACGCCTTCCAGGGCGTCTCGCGCATGATCCTGGGCAACGACATCGAAAAGGTCGTGGTTAACGGCAAAACGACCTACGATTTCGGGATCTTTCGAACCGGCAAAAAGCACCTGATCGGCATGTACGATGAAATCAACAGCTTCGTCTCCTTTGTCAAGGATGCGGCCGAAGGCGGCTCCTCCAAGGAAATGGCCTATGTCCTGGTTGGCGAGCCGGGCAACGGCAAGACATTCTTCGTGGAATACCTGTGCGGCAAATACCGGGATTTTTTGGCCTCCGACGGCAATCGCAAATATACCTTCCGTTTCATAAACATGGACAAGTTGGGCAGCTACGGCAAAATCGCCACCATCGAATCCCAAACTTACGAAGATCCGATGATCCTGGCCATGAGCCTGTTTGAAACCACCGACGCCAGCAAGACGTATCTAGCCAAAAAGATCGGTTTTTCCGACACACAGATCGAACAGTTCTATGACAACTACCGCCCCTTGGGGGCTTGCAGCGCTTACATTCTCAACGACATTCGCACCCAGACCGACGGCAGCGTCGACGCCATGCTCAAGCATATCGAGATCATTCCGGTGCCGCTCACCGAAAGTCTGGGCACCATCACCGGCAAATATCCGGCCAAAGACAAAATCACCTCTTCGGCCGTGGACTTATTGGGCGAGGAATCGATCCAGCGGCTGTTGCATCTCACCGACACCAACAACCCCTACCGCTTCGACCTGCGCCGGGGCGCCCTGGCCCGTGTGGCCGGCGGCGGTATCCATTTCTCGGACGAAATTTACAAAAACAAAAAGGATCTGGTGCAGGTCTACCTGGGGGTTATCCAGAACCGGACCATCGAAATCGACGGTTACAAATGGCCCATCGACACCTTGATCATCGCCACCAGCAACAACGCCGAATTCAACCGCTTTCTGGCAGAAAAGGAAGAGGCCCCCATCGTCGACCGCTGCCGGATCAGCTATGTTTCCCACAATACCAATTATAAATTACAGGAGCAACTGACCGACTACGCCATCGGCAACGAAGCCAAAACCGCTTTGAGCGGCGAGAGCCTGCACCAGGATCCGAACCTGAACTATGCCGCTTCGGTGGCTGTGGTGTTGACCCGGCTGGCGCGCAGTGAAAAGCTGACGCCCGTGGAAACCATGAAGCTGGCGGCCGGCGAAGTGGCCGGCGAGAAAAGCATCAAGACCCTGTCCGAAGTCATCGACACCCTCAACCAGGAGCCGGACATCACCAAACGATTCGGCCAGAAGGGGCTGGGGCAACGCAATTTAGGCCGGGCCGTGCAGCTTCTGATTGAAAGTTCGGAAACCAACGAAGGGCGCTGTATGTTCGCCTACGATATTTTCAACGCCCTGGAGCGGGCGGTGCTCGATTATGTCACCGACGCCAACGACCGCACCAAATACATCGAGGACCTGAAAACCGCCAAGGGCCTTTACCGCGAACGGGTCATGACCGAAATGTTCAACGCCTACATGGACGAGCCGTTGGCGATCCGCAAGGACGTGATGAACTACGTCAACATGATCATCGGCATCGATGCCGAGAATCTGGGGCCGGACAAAATGTGGAAATACAAGGACCCGCAGTCGGGTGAGCTCAAGGCCCTTAAAATCGATGAACGCTACATCAACAGCGTGGAAGAGCGCCTGGGACTGAAAACCGAGGAACAGCGCGAAACGTTCCGCACCTCGATTCGCAAAATCTACGGCCAGAAGATTTCGATGAATCCGGATTATGATTTCATGGACAACCTGGAGTTGGTCAAGGCGGTCACCGATGTCCGTTTGAAATCGGACATCGCCGGCGCCGGCAGTCTGATCGGGGCGCTGGCCAACCGCACCAACGAAGAGAACCAGAAACTTTACGACCGGATGATCGATTCCATGCTCAACAAGCTCGGCTATTGTCAAACCTGCGCCCAGAAGACCATTGAGTATTTCTGCACCCAGGAAGACGAGAAGTAGTGACGTAAAAAGTCAAAAGATCAGGGCTCAGGCGAACGGTCACGAGGGACATTATGAACGACAAATTGCTATCCTTATATAAAAAGCTGCAAAAGCGCGGGCTGACTGAGGACCAGGACCGGAAGATCCGCGCCGAAATCGAATTTGAGGGCACCCACGACCTGCCCGCCGACGAACCGCAGGGCACGGTGCGCTCACCGGCCGAAGTGCTGTATGGCTTCAACGACCTGCAACTTTTACAGGCCATGAACAAGCCGCGCGGTGGGTATATCAACAGCATCCGCAGCATCGACGAGCTGATGGAGCGCGATAAATGGCGCGAGGAAGACGGTTTTCCGCCCAAGATTCGGGTGGGACGGCTGATCAAACCGGGCAAGGGGGGCAAGGACAAGGTCGTGGTGGTCCCCTCCACGGTGGAAGAAAAATTCCTGCACGACAACAGCTTCAAGGACGAAGCCCAGGGCGAAGGTGAATCGTCCGGCGGCACCGGTGACGGTGAGCAAGGCGAAGTTATCGGCGAACAACCGGTCCGCGAGGAAGGCCAGGCCGGTGCCGGCGGCGCCGGTCAGGGGGAAGAAGGGCCCCATGAAATGGAGTCGAACGCCTACGACTTAGGGAAAATCCTGACGGAAAAATTCGAACTGCCCAACTTGAAGGACAAGGGCAAAAAACGGGCCCTGACCCGCTACACGTACGATCTGACCGACAAACATCGCGGTTTCGGACAAATCCTGGATAAAAAAGCCACGCTGCGCAAAATCGTGGAAACCAATATCAGCTTAGGACGGGTTCCGGACCAGACGGCTGTCGATCCGGCCGAGCTTCTAATTGCCCCGAGTGACCGGATTTACCGGGTTCTGTCCCGCGAGAAGGATTACGAGTCCCAGGCCATGGTATTTTTTGTGCGAGACTACTCGGGTTCCATGAGCGGTAAGCCCTCCGAACTGGTGGTGGCGCAACATGTGCTGATTTACAGTTGGCTGCTGTACCAGTACGACAAGCAGGTGGAAACCCGCTTTGTGGTCCACGACACCGAAGCCAAGGAGGTCAAGGATTTTTACACCTACTACAATTCCAAGGTGGCCGGCGGCACCCAGGTGGCATCGGCCTATCGACTGGTGAACGAAATCGTAACAACCGAAAGCCTGGAGCAGGACTATAACCTGTATGTCTTTCACGGCACCGACGGCGACGACTGGGACACCGGCGGCAAGGAGTCGGTGCCGGAGTTGAAGAAAATGCTGAACTGGGCCAATCGCATCGGGATCACCATTGCCGAACGAACCTATGGCTCGAACACGCGCAGCGAGGTAGAAAAGTACATCCGCAATTCAGGGCTGCTGGAAGACCGGCCGGAATTGTTGCGTATGGATGTGTTGCCGGAAGACTCCGATGAACCCCGGTTGATTAAGGGCATCAAAAAACTGATTAGTTAACAGCGACAAGGATTTTGCATGGAACTGATCGATCAGCACACCAAAAACATCATGGAGGGGTGTAAGGAACGCGCCCGTGATGCCGGTCTGCAATTTGAAAAAGAAAGCCTGGAATATATCGTGACCAACCGGGACCTGATTGAGTTGACCCCCAAGGTCATGATCCCCACCCTGTATGACTACTGGGTGCACGATGTCGAGGTTTTAAAGGAAAAGGGCCGGTACGAGTTGTATCCGGGCAACCCCTACGAAACGGTCATCAATACGCGGCCGGCGATTTCCTACTACAACGACAACAACCCGGACTGGCTCAACGTGATGATCTTCTATCATGTGCTGGCCCACATCGACTTTTTCCAGAACAATCTGTTCTTCCGGCACACCTGGGAATACGATTTCACCGGTCAGGCGCTTTCCGACAAACGGATGATCGCCCGCCTGCGGGCCGACAAGGGGCGCTGGGTCGATTACGTCATCGAGTTTTCGCGCGGCATGGACAACCTGGTCGGCTACTACTACGAGATGTCGCGCTTTCACGGTCCGAATGCAAACACCCGCAAAAATCTGCTCGATTACTATTTCGACGTGTTTTTGCAAGACATCAAGAAAGTCAAAATCACCGATTACATCAAGGAGGTCGAGGCATACAACGACTGTATCCGCCAGTACGGCGACCCGGGTGAACAGACGTTCTTTTCGGAAATCGGCAAAAAGTATCCTGAGTTGGAAGCACTTTACAAAAAAAGCCGGACTGAAAAAGCCAAGGATCGCCTGGATGTGATGCAATTCGTCCTGGAGTACTCCGATTTTCTGAACAAGGAAGAAAACCTGTGGATGAAATCGGTGGTCCAGGTGATCCGCAACACCAGCATTTTTTTCCAGCCGCAGATTCGCACCAAAATATTAAATGAAGGCTGGGCCAGCTACTGGCATGAAAAACTGTTTTTGCAGGACGACCGCATCAAGGGCCACGAAGTCGATTTTGCCCGCGTGCATTCCGGGGTTACGTCCCTGTCGCGCGTCGGCCTGAATCCCTATGCCATCGGCATGCGCCTGTTTTACATGGTCGAGGAAATGGCCGACAAAGGCAAATTCTCGTTCGATTTCGAACGGATCAAGGACGCCGACCAACGCAAGCATTACGACGCCCAGACCGGCCGCGGCATACAGGCTATTTTTGATGTGCGTGAAAACTTCAGCGATTATATGTTCATCGCCAATTTCGTGAACCAGGATTTTGTCGACCGTCACAAATTGTTTGTGGTGGGCAAGCACCTGGATACCAAACGCAAGGTCTGGCAGTATTACGTCAAAAGCCGCAAGGCCAAAGCCTACCGCCAGATGCTTCTCGATACGCTTTACCATCCACCGTACATTACGGTTGATCAGCAAAGAACCAAAAACGGCGAACTTTACCTGAAGCACAAATTCGAGGGCAAACCACTGGTCAAGGATTACATCGCCAATACCATGATGGGTATCGAATTTTTGTGGGGCCACCCGGTCAAATTGGAGACCAGCGAAGTGGTGGCCACCGGGCCGGCGCGGCCGGCGCAGACCATGATACCGGGCTACAGCCCGGCCAAGGAAGAAGCCAAGCCACCGCCACAGATCAAATGGAAGCGTGTGGTCTACAAAATGGAAAAACGCAAATTATCCAAAAAAACGTTAAGCTGATATTAACGCTAAGCGCTTGAACTACCGAGGCACAGATATATGAAACCGATCCACAAGGCCATGCAACATCTCAATCGTCACATGCGCGAGCAGGACCGCCGCAACCTGATCTCATTCGACGATTTTTTAAAACTGATGGTCGCCAAGCCCGAAGCCGTCATCCGCAATGTTTTCCAGATTTTCCACGATATGGTAAAAACCTACGTGGGGGAAGGGGTGGACGAGTATCCCAAAGATCCGGAGTCGATCAATTTTGTTTACTATGACTGCAACAAACTGTTCGTGGAGGGCTCGGATCAACCTTTCTTTGCCGATCGCCTGTTCTCCAACCGCCTGGTCAGTCTGGTGGAAGCCTTGAAGTTAGGGGCGCAACAGAACAAAATATATATCTTCGAGGGGCCTCCCGGATGCGGTAAAAGTACATTTTTAAACAATCTTTTGCGCAAGTTCGAAGAATATGCCAATACTGAGGAGGGCACCCGTTATGAAACGGTTTGGCGACTGGATCGCAAACTGCTGGGCAGTTTTCCGGAAAACGAGATGATTCCGCTGCCGTTGGTCGAACGGGCGTTTCAGTTGTTGGACAACAGCCAGGGGGCCGAAAAGAACGACTTAAAAACGAATAACCATCTCGCCTCTGCCGATGAATTCGTGGAGGTGCCCTGCCCCAGCCATGACAACCCGCTGCTGATGATCCCCAAACCCTACCGGCGCGAGTTTTTCGACGATCTGTTTAAAAACGGCGAATTTAAATGGAAATTCTCCAGCGAAAAAGAATATGACTGGGTTTTCAAGGACACCGCCTGTACCATCTGCAGTTCCTTGTACCAGTCTTTGCTGCACAAGCTCAAAAGCCCTGAAAAAGTCTTCCGGATGATCTACGCGCGGCCGTATACGTTCAATCGCCGGCTGGGTGACGGCATCAGTGTGTTCAATCCGGGCGACAAGCCGACCAAACAGAACTTCATGACCAACGCCATGTTGCAAAATCGCATCAACAGTGCGTTGAAAGACAGCAACGAAGTCAAATACCTGTTTTCCCAGTACGCCAAAACCAACAACGGCATCTATGCCCTGATGGACGTCAAATCCCACAATACCGAACGCTTTATCGAATTGCACAACATCATCAGCGAAGGCCTGCACAAGGTTGAGGATATCGAGGAAAACGTCAATTCACTGTTGCTGGCGGTCATGAATCCGGAGGACAAGCCGAACGTTGAAAGTTTCCAATCGTTTTCCGACCGGATCGAAAACATCAAAATCCCGTACGTCATGGATTTGAACACGGAGGTGGAAATCTACCGCAACGTGTTCGGCCGTCATATCGATGAAAGTTTCCTGCCGCGCGTGTTGCATAATTTCGCCCGCGTCATCATCGCCTCGCGGTTGAATATCAAATCCGACACAATGTACGACTGGATCGGCGATGGCGAAAAATACAGCATGTTCTGCGACGAGGATTTGTTGTTGCTGAAAATGGAGATTTACACCGGCCACATTCCCACCTGGCTCTCTGAGGAGGATGTCAAACGGTTTACCGCCAAACGGCGGCGCAAACTAATCGCTGAAGCCGACAACGAGGGCGAACACGGCATCAGCGGCCGCGATTCGATAAAGTTGTTCAACGAGTTTTATTCGAGTTTCGCCCGCGACGACAAACTCATCGACATGTCGGCCCTGCGAACCTTTTTCGCGAAACAGTACAAGGACCGGGATGCGACCATCCCCAAGGGTTTTCTCGATTCGTTGCTGCGCCTGTACAATTACACGGTTTTGCAGGAGGTCAAGGAGTCGCTGTATTATTACAATGAAGAACAGATCGCGCGTGATATCCAAAACTATATTTTTGCGGTCAATTTCGATATCGGGGAAGTCGAAACCAACACCTATACCGGCGAAAAGCTTGAAATTACGGAGGATTTTTTCGAAGGTATTGAGCGCCGTCTACTGGGCGCCCGTGCTGACACCGAGCGCCGCAAAGCGTTTCGGTCCGAAACCCAGAAGGAATATACCTCCAAAACCCTGACCCAGGAAATCATGGTTGACGGCAAAGCCCTGCCTGCAAGCGATCTGTACCAATCGCTTTACGATCGCTACGTCTATAACCTGAAGGAAAAAGTCCTCGATCCGTTTCTGGAAAACGAAAATTTCCGGCGCGCGATTAAAGACTTCGATGACGAAGACTTCAAGACCTACGATAAGCGCATCCGCAACGAAGTAACGTACCTGATCGACAACCTTTGCTCAAAATATCGCTACTCGCGTCAAGGGGCCAAGGAAATGTGTATTTATGTGATCGACAGTGACCTGGCCAATATGTTCGGTTTGGACTGATTTCGAGTCGGCCGCAGCTAGCCTTGTGCTCATCCGGAAATGGCATCTTTGGGCCCAGGCTGGCGTTCTCACGAATTAAATATCCTCGACGTAGCCTTGCGACGCCTGCGGTTTCAAATTCGTTGCGGCCTTGGTCTGAGCCAAAATCTATCATTCCCGGATGGGCACTAGCCTTGAAGGAGTCGATCCGGCAATCCAGCCCCTTTGACGCACGTCCCCCCCCGCCAAAAAAATGCCGCCATACCGTTTGGCAAGCATGCCGTAATGTGTTATGTAATGACAATCTATAGGAATATCGATAATATAGCTTGATCGGTGACCGCAAAAGATCGATCGCCGAAGGCAAAATAGATAGCGACGGCTCGTGAGTATCCAACAGAAAGGCACTGAATGGATTGTCCCAAATGTAAATCCAAGGCACTATCAAAACGGTTCGGCAATCCCTCCTTGCACTGTCCCGAATGTAACGGTATCTGGGTAACTGCGAGGCACCTCGGGCAAATGTCCGACACCTTGACCGTCGACGTTGCGACAACCGGTGCCGACGGCACGACGCATGATGATAAAACGGGTTTGTGCCCTGAGGGGCATGGCATTATGGTCCGTGCCAAAATTGATGTCGAGGACCCGTTCTATTTGGAGAAATGCACGCACTGCGGAGGTATCTGGTTTGATAGTGGCGAATGGCAGCAAATCGCACAGCACCAACTCATAGAAAGCCTTGCTGGTGCCCATCCGGAAATAGCATCTTTTGGCCCCCGGCGGCGTTCTCGCATTTTTAAAATCCTCGACATAGACCGCTATGCCTGCGGTTTTAAAAATGCTCGGGCCTTGCCGGGAACCAAAACCTACTATTTCCGGATGGACACTAGGTTGCTGTTCGTCAAGTTTGCGGCCCGGTAATGCTTTCGAGTTCTTCCCAACGCCGGTAAGCGGTCTCGATGGCCTGTTCGACGTCCTTGAGACGAGCGGTGTCGGCGGCGATCGCGTCTTTGGCCTGTTTGTAAAAATCCGGCTGCGCCATTCGCTCGCAAAGTTGTCGCTGTTCGGCCTCCAGCGTGTCGATTGTTTGCGGCAGGGATTCTAATTCGCGCTGCTGCATGTAGCTTAGTCTGCGTGGTTTTGCGCGACGCAAAGGGGGGGGCTTGCCGGCCTTCGGGGCATTTGCGAGACGCTCTTTGACTTCCGGTTGGGGCCGTTGCTGCAGCCAGTCGTCATAGCCGCCCGCATACTCGACCAGCCGCCCGTTCCCTTCGAACACGATGGTCCGGGTGACGACGTTGTTGATGAACGCACGATCGTGACTGACCAGCAGCACGGTGCCGGTGTAATTAAACAGAAGTTCTTCCAGCAACTCCAGGGTTTCGATATCCAGGTCGTTGGTGGGTTCGTCCAGAACCAGGACGTTGGCCGGGCGGGTGAACAGCTTGGCCAGCAGTAAACGGTTTTTCTCACCACCGGACAGGATGTGGACCGGTGTGCGGCTGCGTTCGGGAGGGAATAAGAAATCCTGCAAATAACCGATGACGTGCCGTTTTTGATTGTTGAAAATAATATGGTCGTTGCCGTTGCCGATGTTGGCGGCCACAGTCTTTTGTTCATCCAGTTGGTCGCGGAGTTGGTCGCCGTAGGCCACTTGCAGGTGTGTGCCGTGGCGCACGTTGCCTGCCGTTGGCGTCAGGTCTTTAAGCAGCAGGTTGAGTAGCGTGGTTTTGCCCACACCGTTAGGGCCGAGAATGCCGATTTTTTCGCCCCGCATGATCGCGGTGGAAAAATCGTGGATCAGGGGGGCGGTGTGGGTGTATCCGTAGGCGATATTGCGGGCTTCGATGACCAGTTTGCCGGTTTTGCGGGCTTGCTGGATCTGTAGGTTGACATTGCCGGTTTCATGGCGGCGGTTGTGATAGGCGTCGCGCATTTTTTTCAGGGCCCGCACCCGGCCCTCATTGCGCGTGCGGCGGGCCTTGATGCCTTGGCGTATCCAGGCTTCCTCCTGGGACAGCTTTTTTTTGAACCGGTGGGCCTGTTTGGCCTCAACGTCCAGTTCGGCCTGGCGGCGTTTTAAATAGGTTACATAGCTGCAGGTATAGGAGTTCAGGCGGCCCCGGTCCAGTTCAACGATCCGGGTGGCGATTTTCGCCAGAAAGGCCCGGTCATGGGTGACAAAGAGCAGGGTGGGGATGTGCCGCCGGATATAGGTCTCCATCCAGTCGATGGTTTCGATATCCAGGTGGTTGGTCGGTTCGTCGAGCAGCAGGATATCGGGCGGCATGACCAAAGCACGGGCAAACAGTGTGCGGCGTTTCATGCCGGCGGAAAGTCCGGCAAACGGTTTGTGTGGATCGATATGAACCCGCGAGAGAATGTGCTCGACATGGCGCAATAGATGCCAGCCGTCCTCGGTGTCCATGGCATGCTGCAGCTGTTCGAGGCCGGTGCTGTCGTCATCCGGTTGATGGACTTTGCGATGATACGCCGCCAGTGTTCGGCCCGGTGTGCCGACCCCCTGGGCCGCCACTTCGAAGGCGGTGCCCTGAAAGGTGTGCGGTACGTCCTGTTGTAATGCTGTGACTGTGATGCCCTGTTGTCGCTGAATCGTACCACTGTCGGGGGCCAGGGTGCCGGCCAAAAGCTTTAGCATCGTCGATTTGCCGACCCCGTTACGGCCCAGCAGGCCGATCCGCTCGCCCTTTTCGATTTGAAAGGTGATTTTTTCGAGCAACAAGGGATCACCAAATCCCCAATTGATATCCTGCATGCTGACAAGCGCCATGGGTGTATCCTTTTGCCTTTACTTCTTCCCATCCGGATACAGCACCTTCAATTTGGCGTCGATCAATTGCTGGTGGGTCAGGCGCAGTAAATTGGCCAGCTTGTGCATCAGGTAGTCTTCATAGCGATCCAGTTTGCCGTCCACATAAACGATCCGCCATAACGTCTCGATGATGTTCACTTTTTCGGCAGGTGTGTAGTTCTCGTTAATCAAACGGGCAAATTGCCACATATCCACGCTTTGCTCCAACTGGACATTGGCCTCGGCAATTAACGCCTGGGCATGCTCGGCCGCCAGATCGTATTTGTCCTTCAATATGGCGATCACCTGGGCCAATTCGTCATCGGAAAAGGTGCCGTCAATTTTGGCCATTTCGACAAAAAGGGCGCAGACGGCTACCTGCAAATCGTGTTGCGGTGCGTGGTCGGCGGCATCGGGGCCGGTCTTTACTTTCTTGAATAGTTGCTTTAGTTGATCGATCATTGGTTGTAATCCCTGTTTGAGAATCTGTCGGTGGCCCTGCCAATAACGCAACGGGCGTGATTTTTACCCGCCGGGTTGCCCTCGAAGCACATGCGGGTGGTGCCGGGCGTCAATCGGTTTTCGGCAACGTGTATGTCCAATATCAAAAAAAAGCCGGTGTTTCAAACAAGGCAGGTAATCATGAAATGATGAGCGGCACGCTTTGGGGGGCTGCATATAATTTTTACAGAATGAGTGCCGTGCGGACGGGAGGTATGCTATTTCGCGGTTCAAATCTGTCGACAACTGAATGCGCTGTCCGCCGCCCCCGGATCATCATTAATGCCAGGGGCGGCTTCGATTGCAGTTCAAAATTGGCCCCGCGAAGTTTATTTTTTCTTTTCCGATTGGGTGTCGGTGGCGCTTTGTTGCAAGAAATCGCGAGTTTGGGTCATCAGTCTTTGAAACTGGTCGCTTTGCTGCCGGACAAGCCGCTCGAATCCTTGCAGAGCTTTATCCTGCATGCCCGGTTTTTGGTGCAATATCTGTTCGAGCTCTTCAATTGTTTTTGCTTGGTCACTGACTTTGGCGCGCAACGCTTTCAGCTCGGCTTCAAGGGCGTTATACCGTTCACGGCTAACGACTCCCATGAGCGCAAGATACTGTTCAAAGGATTGCATAAACTGGTCGGTGGCGGTTTGCCAGGTTTGCTGCTTTTCCTCCGGCTCTGCTTTGGCGGGCTTGTCCAAGCCGTAGAACTTTTTAAACAGGGTCGCAAATTCCTCCGTTCCCTGCAATCCTTTGTTCATCCATTGGGCCAAATCTTCCATTTGCTTCTGGCCTTTGGCCATGTTCAGAAACGCATTGCCCCAAAATTCAAGAAATGCTCGGTCCATGGGTCTTTATTCTCTCAAGTAAACGCTTTTGGGTAGATATTCGGTGTTTCCCGCTTGCAGTGGACACTTGCAAATTTGTTTGCGGATCAGCAGGAAGCACCGTGTCTTTTGAAACGACAGATTAATCCAACAAGGTCAGGTTGCAGGCGTCGCGGTGTTTTTTTTGAGGCCGGCAATCTGCGCCTTCTGTGTCGCGATCAGATTTTCCAGTTCGGTATTTTTTTTTTCCGATACGGACAGGCGGTTTTCCAGATCCGCAATCGCTTTTTCACGCTGGGCGATGTCTTTTTCCTGTTCGGCCAGCATTTTTGTTTGCGCCTTGATTTTGGAATCCTGTTCGGTCGTGGTTTTTTTGTGTTGGGTGGCTTCTCTTTTGGCGGTCGCAAGTTGTTTTTTTTGTTTGGCCGCTTCTTCTTCGTTGCGCGCGATTTGGGTTTTTAATGCTTCAATCTCTTCGGCGCTGCGATCGACGGCCTGACCGGGCACCATGGGGAGCCAGTTGAACATTTTGTGGGCCGGTAATTGCCATTCAGCGGCGATTTGCGTCCAGGCATCGAGCACTTCATCGGCTTGGGGGTACCATCCCTTGTAGTCCAGGAGAGTATTCGGCCTGAACCAGTTGGAGGCGTCCATCGGGCCGCTGCCGACAAGTTCACCAAATTGCTGCAGGTTGTTCCGGCCAAGATCGCATAACTCGAAATAACCCTCCCATAATTGGCGATATACATTTTCCATGAGAATTCTCCTTTGCAGAATTATTTATTCCAAGTCTAATTGAAAACGAACCGGCCCGCGGTGGCAGCCGCCGTTTGGTTTGCTCCCGAAACAGGTGTGTAAAGCGCATTCGGATGTGGGTTGGGACCAGGAGGTGGCGATGGCGCCGTGTCCCTTGGGAAAGACAGTGACTTCGGCATCGATGTAATCGAGCGGTGCGATGGCCGCCTCCTTGTTGACCAGATCGTCTTTGTCCGCATAACAGATCAGCACTTTGATCTTTTTTTGCGTAAGTCGTTTGAAATTCAATTTGCGCCCGAACAGTTTCACCGGCAGGGTGCCGTCGGGCGCAACCGGCTGCGTGTAAGAGTCGAAACTCATTTGGGTTATGCTCCGGGGCAGATCGGAACGGTCATACAGCAACCAGTTGTTGATGGCCGCGGCGGTCTTGCTGATTTTGACGGAATGGCCGTTGGAGCGGTCGAACATCATCAAGTCGCGGTAGAAGGTAAACAGCGGCGCTTCGCGTTCCATGCTTTTGAGTTTGTAGACCCAGCTCATCACCAAACCGTCCACAACCCCGTTGCCGCTTTCCAGCTTTTTGACGGCATACCCCAGATCGCGAAACCGCGCCGGCAAGTGCTGCAGGTACTCCACCAGCGATTGGCTGCGGGTGCCGTCCATGGGGGCCACGCATGTGATCAGTGCGTCTACAAGATCGTCCAGTTTGCCCGAGAGCATGTTGAGCATCGCCACGAAGCCGCCCTGACAGAAGCCGTTCAGTGTGACCGGACGTTTATGTTTTTGCTTCAACAATTTGCAGAATGTCTGTGTATCCAGCGCGTCGTCTTCACCGCTCATTGTCTGGACGGCCGGTGTGCAGGCGATATCCTTGATGATACGGATATAGGTCGGGACGCCCTGGTCGGCAAAGGCATGCACATAGCTTTTACCTTCGCGCGGCAAAAAAGACAGGATGTTGGCTCCGAGCACATACGGCGGCAGGATTAGAATCGGTTTCTTTTTATATTCAATTTTGCCGGCCGCCTTGGCTTCCGGTCGAGGCAGCACACGATAAAGCCAAAAACGATCCGTTTCGGCGGTCAACTCATAACCGCCGTCGTCGAAATGAAATCCGTATTCGGGCTCGATTTCGCGAATCGCCGCGGGATATTTATTGACGACCTGATCCAGCAGGTTGGCTTCATGAGCGGCAAGATCGGCTACGTCCTTGCCGTTGCGCATCAACAGCATATTCATCAGGGCTTGTGAAGTGCGATCCAGTTGGCGGGCGTGGTAATGGCGCATTGCATTGTGGCTGCTGGTGAAGCCTTTTTGCGCCACCTGAAGGTTGAACAGCAAAAGGTTGTAGTAGTCGTGAAGTGTTTCCAGCGGGCTCGTTTTCAGTATTTTTTGAGATTCGACAGAATTGAAGGAATTGAAGGCGATCCAAAATGGAATCAGAAACTCATTGAAATATAGCAGGGTGCCGTTAAAACTGATTTGGGCGGCCTTGATGTTATCGATGGCCGCTGCCATCGTGCGGTTGGACAGATGCGTGTATTGTTCCGCCCATTTCGCTGTAAGTTCCAATGGTTTGGTTAGATAATTGCTCATCGTAAATCTTCTGGAGTGTTGGGGGCATAATGAGTAACCGATTGAGCAGGATCCGGGTTGCCCTCTTTTAGGCCCTGTTGCGGTCGTAACTTATCCCGCACGAGGCTGAATTGAAAAAAGCCGTGGGGGCCGGAAATTAATGATTCTTTCGGGGCGGCGGTGTTGGGTGCCACATCCCATAAGACCGCGCAGATGTAATGGCGCCCCACGGCTTTGCGATAAACCAGATTGTGCTTTTACTATTTAATTTCTGGGGAATTAGGCGGTTTGGACAAAGCTCTCGGCTTGTTCAAAACCATGTTCCACTGATTTTTTGATGTCTTCGCGACCTTTTTTATACGCTTTTACCCATTCATTGACGGCTTTTTTGCTTTCTTCCGGCATCCATGCGGCTTGGTCCATAACCGTGGAGGCCATCCGCTCGGCCTGATCCTGCAATAAAACGACCGCGTTGTAGGTGTTCTCAAACGTCGCTTTGTTAAAATCGATTACTTGTTTGATAATGTGTTTTTGATCCATTTGGTTACCCTCCTGATAATTGTTTTTAAGCGAATCCGGTTTGATAGTAATGTTTCAATTGCGTCTTATATTTCAAAATCGTTGCGAAACCGCCAACGATTGAAAAACCGATAAGCCGTTTCACCAAAGTGAAATCTGACGAAAAGAAATAACCGATGCTCCCATCGTGCCGCGGTGGGTGATGGACGCTTGTTCGCATGTGATGTTTATTGTGGTTTAGGCATCGGTTTTGAAGAACGCCTCCACGCGTGCGAAACTTTCATCAATAGTCGCTTTGAATTGTTCGCGTCCGTTCTTGTATGCTTCGACCCAATCGGTGATCGCTTTTTGCCCGTCTTCGGGAAGCCAGGTGGCTTGGGATATTACGGTTTTGGCAACGCGTTCAGTTTGCTCCTGCAGCACCACCAGGGCGCTGAACGTGTTGTCAAACGAAGCTTTGTTAAAGTCGATCATCTGTTTCAAAAGCTGTTTTTGGTCCATTTGGTTTTCCTTCCCTGTTCCTCCCCTTGCTCCCTTTGCAATGGGTCGGCTCCAACGCTACTTGGCGGCTTTAGGCTTGGCACTTTTTTTGGTTTCGGCAAACGTCGAATCAAGATTCTTGTAGCCCTCTTCAACGGCTTTCTTAAATTCTTCGCGGCTTTTCTTGTAGCTTTTGGTCCATTCGGCCAATGCTTTTTGGCCTTGCTCGGGCAGTGTCATACTTTGTTCCAACATGGTGTTGGTGACGCGTTCGGCTTGGTCCTGCAGGAGAACAACGGCGTTGTAGGCGTTTTCAAAAGCGGTTTTTTGTAGATCGACCATTTGTTTTGCAATCTTGCTCGGTTCCATGATAAGAATACCTCCGTTTTATGATTTTTGTTTGGATGTGGCCCCATGAAGTGTTGATTAACGTCAAAATATACCATCAATTCGAATAGTCAAGCGAAAAATATTGCAGTGCACAATAAAATTTTTTTCTAAAAAAAATACGCCAAAAATAAAATAATTTTTTAACTATTTAAAATGGCTATAAAAATTAAATATAGTATCGGAAATTTGTAAAACCGGACCTCGATTTGACGGGATTTTTGTTGCAAGATGACATGGCTCGGCAGTGGGGCATCGGAGGAATGAATGGCGGAAAGTGTAATTCTGAAAAAATATGCCAACCGGCGCTTGTACGACACCGGTCAGAGCAAATATGTAACCTTGAACCAGGTGGCGGAAATGATCAAGGCCGGTAAGCAGGTCTCCGTGGTGGATGCCAAATCCAACGAAGACGTCACGGCCTTTATTCTCACGCAGATTATTCTGGAAGAAGCCCGCAAGAACAATGCCTTGCTCCCGGTGCCTGTTTTACATCTGCTGATCCAATATGGGGATAATATTCTTGGCGAGTTTTTTGAAAAGTACCTTCAGCAAACGATTAAAAACTATCTGCAATATCGCGCAACCTTAGATGACCAGTTCAAAAAGTGGCTAGAATTGGGCATGGATTTATCCGATCTGTCGCAAAAATCATTTGAACAGATTGCGCCGTTCAAGTCGTTTATGCAGATGTTCGGGGAAGGCAATGACCCGGATGGTAAAATCTGAACCATGTTTGAACACTATGAATACACCATTTCGCCTGGGGATCGATTTGGGCGGCACCAAAATCGAAGCGATTCTTTTTGATCCCGCCGGCACGGTTTTACTTCGTGAACGCAGACCCACGCCCCGTCAAACAACAGACGACTACCAGGCCATACTCACCGCCGTGCACGACCATATCCGTCAAGCCGCCCAGGCTGTTCCGGCCGGGCAGACCTATACTATCGGTGTCGGTATTCCCGGCATCATCGATCCGGCGTCGCAACGTGTCATCAACGCCAATACCACCAGCCTGAGGGGTAATCCGTTTAAGGCCGATCTTGAAAAGCTGCTCGGCCGGCCCCTGGCCATGGACAATGACGCCAACTGCTTTGCCCTGGCGGAGAGCCGGAGCGGCGCCGCGCGGGGCTTCAAGACAGTGTTCGGTATTATATTGGGTACCGGTTGTGGCGGGGGGCTGTGTCTGGACGGCCAAGTTTTCAAGGGCCGTCACGGTATCGCCGGCGAGTGGGGGCATTTTGCCATTGATGCGGCCGGCCGCAAATGCTTCTGCGGTAATACCGGTTGTGTGGAGACGCTGATCAGTGGCACCGGCGTCAGCGCCCACTACAAAGAGCTTTACGGCGACCACAAGCCGGTGCAGGCGATTGTCGACGGCGCGCGCCGGGGCGACCGGCAATGCCGCGTTGTTTTCGATCAATTTCTGGAAAATTTCGGACGCTGTGTCGGCGGTCTGATATCGATTCTGGATCCGGACGCCATTGTGGTTGGCGGCGGCCTGTCAAATATCGATGAACTATATGCCGAAGGATTCGAACAGGTGCGTCGCTATGTCTTTCATCGCGACCTGCAGACACCGATCTTGAAGCATAAACTGGGCGATTCCGCCGGGGTTTACGGTGCGGCCTGGATTGGGATCTAGTGTGGTTGGTACCCCTTGTGGAAATCTACTATTTCCGGATGGGCACTAATTATAAATTTCCGATTTAAATTCCTGCAGCATATCAAACAACACCTGCATATTGAACCCGCTTTGCTCCATAAGATACAAGCATGCATCAACACACTCGGGCATATAGGCCTGGCCGCTTTGTTGGGCGATTTCCGTGCGTGCAAAATCGATCCCCAAAGCCGGCCGGTAGGGACGATGGGAAGACATGGCTTCAAACGCATCGGCCACACTGAGGATTTTGGCTTCCAGTAGAAGATGCACCTCGGTGAGTTTGTTCGGGTAGCCGCTGCCGTCCAGCCGTTCATGATGCTGTTGCACGATGGAGGCGACATCGCGACCCAATGATTCGGCAAAAGGGATATCCTTCAGGATGTCGTAACCGGCTTTGGGATGGCAGCGCATGAGTTGGAATTCAGGGGGGGTCAGTTCGGTCGGTTTGACCAGCAATTCCACCGGTACAGCCGCTTTGCCGATATCATGCAACAGGCCGGCAATATGCAGCACCTGCAGTTCACGCCGGGTCAACCCCAGATGTTTGCCAACGCCTACAGCCAGCAAGGCCACCCGTTGCTGATGACCGGCGGTGTAGGGATCGCGCATCTCCGTAAGGCGCCCTAGTGATTTGACGGTTTCATACAATGTGCGGGTCAGCGCGGCGGTGCGCGAATGCACGGTTTGCTCAAGCATGACCTTGCGCCCCATGCGCTCCTTGATCAAATCGTGACGTTCCAGGCAACGGTTGACCGTGTGCACCAGCAGCTCGAGGTTAAACGGTTTGATCATGTAATCGCAGGCGCCCAGACGCAGGGTCTCGATAACATGATCGGTGGTGCCGACGCCTGAAAAAACGATGACCTGGGTGGTGGGAGATTCCTTTTTGATCACCCGCAGCAGCTCGATGCCGGTCATGCGAGGCATGTTGATGTCGGTCAGAATCAGGACCGGATCCTCCCGGCGAAATAGGGTAATCCCCTGCTCGGCATCAGCCGCGGTGAAAACCTCAAAACCGAATCGAGTCAAGGTTTCCTTGACCAGTTCGAGGATCGGCTCCTCATCATCGACGACCAGAACCGTCAAATCCTTTTCAGAGGGCATGACACAATCTCTCCCGGCGCGCGAGATTTGTCGCTACATCATGATTCGTGCGCGCACAACGAATCAAACCACCAGCGCGTAAAAAATAAAAGGTGCTACAAACCGCCGGACGGCCAAGATGGAAACTGGGCGATGGAGATCTGAGGGTTTGTGCAGTTTTGCAAAACCGTTTGAAGAAATTCAATGTCGATAAGCTATGCATGTATTTAATCGTTTCACGTCGGGCTTTGCAAGGAATAATTATTTTGTACGGGTCATAGGAATGAAGAAATTGGAATAGAATCAGGGCAAATGAAGAATTCAAGCATAAAGAAAAATTGGCGTATCTTTTATTTCAATACGGCGTTTTTGCAAATGTCTATCCGGCAGGTGATTGATGGGGCTGAGACAGGGGCAGTAGATAGGTAAAAAAAAAGGGCGACTGGGGTCAAGTCGCCCTTTAACGAAAGGAGGAGGATGAGGAGGTTCTCGCTTTTTTCATAATGCAACTTGGGTGCCAAGATTTTTATTTTGTTTTTATAAATTATTTCAGACAGTTATGTTTTTAATAGGGGCTGTCAATAAAATGATTGTGTCAATCTGTCGACGTATTGACGAGCACATTTTGTTTTTCCGACACTGGCCTGGATCAAGATTTACTATTTCCGGATGGACACGCGCTAAGGGCTCGCGCCTAAAATGTGAAATTATTTTTACACGAGCCCTGAAGAACACGGGCCGGTTTTAGGATGGGACGATAAAAGATGCATCGGCGCCGGTTGAGCCGTCACCGTCTGCGGCTAGGAGTCGTCCGGCGCGGCAATGCATGCTTTATCAACCAGCGGAACATGCATCCGGTGGCTACTGTTCTAAAACCGGAAGGGGTGCATGATCCGCCTTTTTTTAATACGGCTTGATTGCATGAAAACTTCAAGCGGTTTTACTTCATGGTTTGCCTCACAATCCCGGCCAAAGCAATGCATCCTGCACCTGTCAGGAAAATAGACAACGCTTCATTTGCCGGTGCGGCGGTATCCTGGCCGACGGTTGTCGCGAAGGTGTAAGTTGTTAGCAGAAAAACACTTGCGATAAGGCCGATTAATAGTCTTTTAAGTTTCATTTGTTACCTATGTTATCTTGGTCAATTAAAACTAACAAAAACAAAACGACCCAGTTGTCAATGCCGCTGGGATTATATCATTGGTTGTGAAGTTAAATCATAACGCGGTAGGTTTGTGATCTGTTCATTCAGCAAAAGTTGCGCCAGAACGCTGCCGGCATTTCTATTTGATCTTAAGTGGGATAAAAGGTAGAAATTATAGTAACTTAACGTTTTTGGGAGGGGGCGGCGCCGCTTTTGTTGCGCGGAAGCGGTAAGGCAAGCAAGGTTATAAATATGTAATGTAGTTCATATTAACCCGGCAATAAAATACCTTTAAAATTGTGATTCCGGCGAGCGCCGGAATCAAGCGTCAATTCTGGATACCGGATCAAGTCCGGCATGACGACGGCTTACATATTTAGTTGCCGGTTTAATATTATTGGGTGGTGCGTTGGCGCGTTTTAATTGTTATTCACCCTAACGCTGCCGGCCGGAATACTAAATTCAGGTCAAAAACCATCAGATATCTTGCCGGCGCCGGTCCTTCGGCGCCTTCAATGGCAAATTCGCGCACATCAAGTTGAAAGCGGCCGCGCGCCAGTAAGCGGGGGCGACCGGCGGCATCCAAAATCGGTTCAAACTCGATTGCCGGCCTTAGTTTTTTTTGTTTGCCTTTCAGCGCCAGCGTTCCTTCTAAAGCCGCCGGCAGAAGTTGTCCGAATTCAAGCGCCGGGCCGCTATCCTCGATTTTGTCGATGGTAAAACGGATGGTTGCAAAACGGCGCGCGTTGAGAAACAGACTGCCCTGGATGGCTTCGTCCAGAACGGCATCGCCCATGGTAACGGCACGCGGCGTGATTTCGACAAATCCCCGCGCGCCGTGAGTGTGCCGGTTCGACGTAAATGTGATCTCACCTCTGCCATGGGGTATCTCACCGGCATATTGGTCCAATGGAGGCACAAAACGAAACTGGATAAGGGGCGGTTCATCAGGACCGGCCGTGGTCAATTGCCAGCGTAGCGGAAGGGCCGGCGTGACGGCAGGCAGACTGGAAGCTGTCCGGGGCGGCGGCGCGGGTTTGGTAAACCCGATGGCGGTCCAGCTAAGTGCCGGTGTTTGGCGGGATATTGGCTCGAAGCCATCGCCGCCGGTTGGATTTTGGATCGCCAGGGCAACCTGTTTTTCGAGCAGGGCGGCAGCCTGCCGGAACAAACGCTGTCGTTTGTGCCAGGGCCCCTGCAACGGCTTGGTTTTCAATTCAAAGACCGGGGTTTTGCAGTCAAATTGCGAATAAAGCGCCAGTGATAAAAACAGCGTGCCGTCCGGGCTCAGCCAGGGGTAAAAATCCATGTAAAACCCGCGATCCGCGCGCTTCAAGTCGATTTGCGTCTCAAAGCGAAACCGCCGGAATCCCTTTTTAAGCGCCCGCAACGCTTCCCGGACGAAGACATCATGCCGGTAATCAGGCGCAGGTGTGCCGGTCACGGCGGCTATTTTGAGCGGTGCCCAGACATTGACCCGACCGGTCGACCAGACCGGAATGTTTTTACGAATATAAGGTGCCGAGCCCTGGGGAACAAAGCGTGACGTGCGAATGAAATTCTTCAACCGGCTTAAGGTAGTCGTGCGCCCTTGGTAGATGGAGCGGCCGCGATGGTTCTGGTAAGCAATCAAAGGGGTGAGGACAACGTCCGGCGGCGCTCCGGGATGCGCAGTGACAGTGTCCAATTTCAGCCCCATGGCTGATGCCAGGTTGCGAAGCGCGGGCAGCCGATGACGAATGAAATGCTCACTCAGCGGTTTGCCCGGTTGCAGGAAAACAATGAGCTGGCCGGCATCGCCAGGGGGCGCCGCCAACGCCGGCGCGGCGGTCCAGGCGGCCAAAAACCCTAAGAGCGCGCCAAAGCGCAACAGGTGCCGTTTGATTGCCGAATCGGTTGTCGACATGGTTTCACTCCGGACAGCGGGGATGGTTGGTGCGTCGCCATTGCTTCTCATCGGTTTGAACTGGCGACAGATTGTGCATGTCAATTTAAAGCTTATGACAGTATAAGCATCCGACCCTGGTCGGCAACCAGGGTTGAGCGCGATGCTTTTTTACTTGCGTTGACCACGGCATTTGGTAGTTTGAATAGAAATTGTTTCGATTATCATCGCCAGGTTCAAGCAAAGGAGGGATCATTGAGCAACTCCAGGCACGCCGTGGGCGAGTTGACACAGTTTGCGTTGGATGCCATTCGCAACGCCGGCAAACAAGCGCTTGGCTTTTACGGCAAAGGCAAACCGCAGGTTAAATTCGACACTTCGCTGGTTACCGAGGCCGAACTGATGTTGGCCGACTCATTCGAAGACCAATTGAAAGCACACTTTCCCAATCACCTTTACTATCGTAACAATTTTGATGGTGATGAGTACACCCATGACGACAAGCGGTTTTTATGGATCTTCGATCCCTTGGACGGCGCCGCCAACTTGCAGGCCGGTATACCGATCTGGGGATTGTCCCTGGCCCTTTTGGAAAACTTTTGGCCGGTGCTGGGGGTGATTTACATGCCCGCCACCGGCGATCTATTTCACGCCAAGGCCGGAGAGCAAGCCTACCGCGGTGAATCGCCCCTGCAGACAGCCAACCGGCACGGCATTGACGACGAAGGGTTGCTGCTGACTTACAGTCGCTATCACCAATACTACAAATCCACTTTTCCCGGTAAGGTACGCAATTTCGGCTGCACCGTGGCCCATATTTGTTACGTTGCCATGGGACGGGCCGATGCCGCCCTCGTGGCCAAGGAAACCTACCAGGACCTGATCGCCGCCTGGATATTTTTGGAGGCGGCCGGCGGCCAGTTGCGCCGCCTGGACGGTGAGCCGTTTTCCCTGAACGCCTACCTGGACGGTAATCGCATCGAAGAGCCCCTGCTGGCGTTGGCGCCGGGTGTTCACAAACGAATTGCGGGGCACATTCAACCGCTGACGTAAACGCCGGTCATCGTTTTTTAAGCGTTGGAAAAGGGTGGATTCAGTGAATCCGCCCTTTCCGCGTTGATTTTTCCGCGGCCCTAAGGCCGCCAATTTCGGTGGAAACGGCAACACTTTGACGCAAATTGTTGCCATTTCGCATACAGCGGCACACCGGGCTCTGGTTGCAACAGTGCAACCGTCTGAAAATTAAACGACCCGTCCGTCCGGGCAATTGGCATGGTCATTGCTAAGATTGTTTTTTCCGCGGCCCTAAGGGCTCTCGCAAAAATAATTTCACATCTTAGGCGCCCGGCTTCAGGTCGGGTTGGTTTGATCTGAGGGGCCAAAACCGCAGCCATAGCGAGCTATGGCGAGGATTTTGGGACTGAAGATCGAGCCAGAATGACCTGAAGCCGGGATGCATAAAATGTGATTTTTTTTTGCGCGAGCCCTAAGTCTGTGCCCCTAAAACCAGACAGACACTTAATCCGTATCCCCAAGGAGGTTCAAAAACATGATCACGACACGTAAAACTTCGCAAAAATCGCGTTGGCGGCTTTATGGTTGCCTGGCGATTGCCGTTGCCCTGCTCTGGGGGTGCTCCGGCACCAAGCAGGTGTTGATGCCGCCAAAATTTGTTCTTAAAGAATTCAAGCGTATCGGTGTTATCGAGTTCACGGCCAACGCCGAGCAGGAGTTGGGGCCGATGGCAACTCAAAACTTCATGCAAGCGCTGCAATCGGCGCAACCCGGCACCCGCTTCCTGGAACTGGGCAAGGTGGCCCCGGCCCCCATCGATTTCAAAACGATTAAAGCGCTGGGCCGCGAGTATCAAGTGGACGCTCTGATTGTCGGCGATCTGGTCATCTCCTCCGTGAAACCCGAAGTAAAGCTGTCGGTCAAAAGTATGAGCGCGAAAGCGTATATTGAAGGGGTGCTCAAAACCAAGATCTACGAAACCGCAAGCGGCGCGACATTGTGGACCAAGTCCAGCACGCGTCAGGAGCGGGTGGCCAAAATCAGTCTGAACAGTTTGGGCAAGATTCCCAATTTCGGTATCAGCGATCCCAAAGAAAAATACGGCAACCTCGTCACAGGTCTGGTCCACCACAACACCCATGACTTCAGATCTTACTATGTGACCCGGAAACAATAGTCCCGTCCCGGCAACCTCTCCCGGTCAAAACGCTTTGGCTGTAATAATGACGCCCGCTGTCCGTGTTCATCACCGGCAGCGGGCGTTTTATGTCTGGCGGCCGAAGCACTTGAAATTGCCGTCTTAATTTACGAAGCGCTCGCACGCGTCACGGAAACAGCGGACGACGATGAATGCAAAAAAAGCATCTCAAACGATCGCGGCAGGATCTTTACCGAAACTGTAGACTGGGCATTTTGTACGAAACCGTCACCGACGCCACTTTAATGCAGGAACATGTCCGGTCGCAGTACTTTCCAAAGATCTACAAACTTGTGCAGGAAATAGAATTTCTATCGCTGCGGCAGGTCGTCAGCCTGTCCGAGCACCGCGTCTTTACCCTGTATGGCCTCTGAAGGTGAGTCAAACAGTAAAGGCGTCAGCCTATTTCTTCCCCACGGCAAACCACCCATTGACATTGAGGGCAAACAGAAATTCACCATTGCCCCGGGCGACCGCCTCCGCATCATGCCCCCGGCGGCGCCCCTGGTCCGTCAAAGTCATCATGCGCCTTACTTCCGCCCTCCCAAACCTCGGTTCGCAACTTTCACCATGATTTAAATTTGCTATTTTTTGAATCATTTTTTATATACCGAAGCCGCTTGAGTCTATATCATACAATTACATGATTGCTCTAAACTTGCCGCAGTGGAAGGGGTTAACGCTGCTATAAGCCGATAGATGTTATCTGTAATAAATACCTTTGATGTCCGGCCATGACTGCGGTCGAATGAATCGCCATAGCCGGGTATTGTCATCCGTAATCGCTTTTAGGAAAAAAACAAAGTTCAAACATCGCGAGTAAAGACCGGATCAAATCCCGGATAACCACAGTGATTCAAAGCTCGCTGTCTGATCTTCCTTGTCGTTTTACGGGTCGGCTTTCGCATCTCTTCATAAGATTTAATTTCCACCTTTTTACATCTTTATACGAATTCATAGTAAAAACGTAGTGTATTCATAACTTCGGTTCAAGTGAATATCATTACCAACTTGGCAATCTAGTATTTTCATAAAAAGGGAAAGGAGGTGCTTGATGTTTTGAGAATATATTAATGTATACCGATAAATCGTATCCTTAAGACAATAACCTGAATTCATGGTCACAGAGACGCAATATGAATGAGATTGCCTATTATGAAAGCAGAGGATTTGAACTTGACGATCAGCGATATGATTAAAGTGGCGGCCGGTGGTTATTCGTTTTGCCTTGTTCCCAATGAGGAGGTCAGTGCAAACCACATACCGGTGCTTGCAATTAATTTAATAGATAAACTAGCCAGTGAAACCTCGATCAACAAAGAGAAGCCAACAATTCCATGCCATGGCGGGGCCAACAATTTGTTGGGGCGGGCCATGCCTTCATTCGAAATTGAGCAAAGCAGAACAAAAAACCGAATAGACTTTCAGAAGAAAGACAAACCATTGTCAACGTCGGATGCAGGATTGTTGATCAAAGCGATTAAAACAATATCAAACAACATGGCCGACCCCGCATTTAATGTGAATCAGTTAAGTTGTATGCTGCATGTCAGCCGGGCAACACTATTTCGAAAAATTAAGGTTTTTACCGGAATGTCACCCAATCAGTTGATACGCTCCCTGCGTCTGGTGCGGGCAGCGCAATTGCTCCATACGGATTACGGCAACATTACAACAATCGCCTTTGAAGTCGGTTTCTCCAGCTCCTCATATTTTACCAAGTGTTTCAAAAACAAGTATAGCCTTTCCCCCTCCGAATTTAAGCTTCACGCTAAAAGAAAAAATACCAATTGAATCAAAAGTTATTATGATTGAACGATTATTTATATTTTTTTTCTGGCGAATGAATAATAAATGAGCAGCGAAACCAAAAAAACTTTCCGGATTCGCAGCGAATGAAAACATGAATCATATCATGAAAGGAGTCAGGCTATGGCAAAACTGCATATCTACCAGAAAAACGCCAAGAAAGAACAATGGGATACAAAAGCAGGTGACGGTGACGGCGAGTTGAGCGCCACGCAGGCGTTTGATGTGACAATGACAAAAATCGAAATAGCAATCCGTGCCGGAAACGTATATCAGATCCGGCAAGGCACGAGTGCAACCGGCGATCTTTATACCTGCAACGCCGGCGCTGCCCGTAGAAATGACACGGCACGATTTACCAAAAACACATAGTGTGTTTTTGCGCTAGCCCTAAAACCCAAACCAAGAAAAGGAGAAAAACATGACAACATTTTCAATCGACTTCGATTTTACCTCGGCGGAACAAAAAAAGATCTTAGGCTACCTGCAGCAAAACAACTACCAGCTTCTCGGCTACAAAGGCGCCGCAGGAGCCGGCCAGATTTCCGTCGGAGTTCCCACCTGGTTTGTCGTTCCCTTCGGCAACATGTTTGGCGAGGTGGAAATCGATTATACACCGCTTTACAAGGTCTACGTATTCAATAAAGCCAACATCGCCGCCTACACGACCATTCAAATGCAAGTGTTGTCCAATGAAATCGAACTGGGCAAGGGCTTGGTGTTTAATCAGGACGGAAGCTTCACCACCGGCGCCGCGCCAAGTTCCGGCACGGCGATCAGCCTGAAAGACAATCGTAAATCCGGCAGTCCGGATGTTACCGTGGGGTTGGCAGGGTTGGTTAACCTGCCGTCAGGCCAGCAATATCTGCCGTTTTGTGCGTTTAACCTGCCGCCCCAAAACAGCATCGAAATGAGCCCCTTGGAAACGATTTGCTTAATGGCCGCACGCACGGATCTCAAATCCGGTAATGTTCAAGCTGTTGCCAGCGCACCGGGATGTTCCTTCACCTTCGGTGATAGTAAAGTTAACTATAACCTCATGATCCAAGATAGCACCTATGCTATCGAAAGTGCTCCCGGAGGAAATCCGGTTACCGCGATTTCGTCCGGCGACGCGTTGAAAAAAATTCTTGGTTGATCCACCAGAAGCGGATGCCGGCGCTTTGACACGACAGCTCCAAATAACGCACGGTACTTCGATGCGCCAATTACGATAACGATGCGGCGACTTGAATTTCTTCCTTGTCTATTGACATGGAGGAAATTCGGGTCGGCCATCGCTGTACCGTAAATCCAACAAGACCGTAATTTTCATTGGGACTATCATGACAACCTATACACTGAAGGTTCAGATTGACACTGCCGGCAGAAAAAAAATGGATCAGTATGGCCAGAAGGTCGCGATCATTAAATCATTTCAGGGTCAAGTTACCTTCAATGTCGTCTGGCTCGCATTTGAACCGTTCGGTGATGAGAATATAATTCAATTTTACGATGAGTATTCTCTCTATGCTTCGCTAACACCTGTCATCGCGGGTCGAAAACCCGCTATTAACCTAATCCAGCAAGTTTCAGGTGGTTATACGTATACCTTCGAAAACGGTGCATTTGACAGTGGTAAAGCCGGCCTGCAGGCCGGTCGGTTCGGATTTTGTAACTTGCAAAAAAACGACACGCAAACACTGACTACCGGTTTGGCCCAGAAAATTATCGATCTTAGAGGTAGTATTTCTTTCATGCCGATAAATGCGACACAAATACCCTACAATGAAACGGTTTATTTTGCACCTCTTGAAAAAATAAAGGTGTTTGCCGGAAGTAATATCGAGAGCAGTCTGATTCTTGATCCGGGGATCCTGCATAAAGCCAGAGCGAGGGCGGCCGCTCATACCGGGCAGATATTGACGCGTTACATCGAACTTGATTTCGCTAGTACGTTGTCACAAACCATTCATTACGATAATGCGTTGAACCAGTTCGCCTTAGGGCCGCTAACCGGTTAGCAGCCGGCGCCCCCTTTCAGTGCACTGTCAAAATCATTTTACAAAAACAAATAAACAATAAAGGAGACAAACATGGCAGACAAAGTGATCAAATGGCATTTGAAAGCACCCCTTGATTGTCACGGCGTATTGATGCCGGACGGTTATTCCGATGTCATTATCGCCAATGACGCAAACTCGGATTTCAGCATTGAAATCTATATCGACGATTCTCAGATGGGCTCATTTGGGCCGGCAACGGAAGAGAATTACGGGCTTATCGCCGGCAAGGAGATAATCAAGGTGAAAACCGGTCCCAAGGTTAGCGGCAATGCGTACGGCAGCTTTACCTTTAGAAAATAACCTGCGCCGGTAGATATTTTGCGCGAGCCTTTAAAAAGCCGGAAGATTTCGAAACCTGCGTGTCCGAGTGTAAGGGCTCGCGCAAAAAAGATTCGAAATTCTCCGGCTTTTGCCCTGTCAGGGCTCATTATACCCCAACGTTGCATAAAAAACATGGCAAAGAGAGGGTAAGTCGCTGATATGTGGTACTGTATCAGAAAACGAAACCCTATCGACAGATCAAACCCCAGGTGCATTCAAAGGATGGGGTCGATTTTGCCATAT
>JANQIE010000178.1 GCA_028282295.1 Desulfobacterales bacterium | reverse complement strand
ATTTTAAAACGAATACAGGCTGAAAATATATGGTGGGATGAGCCAAATTCAATTCCTGATATTTATCGAGGTTATAGATCTAGAGCTTATCTTCAACTTCTAAAGCCTCTTTTAAAAAAACGGGACCCTCACAGAGCTATTGTATTAATGGGACCACGGCGTGTTGGCAAAACCGTATTAATACATCACGCTATTCAAGATTTATTGAATGATGGCGTTCCTCCGCAAAATATCTGTTACTTCTCAGTCGACAACCCGCTTTATACAGGTATGGGGCTTGAACAATTTCTTGAGTGCTATCAGAAGGCGAATCAAATAAACATAAAAACTGATAAGTATTTTGTTTTTTTTGATGAAATCCAATATTTACGCGATTGGGAAGTTCATTTAAAAGTCATTGTTGATAGCTATAAGAATATAAAATGTTGTGTTTCTGGTTCGGCAGCCGCTGCTCTTCGACTAAAAAGCATAGAGTCAGGAGCCGGCCGGTTTACAAATTTTCTCCTGCCACCATTAACATTTCCTGAATATTTAGAGTTGCTTAACCAGGAAGACCTTGTTGAAGTAAGCGATGAATTTGGAAGTATTTGCGCAACAAAAGATATTGAGGAACTTAATAAACGGTTTATCCACTACATTAATTTCGGAGGATATCCGGAGGTCATTTTTTCCGACGAGATCCAATCTGATCCCGGTCGGTTCATAAAAAGCGATATTGTAGACAAGGTGCTTTTGAGGGATTTACCTAGTCTGTATGGAATCCAGGACATCCAAGAACTAAATCAACTTTTTGCAACTTTGGCATTTAACACGGCAAATGAAGTTTCATTGGAAGAATTATCAAAAGGATCTGGTGTAGCTAAGAATACATTAAAAAGGTATATTGAATATTTGGAAGCTGCCTTTTTAATTAAAATTATTCACCGCGTTGATATAAATGCAAGAAGATTTAAGCGTGCCAATTTTTTTAAGGTGTATTTAACTAATCCCTCTATCCGGACAGCACTTTTTACTCAAACTGAAGCGGGCGATGATTTTTTAGGATATCTTGCAGAAACTGCGATCTTTGCCCAATGGTTCCATTCGGATGTTAAGTTACACTACGCAAGGTGGAAAAATGGAGAGATCGATATCGTTAACATGGAACCTGGTGGTGAGAATAGTTGGGCAGTTGAGGTTAAGTGGAGCGATAGATTCTATGATCGGCCTATGGACCTAAAGAATGTGTTTCAATTCTGTCATGCTAATAACCTTCGAGATATTGCTGTGACAACACTTACAAAGTGTGGTGAAATAACATCTAACAATGTTAATATCGATTTCGTACCAGCCAGTCTCTATTGTTACACGGTAGGTCGCAATCTTCTGCGGGGGAAAAAGTATCGAACATCATTAAAACTCATGAAAGGAAAAAGCTAACCTGGGGCTGTTGGCGGACTCGCGAAGCTCGTTGCAAAGCCCCGTCATTGAGGCTCATAGCGTAACCGTTTTACAGCCAACTACGAAATCATGCGGTATTCAGAGGTTGGATTTTAGATAGTGCCCATCCGGAAATAGTAGATTTTGGTTCCCGGCAAGGCCCGAGCATTTTTAAAACCGCAGGCATAGCCTGGCTATGTCGAGGATTTTAAAAATGCGAGAACGCCGCCGGGGGCCAAAAGATGCTATTTCCGGATGGGCACTAGATAGCTCTTTACTGTAGCGCTGTGCCGAGTCCCATAGGTCCCACGAATGCTGGACATTCAACCAGAATTCGGGCGAATTGCCGAAAAGGCGAGACAATCTTAACGCCATGGCCGGGCTGATAGCGCGTCGTTCTCTTAAAATCTCATTTATCGTTTGGCGCGATACACCCAATGCCTTTGCCATGGAAGCCGTGTTGAGGTCATAGTCCGGCATGAAATCCTCTCGGAGCATTTCGCCGGGATGAGTCGGCCTGATGTTTCGCTTTGATGTATTAGGAATGGTCATTGTATTTTTCCTTAAACCGTAACGTGACAGTTGTCAAATATGGTTGATGTGCTTGAACAGGAAAATTTTTTGAATTTTCCTATTTTAGTGGACTCAAGCGGCAGGAGCGGCAGGAGGGGATAGATTTTCCCCCAAAACCCGTCACAATAGCCTCGTAGAATCGATAACCCTACGAGGCTTTTTTTATGTCCTGGACCCAAACCGATTTAGACAATGTCAGCGCGGCGATCACGGAACTGGCCACCGGCGCCCGGGTGGTCAAGGTGCGCTACCCGAACGGTCACGAAGTCGAATACGGCCAAACCGGCATCCCCACCCTGAAGCACCTGCGGGCGGAAATCAAAGCCGAGCTGAACGCCGCCGCCGGAACGCCCAGCCACTTTGTGGCCGTCACCGGCAAGGGGCTATAGCGCATGGCCGGGCCGTTTCTCTCCATCGTCGATCCACAGGGCCACCCGATCCCCGTGGCAAGTCTGTCCGCCGACTACGAGGCCGCCACCACCGGCCGCCGGTTGAGCGGCTGGGGCCTGTCTTCCAGCGGTCCCAATGATTCGCTTTTCGGATCGCTTCAAAACCTGCGGTCGCGGTCCCGGCAGATGGTGCGCAACAACGCCAACGCCGCCGGGGCCGTCGATTCGTTCGTGGCCAACATGGTCGGCGCGGGTATCATGCCCCGTTGGCAGGTCAAGGACAATCCCGACCTGAAGGAAGAAATCCAGGAACTCTGGAACGATTCGGTCCCCGAACTCGACGCCGACGGAATTCAGGACGCCTATGGACAGCAGGCCATGGTGGCCCGCGCCGTGATGGAGTCGGGCGAGGCCCTGGTACGGTTCATCCCCCGGCGGCGTAGCCAAGGATTGGCCGTGCCGCTTCAAACCCAGGTATTGGAAGCCGATCACCTGGACGCCGCCTATAACGACACCCTGCCCAACGGTCATGCCGTCCGCATGGGCATCGAATTCAACCATAGCGGCCGCCGGGTGGCCTACCATCTCTTCAAGGATCATCCCGGCGAAAGCTTTACCTCGACCGGCCATGCCTACATGGACCGGATCCGCGTTCCGGCCGATCAGATCCTGCACATCGGCCGGCCCCTGCGGCCGGGGCAGATCCGCTTCCGGCCCTGGTTGACCCCCACCATTTTGGACCTCTACGAAATCGAGCAGTGCGACGACGCCGAGCTCGTACGCCGCAAGACCACCGCCATGTTCGGCGGTTTTTTTACATCGCCCGTGGAAGAAGACGCCAACCATCCATTAATGGGCGGCCGCAAGATCGGCGCCGCCAACGGCGTGAATGTCGTTGCGTATGAGCCGGGCACCTTCGTCGGTCTGCCGCCCGGTTACGACGTCAACTTTGCCGAGCCCAAGGATGTCTCCGGAAGTTACATCGCCTGGATGAAACACCATTTGCGCAAAGTGGCCCGCGGGATTGGGATCACCTACGAGCAGCTCACCGGCGACCTGGAAGGGGTCAACTACTCTTCCATCCGGGCCGGTTTGCTCGAATTCCGGCGGCTGTGCCGGATGCTTCAGCGGCATATGCTGGTTCACCAGTACTGCCGCCCCGTGGCCCTGCGCTGGCTGACGGCGGCAATCCTTGCAGGCGTCCTTAAGATCGACGACTACGTCGGCAACCGGCGCAAATACCACCGCATCGACTGGCGCCCCGAAGCCTGGCAATGGGTCGACCCGGAAAAAGAAGGCAAATCCGAAGTCATTGCCGTGCGGGCCGGATTCAAGAGCCGGGCCCAGGTGGTGGCCGAAGGTGGCCGTGATGTGGAAACCGTGGACGCGGAAATCGAAGCCGATAACCGACGGGCCGATGAAAACGGATTTGTCTTTGATTCGGATGCCCGCAAAACCGCCAAAACCGGCGTGTATCAGGAGACCGTAACCGATGACGAACCCTAACCCGCCGGCCGGTGAAATCTGGGGCATGGCGCCCGAACGATTCGAAGCATTGATGGCGACCCTATCGCCCGACGCCTTGCTGACCAAACGCGGTCAGAGCCTGGAAGACACCTGGCGCGTTGAAATGCGCAACCACGTGGCCGTATTGCCGGTGCGCGGCACCATAAGTCGCTATGGCGGCTTTTTCTTCTCTTTCTTCGGCGGCACATCGACCCAGCAGATCGCCGAGGATTTCACCGCGGCCATGGACAATCCGGGGGTCAAAGCCATCGTGTTGCACATCGACTCGCCGGGCGGCATGGTCAGCGGCATCAACGAACTGGCCGAAATGATCCACCGCGCAGGCGACAAAAAGAAAGTGATCGCCTACGTGGGCGGTCTCGGCGCTTCGGCCGCCTACTGGCTCGCTTCAGCCGCCGATGAAATCGTGGTCGACGCCACCGCCCAGCTCGGATCCATCGGGGTAATGCTCTCCGGCTGGCGCTCGAACAACAAAGAACATTTTGAAATCATTTCTTCCCAAAGCCCCCGCAAAAACGCCGACCCCAACACCAAAACCGGCCGGGTCGAACTGCAAAACCGGGTCGACGCCCTGGCCGACGTCATGATCGCCGCCATTGCCCGTTACCGGGACGTCTCCACCGATACCGTGCTGACCGAATACGGGCGCGGCGGCGTCCTGATCGGCCAGGCAGCGGTCGACGCCGGTGTGGCCGATCGCCTCGGCAGCCTGGAAGCACTGGTGGCCGAACTGGGAGAACAAACCAATCATAATGGAGGATTCAGCATGAAATTAACCGATGAATTGAAAGCCCTGATCGAACCCAACGGCGCCGGCGCCGTAAAAGCCCTGGAAGAACTCGGGTACGTCCCCAAGGCAACATTGCCCGCACCGCCCGACACAAAGAATATCCGCGCCGAGGCCCACGGCGCCGGGGTGGCACAAGGCCGCCGGGACGGCGAGCAGACCGGCCGGGAACAAGCCCTGAAAGCCGCCGGCGACATCCTCGATCTATGCATTCTTGCACGGGTCGCCGACCTGTCCTTTGCCAAAGACCGGGTGATGCAAGGCGATGTGGACAAGGCCCGCGAAAACATCCTGAACACCCAGGCCGACCAAGCCGCCCATGCGCATATCTTTGCCGCCGTCGGCGCCGTCGGCACCGGCGAAATCAATCCCCTGGTGGCCGACGCCAAGCAGCGGGCCGACCGGGAAAAATAAACTTCAGCCCGCCGTGCGAAAAAGTGTCCATCCGGAAATAGTAGCTTTTGGTTCCCGGCAAGGCCCGAGCATTTTTAAAACCGCAGATATAGCGTGCTATTTTGAGGATTTTAAAAATGCGAGAACGCCGCCGGGGGCCAAAAGATGCTATTTCCGGATGGACACCAAACGTCCGGCAAATTAACAGGAGGATAGACCATGGCAGTAATCAACGAAGGCAACCGGCTCCATGACGTGCTGGCCTGGGAACAGGAGAAACACTATTCCCGGGACAAGATCACAATCGCGGCGGATCAGGTGTTGGCGGTGGGTGAGGTGGTCGGCAAGATCACCGCCTCGGGACTATACGCCGCCTTTAACCCCGGTGCGACCGACGGCACTGAAAACGCCGCCGGAATCGTAATCGACAACTACGACGCCACCGGCGCTGACCTTGATGGTGTAGCGATCATCCGTGACGCGATTTTTAGGGAAGGCGGAGTGGTTTGGCCGGACGGCATCACGACGCCGCAAAAAGACGCCGCCATCGCCCAGCTCGAAGCCATCGGCATCATCATCCGGCAGGAAACCTGATCCGCGGCTAAGCGCTCGTCCGCGGTTCCTTAATTTTTTTCAACCAGGAGGATTTTATCATGTCCGAAATTATCAACCCGTTTGCGGCCAACGACGCCTTTTCCATGGCCAGCCTGACCGGCGCCCTCAATATTTTGCCCAACAACTACGGGCGTATCGAGCAGGTGAACCTGATGCCGGTCAGAGGGGTGCGCACGCGCACAATAATGATCGAGGAAAAGGACGGTGTGCTCAATTTGCTCCAAACCCAGCCGGTCGGTTCGCCGGGCCAGCAAAACAAAATGGGCAAGCGCCGGGTCCGGTCTTTTGTCATCCCGCACATCCCGCTGGATGATGAAATTCTACCCGAGGAGTACGCCGGTATTCGCGCGTTCGGAACCGAAGGGGATATGGCGGCCCTGACGCAGATCATGAATGATCACCTGCAAACCATGAAGAGCAAACACGGGATTACCCTGGAACATTTGCGCATGGGCGCCTTGAAAGGTGAGATTCTCGATGCCGACGGTTCAACCCTCTACGACCTGTTTGCCGAGTTCGGTATTACCAAAAAAACGATCGGCTTTGCATTGGGCACCGCCACCACCAACATTGGTCAGAAGTGCCGCAATGTCTTGCGTCACATCGAAGACAACCTGCTCGGCGAAGTCATGACCGGTGTTCACGTACTTTGCTCCGAGGGGTTTTTCGACGCCCTGATCGATCACGCCAAGGTCAAGGAGGTTTTTCTAAATCATGTGGCCGCCATCGACCGGCTCGGTGGTGATCCGCGCAAGGAGTTCAGCTTTGGCGGGCTGACCTTTGAAGAATATCGCGGTCAGGCCGTCGACCGCGAGGGAACACAGCGCCGATTCATCCCCGCGGACCAAGCGATTGCCTTTCCACTCGGAACCATGAACACCTTTACCACCTATGCGGCGCCGGCCGATTTCATGGAAACCGCCAACACTATCGGCCAGCTTTACTACGCCAAGCAGGAACCGCGCAAATTCAACCGGGGGGTCGATCTACATTCGCAAAGCAACCCCTTGCCCATGTGCAAACGCCCCGGCGTGTTGGTGGCGTTGACGCTCTAAAATGGATTTAAACACCGCCCATACGCACGCGCTAGGCGTGCTGCTTGATGCCACCATCACATACAACGGCACCGACATCCCGGCCCACATCGGTGAGCAGCACCAGGATGCGCAGCGCCGGACCGTCGTGGTGACCGTGCGGCAAAGCGACGTGGCCGCGCCGGCCTATCGGGACCGGGTGGTGATCAATGGCGTTCAATGGCGTCTGTTCAAGGATCAGAACCGCAACAGCGCACCGACCATCACCGGTGACGGGTTGACCTGGCAGATCACCCTGTACCGCGACGAAAGGCCGCGCTTGTAATGGACATCAACCAATTGACCACTCAAATCGGTGTGGCCCTGGCCCACAGTGACGACCTGCTGACCTGGGCCCTGGACACCTACCAGCGATCGCACCAGGTGTTTATCGCGGCCGATGAGCGCGATTTGCCCGGTGAGCAAAGCTGTCCGTTTGTGGTGCTCAACTCGGTGGGCACAGCCGCCGGGCAAAGCCGGCAGTATAAAACCCACACCGTCGGCTTCCGGTGTTATGTCCACGACGACACCGCACCGGTGCAACTGCTCGACAACCTGCGCCAGTTTTCCGGTGAAGCGCGCGTGGAAACATTTCGCAAGAAGATAGAGACCGTCGTCGATGCCCGTTTCGGCGATGAGTTTTTGATCGACGTCGATATGGAAATCGACGCGATATCCGACTATCCCTTTTGCGGGGCCGTCATGACCATTGAACTCAAACAGCCCTGGACCGGCGACCCGCTCGATTAGAGGAGTAAAACATTATGGCAACATTAAATGGCAGAAACGCCCGCGTCACCGTCAACGCCTCGACCACCGAGGCCCTGGTGGCTGAAATGGCCGACTGGCAAATCGACACCAGCGCCGATGAAATCGATACCGCCGCCTTTGGCGACGGTTGGGGCAAAAGTGATGTCGGCATGCTCAAATGGAGCGGCAGCGCCAACGGCTTTTACGATCCCGGCGACACCGCCGGCCAGGAAGTACTTCAAGACGCGTTTTTGGCGGGTACGCTCCTGCAGGACATCCGCTTTTACGCCCGATATGCCACCGGGTCCGGTGAGCAGATCGTCTACATCGAACCCGACACCAGCGCCGATCCCAACGCCGGGGTGCGCATCACCAGCGTTAAAATCGGCGCCTCCAAAAGCGGGGTCGCAAGCTTGGCATTCACCTTTTCCGGCTCCGGCCCGTACCGGCGCGTCGAGGAGACTATCCCCTGATGGCACGTGAAATTTTACTGGCCGGCCGCACGTTTAAGGTGCGCGGCTTGAAACGCAAAGAAGTTAAACAACTTCGCCGGGACGGCTTTAACCTGCTTGATCTGAACCTCGCCCAGGCCGATGACGTGCTGGACCGGGTCTTTGAAATGGTTTTCCCCGAAGCAGAGTTCGCCCGGATCGACGAACTACTCAACCGGGATTGCCTGGGTCTGTGGAATGCCATTTTAATTGAGACCTACGGCAGTCCGGAAGAAGAAAAAAACTCATCGAGGTCTGGGAATGGCACGCCGACCCGGACCGCGAACGAAGAACCAAAGCCCGCAAGCGCTTAGGCAAACCGCCCGCGCCGGCGCCCGGCCTGCTTACGGCCAACGAAGACGCGCTGTTGTTGTGGCTCGATGTAAAGACCCAATGGCGGGCCGGGTTCGGCCTGGTCGGCCTCGACTACGGCGAGGTCCGGCGCCGGGCCGCTGAACTCGATATCGACCTGTCCGAATGCATGTGGGGCAAGATCAGGGCGTTGGAGCAACACACCTTAAACCGGCAGAACCAAGATGATTAAAATTACCGTCACCGGCATTCGTAACCTGCATAAAGCCCTTGAAGTTGAAGGCGACCGCCAGAAAAAAGCCTTGCAGACCGCTATCAAGGTGGAAGGTTATCGGCTCTTGCGCCAATTCCGGGAAGAAATCAAAAAAGGCGTGCCCGGCGGTCATCCCTATGCCCATGAATTGAGTGTCATCGCCCGGCGAACCCAGCGCGGCTTGCCCAAAAAAAACCAAATTCCATTATACCGCCTGGCGCGTCTGTTGCGCTACAACGTCGCATTTGTAGACGGCGACATGCAGCTTAGTTTCGGATTTGTAAGCAATCGGAAAAATAAGATGTCCGGCTCCTGGAAAGCGCTGCTCATCAAACATCAGGAAGGCGTCTCGACCCTTTATCAGGGCAGCCGCACCGAGCTTGGCCGCCGTTTCGCCCGCATCGGAGGCAAATTGAAGAAAAAAGATGATCCGGACGCCAAATACTTCTTTTTGCGGCGTACAACCGGCCGAAACATCAAATTGCCCGAACGCCCGATGACCGAACCGTTTTGGCTCTCCAATCAGGTTGAGGCCCGTAACAACATCACCCGCAACTTCAAACGCAAAATGAAAGGAAAGCGTATCTAAATGGCCGATCATCGACTTGAAATCGTTTTGGCCGCCAGGGACATCACCAGTGCGGCCTTCACACGCCTGCAGACTAACCTGACCAAAACGCGCGGTTTTTTGAACGCGGCGGCCAGGTCGGCATTCAACTTCAAGACCGGGCTGCTCGCCATCGCCGGGGGCGCCGGTCTTGGTCTGCTCGGCAAAAGTTTCATCAACACCGCCGCCACGGCGGAGAAACTGCAAATCAGCCTCGACACCATCACCAAAGGTCACGGCCTGGAATGGTTCAACAAATTAAACGAGTGGGCCTTGCACATGCCGGTTAACACCGAGCGGGCCATTGAGGTCTTTCGCCAGTTGCGGGCCATGGGGTTGAAGCCGACCATCGCTGACATGACCGTGTTGGTCGACACCGCTTCGGCCCTGGGCGGCGATGCCGGCACCCTGGAAGGGATCGGCCGGGCTCTCGGGCAGATCACAACCAAGGGCAAGGTCAGCGCCGAAGAATTGATGCAATTGGCCGAGCGTGGCATCCCGGCCTATGAAATCCTGAAGGAAAAGTTCAAACTCACCGCCGACCAAATGGGCCAGATCGGCAAAGCCGGTTTAAACGCCCAGGCCGCCGTCCGGGCGCTGATGGAGGGCATGGCCGATCGCTTCGGCGGGCAGTCCGCCCGCATGCTTAAAACCTGGACCGGCACAACCGAAGCCTTGCGCTCCGAATGGAAGGAATTTCAGCGGCAGGTCATGCAGACCCAGGTCTTCGCCGTCCTCAAACAGGGCCTGCAAAGCTTTCTCGACAAAATCAACGAATTTAAAAAAACCGGCCAGTTCCGGCAATGGGCCGCCGATGTGGCCTATTACGTGGTCAGCTCCTTCCAGGCCATGGTCCAGTCCGCCGATGTGCTGATTAAAACCCTGAACAACTTTTACGCCATCGCAACCCATATGCGCAAGAAGGCCGCCCAAAGCGACGCGGCCCTGGCGAAAAAACAATTTGACGACCTGTACAACCTCTACACTCTGGCGTTGCAGGAAGACGCCAAGGCCATCCGCGAACTGGAACGCCGGCACAACTGGGGCCCCAAGCGCATGGTCTATCCCATCACGGGCGGCCCCGGCAAGGAGGCCGGTTGGCAGGTCGAGGCCCCAAAACGAATGGACGCGCTTTCGCGGCGGATCCAGCGGGCCACCGAAGCTTACGGCGACTTCAGCGACATAATGGTGCAGGTCAAGGAACGCCAGGCCCGCATGAACACCATTTTCAAAGAGACCGTCGACCTGCTCGAAAAGTCGCGTAAGGCCGCTGCCGACAAGGCCGCCGCACCCATCGTCGAGGCCGGTCCGGCGGCTGTGCAGCAAAACACCCCCCCGGCCGTTTTATCCAAAAATCCCCGGACCGAAATCACCGCCAAAGCCTCCCAGGCCCACAAACGGGAAATGGAGCGCATGGTGCGCGTCACCGACGATGCGGCCGCAAAGATGAAGGCCGCCTTTACCGGCACGGCCCATTCCATGGAAAACGCCTTTGTCAATTTCGTCAAAAACGGCAAAGTCGAATTTACTTCCCTGGTCGATTCAATGATCACCGATCTGGCCCGGCTGGCCTATCAAAGAATGTTCGGCGCCCTGTTCGGCATGCTGCCCGGTCTTTTCGGCGGGGGCGCCGTGGGCGAAGCGTCGCCGGTCGCCACCACGTTACCCGGCGCAGGTGGCGGCCACGCCCCGTTGATGTTTGCTGCCGGCGGTGTTGCCGTCGGCCCCCGGTCCGGCTACCCGGCCATCCTGCACGGCACGGAAGCCGTCGTGCCGTTAAGCGGCAACCGGGCTATCCCGGTCGAATTAAAAGGCGGTGGCGGCACCAATATTCACATTACCAACCATGTCAGCGTCACCGGCAACCCAGGCGCCGACAACGCCGACAACGCCGGGCAGGTCGGCGCGGATATCGGCCGCGCCATCGGTGCGCACGTCAGGCGCGTGCTGGTGGAAGAAAAGCGTCCGGGCGGACTGCTCAATTAGTGAGGAATAATGGCACTCGATAGCCTGCCGCCATCATATGCCTGTGTATTGGAAGAAAAACCGCGCGTCCTGGCTGTGGCCTTTGGCGACGGATACAGCCAGCGCATGGCCGACGGCATCAATCATATCGCTGCACAATGGAAATTGACCTGGAACGCCGTCACACCGGCCGATGCCGACACATTGTGCGATTACTTCCGGGCCACCGGCGGGACGGATGCCGTTACATGGACACCGCCGCGCGAAAGCACGGAAAAAAAATGGATTGTGACCCAGTGGACCCGCAGCCCGGTGCAGCCCGGCCACGACCGGATTACCGCCGTGCTTAAACAGGTATTCGACCTATGATGAATCCCAAAATCGCCGCCGCCGCCCAACAGCCCGCACCCGGGACGCGGATCGAACTGTTTGAACTCGACCTGAACCCGGTCGGGGTGGCGGCGGTCTTTTACTTCGTGCCGCAAACCAACACCGGCGGCAGCGGACCACTGTCCTTTGGCGGGCAACTATACACCCCCATGCCGATCGAGGCCGACGGCTTTAAAATCACCGGTCAGGGCCAGTTGCCGCGCCCGACCTTAAGTGTTGCCAATGTCGTGCCGGCCCTGCAAACCTATGTGCGCAACTACCAGGACCTGCTCGGCGCCGTGCTCACCCGGCGCCGGACCTATCGTCAGTACCTGGATGACGGCAGCGACCCGGACCCGGACGCCCAAATGCCGCCCGATGTCTTTGAAGTTCGGCGCAAAACCCACCAGGACAAACAGGCCATTACCTTCGAACTGGCCGCGCACATGGACGTGACCGGCAAACGCCTGCCGGGGCGCCAAATCATCCGCGATGTCTGCACGCACACCTATCGCTTGTGGGACGCCGGCGCCTTTGACTACAGCCGGGCCACCTGCCCCTACACCGGCACCGATTACTTCACGGCCGACGGCAACATTGCCGCCGCCGCGGCCGACGACGCCTGCGGCCGCAAACTCTCCGATTGCAAATTACGCTATCCGGGCAATCAACCGTTGCCCACGCGGGCCTTTCCCGGCGTGGCCCGGGTGAGGGCGTCATGAACCTGACCGATTTTTATACCACCGCCGTTGGTGACGCGATCGCGCACGCCCGTGCGGCCCATCCCGAGGAAGCCTGCGGCCTGATCGTCGACAGCGCCTACATCCCGTGCACCAACGGCCATGCGCAGCCGGATCGGCATTTTTTGATCCCCGTGGCTCAATTCGCCCCGTGGACCGCCACCGGCCGCCTCGACGCCATCGTGCACAGCCACAATGATTTTGCCCATGCCAGCCACGACGACCTGGCGCAACAACATGCCAGCCGGGTCCCCTGGTGCATCCTGAACCTTAAGCACGGCGCCTGCACCGACGTGCTGTGGTTCGGCGATCAGGCCCCCGTGGCGCCGCTGGCCGGGCGCAAATTCCACCACGGCATCTACGATTGCTACAGCCTGGTGCGCGATTACTACCGTATCCACCGTCGCACCGGCCTGCCCGTCTACCCGCGCGAGATCAATTGGTGGCACACCGGTGAGGACCTGATCACCCGAAACCTGCACAATGCCGGTTTTCAACCGGTGACAACCCCGCGCACAGCCGATGTGGTGGTGATGAGCATCGGCGCCGCCGTGCCCAACCATTGCGCCGTATACATCGGCCAGGGCCTGATCCTGCACCACCTGTACGGCCGCTTGAGCCGCATCGAACCCTTAACCCGCTGGCGAAAGTACATCGCCTGGAGTCTGCGTTATGGAACAGCCGCTTGACGTGTATCTATACGGCGAACTGGCCGTCAAATACGGTCACCACCGGCGCTTTGTGGCCCGCTCGGTCGCCGACGTCGCTAACGCCATGCAAGCCAATTTCGGCGATTTCTTCACCACCATCCGCCGCGGCGCATACCGGCTCGTGCGCGGTGGCACCGTCACAACCGGCCGGCAAATCAAATCCGAAGAACTCCAATTGCAGTATTTGCGCGACGCCGTGCACATCATTCCGGTGCCGGCCGGTGCCGGGCGCGGCAAAGGGCTGTTGGGTGCCATCCTGGGCCTGACCATCATCGCCGGCGCCATGCTCCTGCCCGGCGGACAGGCCGCCCTGGGAACCGGGCTGGGGGCCTTTTTAAAAAGCGGCTACGGCATGGCCGCCATGTTCGGACTGTCGCTGACCCTGGGCGGCGTGGCCCAGATCCTGACCCCGGCGCCGGACAAGCCCGGCGACCGGCCCGAAGAGCGCAAAAGCTTTGTCTTCGACGGCCCGGTCAACACCATTGAGCAGGGCGGTCCCGTGCCCTTAATATACGGCCAGGTCGTGACCGGCAGTATTCCCGTGGCCGCGTCTTTGGAGATAGAAGAAATTGATTAAACCGGTTGACATAGCCGGCGCGGGCGGCGGTGGCAAGGGTGGTGCCGGGGGCGGCCGAACCCCACGCGAAGCGCCCAATTCGCTGCGCTCCAATGCCGTGGCCCGCATCGTCGATCTGCTCGGCGAGGGCGAAATCGGCGGTCTGGTCGACGGGTTCAAAAGTGTTTATTTGGATGAAGTGCCGGTGCAAAACCCGGACGACAGCGTTAACTTTGCCGGGTTTGAGCTGCAAGAACGCACCGGCCTGCCCGATCAGGCCGTGGCCGGCGCGATCGCCGATGTTGCCAACATCATCCCCGTGGGTACCGAAATCGCCTACGGCACCCCGGTGGAGCGGACCATTGCCAACACCGCCGTCGACGATGTTAAAATCATCATCGAGGTGCCCGCCCTGCATCGCATCGACCAGGAAAACGGCGACATCAACACCACCACCGTGCAAGTGCGGATCGCCGGCAAAACCGTCTCGGCCGCCGACTGGACCGACGTGCACACCATGACCATCAGCGGCAAGTGCGTAGCCTCCTATCAGCGGGCCTACCGCATCCGCAACCTGGCCGCCACCTTCGGCGCCGATCCGGCCGGCTGGCTCATCCGGGTGACCAAACTTACCAGCGAAACCGGCAGCGCCTATCTGCAGAACACCACCAACTGGTACGCCTATACTGAAATCATCAACGAGCGGTTGCTCTACCCGGACAGCGCCTACATGGCCCTGACCGCCAACGCCGAGGCGTTCGGCAACCGAATCCCCCGGCGGGCCTATCATGTGCGCGGGATCAAAGTATTGGTGCCGTCCAACTACAACGTGCCGGCAGGTATCACACCGGCCGTCGGCACCATACTTTACACCACCGGCGTATGGGACGGCACCTTTGCCCCGGCCGTGGCCTGGACCGACAATCCGGCCTGGGTTTTGTACGACCTGCTCACCAACCCGCGTTACGGCCTGGGGCTCGATGCCGGGCGCATCAACCGCTATGCGTTTTACGAAATCGCCCGCTACTGCGACGCCGTCGACCCTGACGGCCGTTTTGCCGGGGTCGACAACGGCTACGGCGTGCAGGAGCGGCGCTTTACCTGCAACACCGTGATCAACGCCTACGCCGAAGCCTATCACCTGGTCAACGCCCTGGCATCGGTCTTTATGGCCATGCCCTATTGGGCCACCGGCACCGTGGAAGTGGTCCAGGACCGGCCCCGCAGCCCCGCGCGCGACGCCGTTGCTGCTGATGTCGAAAACGGCGCGTTCAGCTATGAAGGGACCGGCCTGGACGCCCGGCACACCGTGGCCGTGGTCTGGTGGAACGACCCGGACGATTTTTACCGCCTCACCCCCGAAGTGGTCTCCGATCCGGACGGCATCCGGCGCTACGGCTACCGGTCCAAAGAGATCACCGCCTTTGCCTGCACCAGCCGGGGCCAGGCCCACCGCGTGGGCCGCTGGCTGCTCGACAGCGAGCAAAACCAGACCGAAACCGTAACCTTTGTCGGCGGTCTTAACTTTGCCGATTGCCTGCCCGGCGAGATCATCAACGTGGCCGATGCACACTATGCCGAAGTCCGCCTGGGCGGCCGCATGCGCGCCATCAACGGCACCCTGGACCGCATCACCATCGACGCCCCGGTCACCCTGACCACCGGCAACGACACCCTGTCGATCGTTTTGCCCGACGGCACCTTGACCTCCGCCACCGTCACCACCACCGGCGCCGCCATCACCGAGCTGCAGCTTGACGCCCCTTTGCCCCAGGCCCCCGCCGCCGGCGCCGTCTGGACCCTGGCCGAGAACGGCGGCGTGCAGCCGCGCCAATTCCGGGTGGTGGCTAACGAAGAATTGGCACCACACCGGTTTCAGATTACCGCCCTGTTTCACGATCCGGACAAATACGCCCGGGTGGAACAAGGCATCGTCTTTGATCCCGCGCCCTACGCCAAAGTGCCCGGTGGCATGTTGCAGCCGCCCGGCAGCATCACCGTCGGGCAGATATACGATTACACCGAAGGACAAAACAATCTCTTCGGCCTGGTCGTCTCCTGGCTTCAAAGTCCGGATGCGCGCACGGTTTACTACCAGCTCCAGGCCCGCCTGGACGCGGGCGTGTGGACCACCTTGCACCGCAACGCGGAAAACACCTTTGATTTTCGCGGCATCGTCTCCGGCGTGTGGGACTTTCGCGTGCGGGCCGTGGGCCATGTACACCATTCGGCCTGGTCCGTGAGCACCGGCCACAACCTGGCCGCCAACACCGGCCCGCCCCCGGACGTCACCGGTCTTGGCGCGGCCGGTGGCGGCACCGACTTTGCCGGGCGCGATTGTGAAATCACCTGGGATCCGCTGACCTTTGACCGGCTCGATCACTACCGCATCGAAATCCGTGTGCCGGGCACCGAAGCATTACTGCGCACCGAAACCGTCCCGGCCGCCGGCCCGCGCTATGTCTACACCTATGCCAAGAATCTGGACGACGGCGGCCCGCGCCGCAATATCATCGCGCGGGTATGGGCCGTGGATGTCTTCGGGCAACTCGCCACCAACTACGCCGCCGCCGTGTTTTCCAACCCGGCGCCGTCCATGGCGACCCAGACCCCGGGCCTGACGCCGCTGATAAACGGCGTCAAAATCACCTGGACCCTGCCCGCCGACAACGACCTGTACCAGGTCCAAGTACTTCTCGACAAAAACATGGACCCGGTCACCGCGGTGGCCGTCCTGGGCGCCGGCGGCGTCAGCCACATTGAAACCGGCATGGACGGCGCCGACACCTACTATTGCAAAATCATCCCCCATGACGCCTTCGGTGCCGGCACCCCTTCCGCCGTCGGTACCGTGGTCCCCACCGAACTACCGTCCATCGAGCAGGATATCGACGAATCGATCGCCAAAAGCGACGCCGCGGGACGCACCAACACCGAACTGGCCGCCCTGTACGACCGCAACCGGATCTCCGGCGGTGTCCTGTTCGACGGCACGGACCGTTGGGTGCAATACCAATACGCCGCCGTCTCGCCCCTGGAACGCATCGACACCTGGCTGGCCGCCGCGGCCGACATCTATTTCGCCCTGTCCGTCGACGGCACCACCTGGACCTGGCTCAAAGCCGAAGCCGACCACACCCTGGACGCCGATGACCGGCTGCTCGTGGCCGTCGACGAAGCCGACGCCCGCACCAATTACTGGACCCTGACCCCCGGTGCCAACCGGGCCTTTCTACCCGCCGGCCTGGCAGCCCGGTATGTGCGCCTGGCCTTTCCCGGCACGCAAACCGTCACCGTCTACGAATGGATCCCGGTACGCGAGATCATCGCCGAAAAAGTGGTGGCCGGGTCGTTGGCGGCGTTGTCGGCGTACACCGGGCAACTCAATGTGGAAGAGGGCGGCGGTATTGTGGTGGGCGACGGCAATATCGAAATTTCCGGCGACACCAACGATATCACGATTGCGCCGGACGGTGGGCCGGCCGGTCAGACGTATCTGCGTCTGACCCACGGCGATCTGCAAATCGGGCTGTGGGATGAAACCGGCCAGCAGCACGAAATACAAAAACCGTTAACCAATGCATTTGCGGGCACCGCAAATAACAACGAGACCGTTTTACTTCCCGGTGTGTGGGAGAATACGCCTAATATCCAGGTGTCATTGAACTACGGTACGATTTGGCATCCGTCTTACATCAATCAGGAACAAGCCATTCGTTGTGAAGCCGTCGATCTGCAATTGCAACCCGGCGAGACCAAAAAGTGGCGGTTTGTCGCCCGGGCCACGTTGGAAGTTGCGGAGACCAACGGCGGCACGCAGACCGAAAACGCCGAAACAATATACGGTCCGGATGGGCAGGGCGCGTGGCCCGATGGATACGATGTCTATTCTCCTGACGTCGTCCTGCCCGGTAATATCTACACAACGTATGTCGTGGCCGGCGGAATCGGGTGGTATCAAAGCGGCGGCACCGTGCCCCCCTATTGTTCATACCGGCGCAATACGTTTGAATTTTACATTCAGTGTCGTCGCAACGGTAGTTGGAGTACCGTTTGGAACAGTGGCATTACTCCGGGTTATCAGCAAAAAACGTATGTAGAGCGGGGTTTGCGTATCGGCAACAATGGACAGCAGATCGAACGGTTGCGGGCCCGGGTGCGCCATACCGGCAATTTAGGCTGGGATGGCGGAACATATGGTACGTGCGGTAGTGGCTACACCGCTAAGGCGCGCATATACTCCTACACGCAGGAATATGCGGGCGCTGATATTATCCGGGCCTGTTCGTTGAACTGGATTGCAACAGGGAGATAACAAAAATGAATCAGGGCGATGTGATGCAATCGGTTTTCGACGGCGAAACAGACGCCGAATTGAACGCCAAAATCCAGACGTTTATCAACAATCAAGCCGGCGCGGGCGCCTGGGAAGTGCCCCCGTATAACGGTACGCCGCCAACGGTAGCCGAATGGCGCAACGAAAACGTCGATCAATTGCGATTCTGGAGTGTGTCGGGATTGGACGTGCTTTTGTTTGCCATGATGAAACGGGACCTGGGACAGTACCTCGGGTTCAGTGCGTTGACCGCCGAGGGGTGGGACGAACTGACCGATTATGCCGTCGATTACTACGGCGCCGTCAACCGGTTTCCGCTGCCGCCGGCCGCCGGGTTGTCCGGGTTCGACAAAACCGAGATTGCCGCCGACAACCTGGACACGGCCGTCATCACAGGGCTGCCCGACCCCACCGATGTTTATGTCGACAACGCGGCGCCGGTGACCATCACCACCGGCACCTATTCATTTGCCACCGGTACCCCCGGCACCTATTTGATATCTGTTATTCCCGGTGGGTTGACCAACTACACCAACGGTTTTTACAAAATTACGGCGGACTGAAAAAGGAGTAATTTGCGATGGGCAGTTTAACGGCATGGGCACCGACAATGGTGGCACTGGCATTAATGGGGTTTTGCATTTATCTGGTCCGCAAGTCGATCGTCGATTCTGAAAATGACATGGCGGTCAAGCTCAGGGAAGTAAATCGTAAAATCGCGGTCCTTGAAAAAGAATACCTTAGCGAGTCGCGCCATTCGCTTCTATGCCGCAACAACGCACTGGAACTCTCGGCCGCGGTGGAAAGCAAAATTACGTCCCTGAAAGACGATATATTCAGCGCCATACGACGCCTGGAAAAAACCATCAAAAACGGACACGTGAAGTAATATGGCTGAAATTTTGGTTAAGGCGATCGACAGCACCCACCCGGACAGCACAATCGAGCGGCAGGGGTGCTACAAACGCGGCATGCCGGTGGCGGTGATGCCCGACGGCCATCAATGGGGGCGTAAAGAAAAATTGCCCGCGTTTGTGGTGATTAAAATCCCCGGTGTTTCCCCGGCCACCGTGCAAAAGTATATCGAGCCCGAGGTCGATGCGGGTGGTGATCAGCGCATCGTGCGCAAACGCAAATGGATCATCCGCTGGGAGGCGCTGCCGCCGATTGCGCGGTCACGCTTGGCCGCCGTTGGCGAGTTGACCATCAAGGCGCTGGCCTATACCGGCCGGTACCATTACACGTGGCAACAGGTCAAAAACTGCTTTCGCAACCAGCAAACCCTTAAGGATGAGACCGAAGACATTTAAATGGCAACCGAAGTAATATCAATCATCGACCCGGACAACGGACCGGGCACCGACTACACCTCCCTGGCCGCCTGGGAAGCGGGCGAGCAGGGGGATCTGATCGGCGCGCGTGACGAGATTGCCGTGGCTGAATGCCGCAGCACCGGCGGCACGGCCGACACCACCGCCGTCACCGTCGACGGCTGGACCACCAGCGACACCCAGTATATCGTCATCCGGGCCGCTGCCGCTGATCAGGCCGTCAAAACCGGCCTCGACCTCACCCGCTACCGGCTCGCCGGTGCGGCGCATAATTCCATATTCGCCAACCACGTGCGCATCGAGGGCCTGCAGGTGGTGGTCGACGGGGATTACACCGGTCTGCAGATCTATAACCAAAGCGCCGGCGCGGATATCCGGATCAGCCGGTGCCGCATCACCGGGCAATCGTCGGGCACCGGCCAGCAGCGCGGCCTGTATGTCGGCAGTGCCGACGCCACCGTGCGGCTGAACAACACCATCATCGCAAACATGGCGGCCACCGGGGCCGGGCGCGGGATCCAGGTCAACGCCGCCGCCTCGCTCGACGTGCATAACTGCATCGTGTACGGCTGCACCTCGGCCGGGGTCGTCGAATATTCGGTGCCCGATCCCGGCATCAGTGTGATCAATACGGCGCTGTTCAACAACGGAACCGACGCCGGCGGCACGCTCACCGTCGACCACTGCGCCTCGGATAGTAATGTGGGCACCAACCACGTGGCCGAATCGAGCAGCGACACCCACTGGACCGCCGATTTTGCCGATGCGGCCAGCGGCGACTTTACGCTGCTGGCGGGCAGCAATCTGGTCGGCGCCGGCGTCACCGACCCCGGGGGCGGTCTGTATAATGACGACATCGACGGCGCCGTGCGCAGCGGCGCCTGGGACGTGGGTGTCGACCAATACACCAGTGGTGCCACCGACTACACCCTCGGCGCCGATCCCGGCGCACACGCCGCCGGCGGCCAGGATGCCGCGTTGCTGCACGCCCGGCGCCTTACCGCCGAATCCGCCGCACACGAATTGACCGGCACCGACACCGCACTGCTGAAAAGCAGCCGGTTGGCCGCCGAGCCCGGTGGTTGCAACATCAGCGGCACCGATGCCGTGTTGCTGCAAACCCATCTGCTGACCGCCGACCCCGGCGGGTGTGCTGTTACCGGCACCGATGCCGCGTTGGTAAAAAACAGTCTGCTGGCCGCCGATGCCGACAATTACACCGTCACCGGCGCCGACGCGGCCCTGACCCATATCAGCGGTATCACGCTTACCGCCGAACCGGGCAGCATGGCACTTGCCGGCACCGATGCCGCGTTGACATCCGACCGCCGCCTGATCGCCGATTCCGGTGCTGTAGCGACCACGGGTCAGGATGCGGATTTAGGGCTCAACCGGGTATTGGCCGTTGAACCCGGCGGCGTTGCCCTGACCGGTGCGGACGCGGCCTTGTTGCGCAATGCGGTGTTAAACGCGGATCCCGGTACCGTCACGTCGGCCGGACAGGATACCGCTCTGAATTATTCCGGCTTTATACTTCCGTCCGGGCGCGCATCGATCGCGTTCACCACCAAACAACCAACCATCACATTCAGTTAAGGGGAAGAACATGGCAGCTTACAACAAATTTCAACAGTTCGTCTTCGACCTGGGCCGCGGGGTACATCAACTGCACGGCGCCGGTCACACTCTCAGGGCCTATCTGAGCAATACCGCACCGGATGCGGCCCTGCACGCAGTAAAAGCCGACGTGGCCGAGATCGCCGCCGGCAACGGCTACACCGGACCGGTCGACATCGAAAATGACTACACCGAAACCGGCGGTACCGGCACCCTGACCGGCGTCGATAAAATCATCACCGCGGCCGGTGGCACTGTCGGGCCGTTCCGCTATGTGGTGTTGTTCAACGACGACCCCGCAGCCCCCGCCGATCCGCTGATCGGCTGGTGGGACTACGGTTCGGCGATCACCTTGCAGGACGGTGAGTCGTTTACCATCGATTTTGGCGCGAGCATATTGACGCTGACCTAAGCGAGGTGACCATGCCGACCCTGATCACCACCCGCGCCATCGAGCAGAGCACGTTTGCCGTTGTGTGCGAATTTACCGACGAAACCGGCGCCGCCGTGATCCCGAACCCCGGCGTGACCTGGACCCTGACCGACGCCGGCGGCAACCCGATCAACAGCCGCAACCAGGTCGCCATCGACCCGGCCGCCACGGTCACCATCGTGTTGACCGGCAACGACCTGCAGCGCACCGGCGACTCCGACACCGGCGTGCGGCACCTGACGGTCCGGGGCACCTACAACAGCACCCTGGGCACCAACCTGCCGCTGGTAGATAGCTGCCGGTTCATCGTCGCCGATTTAAAGGCGGTGACCTGATGAGCGCTGCGGTCCCCCCCAAGGCCGTCCGACGGCTGCTGGTCAACCTCTACCAGCCGCTGACCGGCTGCGCCGGCAACATGCGCCAGGTGCTGGCATCCATCTACCAGCGGCTCAACGATGACGACAGACAAACATTGTGTGAATTACTATCACCACAACAAAGGAGCGAAATTATGAACACCATGAAATCACTAATCGTAATTCTGATGCTGACCGCTGTGGGGTTTATCTCCACCGCCACGGCCGTAACGCTGCAATGGGATCGTCATGCGGATGATTCGGTCACCGGATTTGTGGTCAATTTTGAGGCCGTCGACGGCACCGACGGCCCCTTTGTCGGTCGCGTTGAAGGGCGCGACGCAACCCGGTTCAGCGTCGACGATACCCGCTTTCGGCCCGGCGTTGAGTATCGTTTCACCGTCAGCGCATACAATGCCAACGGTATCAGCGACCCGAGCAATCCGGTCACCGGCACCCCGAATCCGGCTGATTACACCCCTCCGGCCGAGGCCCTGCCCACGACCATCTACATGCCGCCCGGTGTGCCGGTCAACATTGTGGTTAACCCGTGATGTAAATTCTTATAACCTCTGAATGAAAGGTGACAATTATGGATTGGAGTGCAATCATCAGCGGCATCGGCTCGGCCGCCGGCGGTGGTGTGTTCGGCTTGGTCGGCGCCGGGTTGGGCGGGGTGTTTAAATACTTCCAGGCCCGCCAGGAGCACAAAAACCGTCTGGAACTGATGCGCGTGGAAATGGAGATGCGCAGCCAGCAGGGGGCGTGGGACGGCCTGAAGTCGTCCATCCAGGCCGACGCCGCCCCGGCGACCTATAAATGGGTCAGCGCCGTCAAGGCCCTGTACCGGCCTGTGCTGACCACGGGCCTGGTGGTCGTGGCCCTGGTTATATTCTGGGACATATTAAGCGGTCTGGACGACCGGCACAGCCGTCTGGCCGATATATTGACCCAGGCCGAAATCAAGGAACTGTTGCGCTATATCGTCTATTCAATGATCTTTTCCACCTGCACCGCCATTGTCTGGTGGTTCGGCGACCGGGCCTTTCAGCCGCCGGGACTCAAAAACAGGTAGCCTATGCAATCCGTTTATTTTAAATCCGAAGAATTTGCCTGCCGCTGCGGGTGCGGCTTTGCGGCAATCGATCCGGCCTTGCTGCGGGTGTTGGAGGCCGTGCGCCGGCACTTCAACACCCCGGTATGGATCACCAGCGGGTGCCGCTGTGCGGCGCATAACGCCGCAATCGGCGGCGTGGCGCAATCACGGCATGTGCGCGGCCAGGCCGCCGATATCGTGGTAAAAAAGGTTGCTGCGGATGTCGTGGCCGATTATCTGGAAGAGTGCTATCCGGATCGCTGCGGCATCGGGCGCTATGCCGACTGGACGCACATCGATATCAGATCTGAAAAGGCGCGCTGGCAGGGGTAAGAAGAAAAGCCCGGAAGCGGTAAAGCCGCTCCGGGCCAGGGCAAGTCTCTGTAGATATCTTTAAAGCTCAAGTTCCTTTTTCAATTCCTCCCAGGGTATCGGCTCACCGGCTTCATTTTTGGACTTCCAGGCATCTTCAATATCGATTCGGTCTTCTATTTCCTGCAAAAGCTCAAGCTCCTTCATTGAAACCAAAGCGGCAATCGGCTCGCCCCGGCGTGTTAAAACAAACGCTTCGTTGCCGAAAGCCACTCGGTTGATAATATTTGAAAATTTTTTTCGGGCGTCGGCGGTCGTGATTTTATTGAGCATGACAATGACCTCATATACATATTGTTCATATTGTACATAAGGTACACATATGTGTGTTTATTGCCAAACATAAAAAAAGCCCGGCGCAGGCCGGACTTGATAAACCATTAGAAGTCCAATTGCTCGGGTTGGATCTTCAACACTTTCGCTATTTTTTTAATCGTATCCGCCCGCAATCCGGCTTGTGAGCGTTCCATCTGGCTGTATGCCGATTGGGATATCCGCAGGCGGTCTGCCACCTGTTTTTGCGTCAACCCCATATATTCGCGCCAAGCCCGCACGGCGCTTTTGTTCTCCAATAGGGTCGCTTCAACAACCTTATGGGGAATCGTGGCCTCCTGAGCCTTATCCAAGTGGTGCACCGATGGAAAAATCACTCAAATCCCTGTTGATCTTCGATCGGTTTTTCACCCGTTGACTTTCCTTTGATAGCCGGCCGCTTGCGAGTCACAAAGACCGTCACCAGTGCGACGATTGTGCCGCTGCCAAAAATAGTTGCCTGGGTCGGGTGTCCCAAATAGACCATCCAGCCGGAAAGAAACATGCCTGCCAATCCGATTAAAAAACCGAAAAACATGCCCCGCATACGTTCGGTGTGCTTTTTCATTTCGACATGGATTTGTGCTTGGAGTTTTACATCCTCCAGCCGTTGGCGCGTTGTCTCTTCGCTTTGCCATGCTTTGAGAAAACGGGGCACAATGTCCTTGTCGATTTTTTCATAGTCCGCCAGGGTGTGCGGCATCGGTATTGGAAAGCCTTGCATTTCCTGGCGTCGCTCGATTCTAAAATGTGTGCTGGATGAATTGCCGTCGATTTGGTCGAGCAACTGACGCTTAACGCCCGGTGCCAGTGTGCCATCAGGGATACATTCGATGGCGCGCTTCAAATCGCCGGAATCAAGCGCTTGCTGCTCATGATGGCGGGTTTCCTGGATGGTTTCTCTTCGGCCTGAATCGGTTTTAGTCGGGGTGGGTAGATTTTTGGATTTGTTACTTTTTCTGGACATCCGTTGGCACCACGCGATGAAAAGCGTTGCACATGTCGGAATGGATCTTGGCGGCGTCGGCGCGCATGGCTTCTTTTACCGCTCCGCGGTAGGTATACGTGCGCACATTGAATTCAATGGGAGGGCTCGGGTCTCTACCGGAAAGATCAAGCACACCTGAAACGCCGTCCAGCATGTTTTTAATAGTATCTATCATGATACTCCTTAAGCTCCGGTAAACTATTGGTTGGTTCGGCATGATAAATTATGACTGTTGCAAATGAATGTCAAGAATCAACGGGAACAGGCTACGGTTGAGTGTTCAATCGGCATGCCATCAACAAATCTTGAGCCGATTATAGAAAAGCCCAGTTCTCTTTGTCAAGTCGGATCGATATATGTTTCAAATGATTGACAAAAACCGGTCATGAGCGAAAAACGGCAAATTTTTGTCATTTCCTATAATGCATGGTAAGATTTTTTAAAAAACAAGTGCGCGGTTTTTTGTTTGTAATTAAATGAAATGATCGGGCGCACGTAACGCCTTGCCCTTTCTATTTATACCCCTTTATTCATAGCTTTATACGGGTCGCACCATCATATGGCGCGACAATGCACTAATCTGTACATGAATAGGGGGATTGTATGTCGAGGGATCACTACGAGTTACGCGCGGCCAAACCGGAGGAACTGGATCAAATTTACAAAATCAGGTATAATGCGTATTTACCCGCTGGATTGATCCAGCCCAATGAAACGGGGGTGTTGAGGGATATTTATGATACATCCGGGTTTGCTCGTGTATTCGTTGCGCTAATTGACGGTCGGATCGCCGGAACGGTTAGGTTGGTTCAGGATTCGGACTTGGGCCTGCCCATGGATGACGAAGGCTTTGGCCCGGAACTGAACAAAATGCGACGGCGGAAAAGGCGGTTGTTGGAGGGGGGGCGGTTAGCAATTGCTCCGGCATATCAAAATGCTCGGAATCTATCCTTGGATCTTTGTCGATATTCTTTTAGGGTTGCATACCAATCAGGCTTTGACGATCTGGTTGCAATGGCCGCCGACCATCATGAAAAATTCTACAGACAAATTTTCGGGTTTGAAAAGATCAAGGGAGATCATAAAACTCAATATTGCGAAAAATCGATTGCGTTACGATTGGATCTCTGCGGTCTAGTACGCCGATATAAAGAGAGTCGAATTGCCAGACGCTATAAACTTTACGACTATTTCAGCACTCCTGATAACAGCGGATTGGTTGAATTGCCGAACTGATATGCCGAAAGCTCACAAGACCGTCATTGTTTTTTTGTTCATTGCGCTGACACTGCTCGGATGCACAAAAGAAAGCCCCAAATTGCGCGCAGGGCGCGTCGATCTTGGTAAATGGGATTTTCATTCCCATATTGTTGAATTAAATGGCGAGTGGGAATTCTATTGGGGGCAATTACTGACGCCCTCAGATTTCAAAAAAATGCTTAAACCTGAATTTGCAAAAGTGCCAATGGCATGGAGAAGGTTCGGGTCCGCAACCGGTTGCGCTACTTACAGGGCGGTTGTGAAGGTGCCGCCGCACGATAGCTACGGACTATCGTGCAATAAAATCGAAACAGCATATCAATTTTGGGTTAATGGGGAAAAAAAGCACACTGTTGGTCGCCCCGGCAAGAGCTATGAAACAGCAATTCCGCAATATCTGAGTACAAACATCTATTTCCCTGCCGAGTCGGGCCAGATTGAAATTGTCATCCAGGTAAGCAATTTTCGTCATTTTCAAAGTGGCATACTAAATCCGATTAAATTGGGTCGCGGGGACAACATCACCCACCATAACTCATTTCTGAAAACAATCAATTTTTTCATTATCAGTTCGTTTTTGATAACGGCCCTCTTCAATTTCACGCTTTATGGATATCGCAAAGGTAAATCGACACTGTTTTTTGCGCTATTTTGCCTTTCGTTCGGACTATACGTCCTTTTACTGATTGAAAAGGCACATATACAATTGTTCCCAAATTTGGATTGGGAAATTCATGTTAAAATTATCTACTTCACGTTCCTTTACATGGCTATATTGTATCTATTTTACCTCCGGGAACTTTTCCCGCAGGATACAAAGGGGATAGTCGTTAGAGGTCTTTTTATCTGCACAAGTATCATTGCGCTCATAATACTTGTGACCAACGCGCGTGTGCACATGAAAACAGTTGCGACATCCTATTTGTTGCTGGCTGGTGCTACATTGTATTCGCTGTTCATATTGGGGAAGGCTCTGAAGAATAAGCGCCCCGGGGCGCTTGCGCAAGCCGTGCCCTGTTTTGCCTTTTTCGTTACGATTATCAACGACACATTACACTCGGCGCGGATTATTCAGACCGGCCGATTGATTCCAATCGGAATTCTGTTTTTCGTCATTTGGCAATTTGTTTTTATGGGCCGCCGTTTTGCAATTACATTGAGCCGAAAAGAAATACTGTCCGACGAACTTGAAGAAGCTAATGCCGAACTTGAAAAATCGAACGATAGGCTTGAACAAACCAACGCCGATCTCGAAAAATCAAAAGCGGAACTGGAAAAATCGAATGTCCAATTAGCGGGCCTGTTGGAGGGCTGCAACCTGGAGGTCGGCAAAATTGTGGCGAATCTGGAGCGGATCGTCTACATCAAGTCCAACGGCCATCATTGCCATCTGCGTGTATTGCGATCCAAAACAATCGATCTGGAGATGTTGCTCAAGGATATTCCTACCAGAATACGTGATACACAATTCATCCGGGTGCACAAATCATATTTAGCCAATTTGCGTGCGATTGAAAAAATTGTTCGGACCAGAAACAGCAATTTCGAGATCGTTTTCACCGACACCCGCTACCGTATCCCCGTGTCCCGCCACAGAGTGGTACCCATCCGCAAAAAATATCCCAACCTGTTTGAATGATTACCAAATGCCATTCATTGGAATGACCGGCATATGCTGCCGGTTGTTACAATGAATGGTTTGGTCGACCACTGGCGATAAAGTTGGCGGTCAGCCGGGCGCTAACCCCCTGAAAAATTTGATAATCACAAATTCGCTGAATGCCGTTCATTTTTCAGCGCCCGCCGGCTGTTTTTTGGCAGATGATAAGTTGCTAAAAAAACTCATGAATTTCAACTTCATCGTGAAGGGGGACGAATGGGTTACCGGATTTTATGCGTGGATGATGATCAGGGAATTATCGATTCAGTGCCGACGATTTTTGAGTATGAAGATGGGTTTGATGTGGTTGACCGTGCCGGTACGGCGGCGCGGGCGTTGGCGTTGGCTGAGGGGCAAAAATACGATTTGATTCTGCTCGATCTGGTGTTGCCGGGCACGACCGGGATGCAGTTGCTCACGCAGTTATTGCCGCTGTGCGGCACCATTGTTATATTATCGGGCGCGGATCAGCACCTTTATACCCGCCGGGCGCTGCGCGCCGGGGCCTATGGCTACATATGCAAAAATTTCGATATCGATTACCTGATCCAGGCGGTCAGAGCCGCCCTGGCAGGCCAACCGCTCCCCGAACCGCCCTTGCAGATACGCAGCGACTATCAACGGCGGATCGTGCTGCACGATTCCAATTCAATGCGGGCGGCCGGGATCGGGGCGCTACGCCGCGCTGGTGGATTTTAAAACAGTAGAAGGATTACCGGTTTTGAATATCGGCGCGGTACTTGAACTCGCGCTCCTGGCGCTTTTGGCGGCTGCCATAGACAAATACGCCGACCAGCCCGGCCAGGGAACCGACACCGATGGCCCCGCCACCCAGTTGATACCCCTTGGCAATACAGTAAACACTGCCCGCCATGCCGGAAAGGCCGATGATAAAACCGAAAACCAGGCCCAGAAGCGAGTCCCGCGCACCGGCCTTGATGACGACTTTTTCCAATTCCCGGCGATGATTGGCTTGGTCCACCGCCATTTGAATAATCCGTTCGGCGGCATCCGGTGCGATGGCGTTGTATTGCGCCAATTGCTCGGGGGCTGGCAACGGGCCTGAATGGGTATAACGGGCCTGTGCCACCATTTGGGTGTGTTGGGTAACAGGTTGCCGCTTATTTTGTTTTTGCTTCGATTTTTTATTCGGCATCGTGTGGGTGGGGCGCCGGATGTGGTATGGCTTTAGCGGCCGCGTTTTTGGTGGTAACTGAATTTTGGTAGGTCGCCATTGCCTTGCGGACATCGGCCCCGGTGGCACGCCAATCGCGGGCCATGGCGCGGGCGTCGGCCAATTCGGCGTCAAGCGAATCATTATATACGCTTTGCGAACTGCCGATGTCCAGAACCCGGCTCAACCCGCCGATAAAATCGGGTGCGGCAAATAGAAAATCTGAGTAGTTGTCCATTTTTTTCACTTTTTAAGCGGTTGCTTCCAATACCATCGACCATAATATCCAGCGGCTTGAATGTCAAGATTGCGGGTTTTCGATTAAAATGAATCTAATTTTTGACTGTTTTTTGGGGCGGTATAGCTTATACTTATATAAGCTTGATTGTCCCCACCGAAGGCTGAAAGGCAGATATTGGTTCGCGGAGTTTTCCACTTTAAAGCACAACTTGTCTTTCCCTGCCTGATTTCTTGGACAAGCTTTTTTTTATTTGCGCTCATGCTGTCACAGGGCCAATTCTCAGTCGACGGTTTGCCGTATTTATCGGTAAGTGTTTGTTTTATGTTGTTGAGATGTTTGATATACTTCTCCGTCGATAAGTTATTCGTTACGTACATTGCTTCGAATAGTAAACCCTGTGGAAAATGGTAGGTCAAATTCGTATTATGACCCATCAGGTCGATCTCGTATGCCAATAAGTGTTTACCGACAAGTAATGGCTCTGATGGCTCGGCCGTTGCCACGTCTATTTGGGTCATGCCCCAGCGAGTTCGCCGGAAATCAAAGTGTTCGGCCGGCGTGGCATAACCCCCGCAGATGCAAAACAAGATCAAGCCCGCAATAAACCCATATGTTTTCATAGTTTGTCAACGTTCTCTTAGAGTTTGAAGACCCTGATAGCATGTAACGCATAGCGTTACGCCGAAATCTCCCTCTTTTTTTTGACCAATCGGAAAATTACTTTCACATCTATTGCAGACAAACGTAGATTCTGAAATATCGGTTTCATGATGATCGTGGTTTAATTCGGGCATACGATCCTGATTGTCGGCGATATGATTGTTTTGACTTATTTCGGTGCCGGCTTGATTTTTCAGGATTTTGATGAGTTCGCTAAGTTTTGTGTTCAATTTGATGGTTTCGTTTCTTATTCTGAAAATAAAAAAAGGAACTAGCAGACTCAATAGGCCCCAAACCAACGCGGTAATGAAGATGATAAAACTGATCGTTGACGTTTCTGCAAATGTATCGTGGCCCATCCGCTCTCCTTGTTTAGCCTGCATCATCCTGCACGATTTTTATAAAATCCATCACCACGTCTTCGAGAACCTTCGGTGACTGGTCGCCAAGTAAAACCAGATATTCATAGATGCGCGACACCAACGCTTCCTTGTTGTCGGTGCTCAGTTCGACCGTCAGGCGGTCATTCACGCTGTCGACGATCTTCATCATCAGGACCGGGTCCGGCTTTGGCCGGTAGATCACCTCACCGGCGCCGGTCTCCCACCAGACCGCATTGATATTGAAATGCGAAAACAAAATATGAATCAGGCGCGGCGGGAATTCCCGCTCGGCCGCTTCGTACTGCCGGTAGACCTCGGGCCGCAAGGCCAGTTTGCGGGCCATTTCTTTCTGGGAGAGATCCCCCAGGGCCTTGCGTACCAGTACCAAGTTGCGGGCGAGCTTCTTGGCGTGTTCGGGGTGGAAAAAATCCTCGTCTGCGGGTGCTGTCTCCTGTCGTGTGTCCCCGGTAAGCAACCAATTTAAATCGACGTTTTTTTGTTTTGCCCAATTAACTATGGGTGAAATATCGACCGTGCCACGTTTGATTCTATTGCTGAGATTAGAATCAGTAATTCCAAATATTTGTCTTGCAATAGCCCTCTGTGTCAATCCCGATTTTTTTTTGAATCTGTCAATTATTTGTCTGTAATTCATTTTTAGATGAAAAAAAGTCCTTGACTTTTTCTATCAGGTGAATCATAAGATTCACATATTAGAAAAAACTTTATTTATAAGTGAAACTTCTGGGGGCGCAGATCGGTAAAACGGTAAACTTAAAATTAATAACGTATCCAAAGACACATTTGCAAGTATGAAATCAAAAAACCATTTAGCATTCCAGATTTTACAAATCCTTGGCTTTTCACGGATTAACATTCGTCAGGCCTTGCCAAAGCTAACGGGGATTACGCAGGAAATTGTAGCCAAGGAAACGGGCATGTCGCGGCAGAACATCACAAACACGATAGGTGGTTACCGGGCAAACCGCAAACTTCAGGAACAAATCGCCAGCGCATGGCAAATCCCGGTGGACGATCTGTTTCCGGGCAAAAGCAAGGCTGCTTAATGCCCAGACTGCCAGAGATATCTGGACTCGTAAATTTGTAAAAGCAGACAGGAGACTAAGCGATGGGCACCACCCAAAAGCGTCACGCACCGACAATTTTGCAGCAAACCGGATGGCAGCGGCCCTTTCCACAATGCATCTGCCAGGACCTGAAGGTCTTACAGCGCATCAGCATCTATTCGTTTGATCTGTCCGATCGTAAATTCCGGGACTACGTGGCCGCGCGCACCGGGGTGGTGTACGATTACGGCACGCCGGCGCAAATCGCGGAGCGCATCGATTTTTATCAAAACTGGTCAGACGACGACATCCGGTCCCGTCCCGATTTTACTTACGCTGATCAAACGTCGGTGTCTATCGAGGACCGCGCGGTGTGGATAAAGATCGTGCGCATATCGCGGGGCAAGTTGCAGGACTGTTGGGAACTATACCAAAATCACCAGGCGCGCGTGCAACCCAGACAACGCCCCATGTTCGCCAGGGCGGCGTAGGCAAGAAAACTTTAATTTATCAAACTCAATCAGGAGTCTCCCATGATCAAATATCAACGGCCCGACGGCGTTACTGTAGATATCGGATGCGATGAAGCCATTCTTGTTGAACGCGATGGTGGCGATTTTGTGTTGACACGCTTCGAAAACGGCCAGGCGATCGAAATCTATCGCCCTGTTAATAGTGTCGAGGCGGCGGCGGTAGATGCGGTGACCGCTATTCTAGGTTTTCGACTATCACCTGTCCCGCGTCGTTCAAGTATACCATTTGGTCAAATTCGCACTGAACCATTTCAGGACCCCGCTGCTTCAAACGGCAAAACCGCAACGGTAGAACCAAACTACGAAAATAACACGGCCGCCCTTCGCCGTTTTATGCAGGAACACGGTTTAACACCGCAACAATTACACGTGCTGGCAAAAACCCTGTTGACCGCGTGGCATGTTGAAAAAATTCAAGGCGAACTTAGCCGATCCGGTCCCGGTCTTCAAGAAGCTGCACAAGATCCTGATTACTCAGACAACGCACGCCGTGAAGCATCCGTTATTGGCCAAGTGGCTAAGAATTCGGCCGCTAAAAACGATACCCAATCCGGCTATGATTTGAATCTGCTGGAAAGACTCTATCTCGGCATCATGTCGTTAAAAGCATATATCGATCAAATGCCGCCGGACAACCCGGTGACCTGGATTGGCGATCGTAAAAAAAAGGTGCAGTCGCTCCCGGACTATGAGTTGGCGGCGCAGGTCATGCGGGATGCACGGCGTATCTTGGCCGCGTGCCTCAATCGCTATTGAAACAATGACTACTTCTAAGCTTGCTGATTGATCGCCGTAACCAGGATAGATTTAGCTCATCATCGTGACCGTTGGATTCGAGGCGGGCTGCACATCGAAGGGGCGTAATCATTTCACTAAGGTAGATATTTAGATTGCCTGGGACTTCAACATCGGATGACTCATGAACATATGTTTTCAATTCACTGACAACTGTTTTGATTGCAGTATAAAGTTTCAACCGCTCGATCTGGTCCGCAGAAGCAATTGCACCGATCAGATTCTCAAGTGCATCCAGTGTTAGCTTGATGTTCATCATAATAAAGTCTCCTTTGCTGAAGAATGAGTTTAACTAAAAATTTTTATCTTTATTAATACGGTAAGTCAAATGAAACTCTTCCAACCGCAACAACTTGCCAATTTGATATATGACGCGGGCGAGCGAACCGGGCAGACCACCCGCACAATTGCAGGTCGCATGGGCGGCATCGATCCCAAGTATCTGGCCCGCCAGATCAACCCCAACGATGCGGCCGCCAAAATGGGCGTGGAAGACTTTGTTTACTTTCTGGCCGTCACCGACCTGGATCCGCTCGACTACATCGAAGAACTGTTCGACCGCGTGGCCGTGCCGATCCCGCACAGCCCGGCCGATAACAAAAAATGGTTGTGCCATATCTCGGAAATCACCCGCCAGGCGTCCGAGGCGGTGGCTCAGTTGGCAACCACCATCGACGCCAAGGGCGACATGCACGTCGAGGACTGCCCGGATTGCCGCCGGGAAACCTACGAAGCGCTACAGGCCCTGGCGGCGCTGTGGGCGAAGTTGAAAGGCAGCGACCAATGAAAATACATGTAACCGTATGACGCAGAGCAAAGACAACCAAACGGAGAAGTTGACTCATGAACGAAGGCAAATCCATCCTGGCTAGTAACCACACTCCTGGGCCGTGGCAGGCCAGCGGACATCACATATATGGGCCGAAACATTATGAATCAAGACACGTCAATGGGCGTGTGTTGGTCGGAGAAGTTGTGCGCGGAAATCACCGGGCAGACCCACACCTTGATGGTGGTGCTGATTGTTTTGGCTTTGATTCGAAAGCTGATGTGGCTCTGATCGCCAGCGCTCCATGTCTTTTGGAAGCGGCCCACAAAGCAATGTTGTTCATCGAAACATCCTTTCAGGAGGATGTACATGAACTTGAGGTTTATAGTGTCCTGCGCAAAGCGATTGCCAAGGCGGTTGGAAATGTAGAAAAAGCCTATGATTAAGCCAATGAAAAACCCGTGCGTTACATGTGACCGTTCGGCGCAGAGCAAAGACAATCCTCAATGCTATGCGTGCGAAGACCGGGTCCGCTATGTGGCGTCATTGGGTGGCATGCATGCCGGCGTGCCGGACGCCATGTCCAACATGACCGGCAACGGCTACGGCCACGGAGGAACAATGAAAGTAAAAGACAAAAAACGACGCTGCGCCAACCCCGAATGTACGATGCGCAACCCCCAACCGATCGGTGCCTTTGGACGTCACCCGGCCTCCAAGGACGGATTGATGAAAATCTGCCGGACCTGCCACGGTCTTCGGGTGTCGGCGGGTGTGGGTAACTGCGTCCCGCACAAGTCGCCGGCGCCGGCCGCAATGCCGACAAGTACGCCACAACCCAAGCCGGGCGGCGAACAGCCGCCAAACGATTTTTTGTTGCAAATAGATTTCAGCGGCCATGCCGAATTGCACCGGCAACTGAAAAAACTGGCGGTGGACGGGTTTCGTCCGATCGAGAATCAGGCATTGAAACTGATCCATGACGGGGTCAAGGCGATTCAAATAAGAGCTACAAAACAATTGTGCAAAGCAGGGACGAGCTAAATGGCTGACATCCGCGGTGAATTGCGAACCGAACTTGGCTTTGCCCGCGCGGTCCAGAAGATGCACGATGCGGTCATGCTCGAAGCCCATCAAGCCTTACATGCTGACGATATCGACCAAATTACGGTGGTTTTGGAGAAATTACGCGCATGCAACGATCTGATCAAATCCGTCCAATCGCAGTGAACTGGCTGCTGGCGCTGTTGTTCGCGGCCGGTTTACTGCTGGCCGGTAGCGATTGCGCACCGCCGCTGTGGCCCTGGCCGAATATAGTCGGCACCGCATGCATTGCGGCCTGTGCCCTGCTGTCCAACCGGTTTGCCGCCAAGGCAAAATCCGCCCGGCGCCGTGGTGGAATCCCAAACAACGGGCGTTCGACATTCTTTTTTTCCTCCTTTTGCTATCCGTGCAGACGCCGGTTTTATCGCCGGCGTCTGCACGGAATTATCAAGCCCGAATAACGAGAGGGGTTCACGATGAGTCAGGCACCGATTATCTACGCACCGCAAGGCCCAGCGGCGGAATATGCCGCGCTTGGATTGAATTTGTACAACGGTTGTACTCATTTTTGCCGGTATTGCTACAACGTGACCATGCCGTGGACGAATCCGGAAAACTATTATTTGGATGCCCAACCGACGCCAGACGTGTTGGCCCGGCTGGAACGCGATGCCCGCAAACTGGCGGCCACCAAATCGCCGCCGGAAATTCTCATGTCGTTTCGCGGCGATGTCTACCAACCACAGGAAGCAGAGTTGAAGTTGACCCGCCGGGCCATTCAAATTTTAATCCGCTATAAATTGCCGTTCACAATTTTAACCAAAGGGACAAATTTGGCCCGCCGCGATTTTGATTTGCTGCGTGGCTACGGTCGTGCGCGCTTTGGTGTGAGCCTGTCGTTTTTCAACGAACTGACCCGCCGCAAGTGGGAGGTCAACGGCGATAGTGTGGACGACCGGTTGGAGGTATTGAGTGTTGCGCACGGTATGGGCATTCCGACCTGGGTCAGCCTGGAGCCGGTGATCGATCCGCAGGAAGCGTTGACGTTGATCGGGTTGTGCCGGGGGGTGGTCGATTTTTGGTGGATCGGCAAGCTCAACCATCACCCGGAAATTGAAAAGACGGTCGATTGGCCCCGGTTTGTGGCTCAGGTTGAAAGTTTGTTGCGGGGCCGGGGTTGCCGCTACCGGCTGAAGAAAAGTTTGGCGGCGTATGCGAATGGAGACGGACATGCGCGATAGAACTCATCTTGAAACAGTGGTGGTGCCGATCGTGGCCCTCCTGGACACCGGGCGGGAGAAATCGATTCAGGTGCAGTTTCCCGATGGCAGCACACCTTATGTTCCGCGCAGTCAGGTGCAACTGTTTAATGGTCGCATGGCGATGCCTCGATGGCTGGCGGATCGGCTGTTTAAAAGAAAAAGAAAGGGTGCGAATGTCAACGATCATTGACCGGGAAGCCCCGCTTGATCCGGGGTTTGTGGCGGATTTGGACGCCCGTCTGGTGTCCGATTTCCTGGAAGAAAAACGATACGAGTTCGAAGCATTTCTCGAAGAGCGCGGCTTCGAGCCGACCGAGGCGCAGTTGATTATCGACGCAATAAAAAAAGGCGGGCAGATGAAGGCAAAAAATCTATACGTGCAGTGTTACGAGCCGATCGATCAGCAGATGACGCAATTACGCCGGGCGCTGGTCGATCGGATCGCCTCCGAGGCGGTCGGCGGCCCGCACCGGGATTCAATATTCACGATCGCGCGGCATTTCAGCAGCATTGTTTCACTGGCGGCCTGGGCGGCGGCGGCCTGTTTGTTGAAAGGGGAGACGGATGGACCAGATCCGGGTTGAAATTTATGTCGAGATTAAACGCGAGACCGACGGCGCGGTGCTTTGCAGCGATGGGGTAAGCAGCTTTTGGTTGCCGCGCTCGCAGGTTGGGTTGCGGCATGTAAAGGGAAATGACTACGCGGTCGACATGCCCGAATGGTTAGCCATAAAAAAAGGGGTAGTTTGATGATGCGATGGGTGGCTGCGTTTTTGGTTTGTGTGTTGGTGGCGGCCCCGGCCTATGTGGCGGCGCTGATCAAAAACACGTTTAATCTGGCCCGGCAATATGCCGGCCGGACGAGATGATGCGTTGCGCGGCATGCGGTGTGCCCTGTCAGGGCTCGGAATGTAATTATTGCGCATCACGCCGAGAGTGGCGGCAATTCATGGCTGCGCTCGCAGTCGAAGAAAAAGGGCGGCATGCCCCGGCCATGTCGCAATCTATCAACCATGCAAAAAAAAGAAAGGGGGGTGCCAAATGCTGAATAAAATTGGGCTATCCATGCGTCAGGGGCCGGGACCTGAATTACAGGCGATCAATGCGCAGCGCGATACCCTCCTGGCGAAAAGCCCGGCCGAACTGACCGCGGCTGAAATAGATCGATTGGCCGCGCTCAATGACCGGGCGCTACAAATTCTGACCGAAAAAATCGGCACCGGCGGGATGCTGGTCGACTCGGTTTAACCTTTTGAATTTATTGTAAATACAATTTATGTTGAATCACCTTACCATGATGGATACGATACCGGTCAAATTTGATCAAGATGGAGGTGTCGTAATGTCTGATTGGGGGAAGGTGGTTTTTGTTAAGGCGCGCGGTTCTTGGGCGGTAAAGGGCAAGTGGCAGGGACGGCGGGTCCAGATCAGTCAGTTGTTGACCATGAACGGGCCGGTAACATGCACAACCCATCGTATGGCCGAGATGTTGAAAGGGCAGATAAACAACGACATTCAAAAGGGCTGTTTCAATCCGGAACGTTACAAACGCAAGCCGCCCCTGCAATTAAGAGAATATTCCCGAAAATGGTTGCAGGAAATTAAGGTTGAGATCGCCGACTCAACCCACAGCGACTATACCAACAGTATCAATAACCATATCCTGCCGGTGTTGGGGGATATGTTTTTGCCGGATATCGGCCATGAGGATTTAAAGCGTTTGCTCAATACCATTAAACGTGAGCCCAAGGGCAAGAAGAACGTCATGGGCTGCCTGCACCGCCTGATGGTCGATTCCCGCAAAGCGGGCCATATCAGTCAGTTGCCCGAGTGGGTCGAGTTTAAAGGTCAAAACGAAGTGGTGCAAAAAGACATCGAGTGGATTGACCTGGAAACCCAACAGAAAATTTTAGCCAAGATCCCGTCGATCGACCGCTGGATTTTTACCTTTATTATGGCTACGGGCTGTCGTCCGTCCGAAGCACGGGCCTTTCGCAAGCAGGATATCAAATCATCGCACGGCTATATTGTGTTTAAAAAGACATTCGGTAAAGGTGAAAAGCTCAAGGAAGTGAAATCCAAGCGTGAGCGACGTTTTCCCATCACCGAGGGTGTACAATGGATCTTGGAAAACTGCCCGCGGTACGTGTCCGAGTTTGTTTTTGTCAATTCGCGCACCGGTCGTACGTACACCAAGAACATCAATCGTGATTTCTGGAATCCGGCCAGTATCGCAGTCCTGGGTTACGTTTTTCCCTTGAACAACGCCGGCCGACATAGTCTTGGCAGCCAGATGGCTGAAGCCGGTTACGACATGGACACCATTGCGGCCCTGTTGGGCCATTCCAACACTGCGATTACCAAAAAACACTACGCCAACCCGTCCATGCGGGTATTGCGATCCGTGGTCGATAATGTGAGACGGTTTGGAGATTTAAAAGCTGTCAAAGGAAACGGATTTGATAGCTAATGGTGTTGTAAAATTATCTTGATTTTTTAGCCTGAAGGGGGCATAAGTGGCACTCGGTTGCAAACAAAAATGCAAACAAATGCAAACAAGCAAAAAACAAAGTTTGCAACCTATTGAAAAAAGGCTGTTTTTGTTGGGTGGGTCAATATTCGAATCCCACCCTCTCCGCCACTTACCCCTAATAGCTTCAGCCCAATAACTTCAGCTAACTAAGTAGTGTCAGGGGGCAAAACGAGTGCAAGACAACGCAGCTTTTTTGATTAAAACAAACCATGGAGAGATGACCGAGCTGGCCGAAGGTGCACGACTGGAAATCGTGTGTGCTGTTACCGCGGCACCGAGGGTTCGAATCCCTCTCTCTCCGCCATTTTTATAATAAGGTGATACGAACGGCAATGGCCCGCTAAGGCGGGCCATTCGTAGTTTACACAGCGGGAATAAGTTTATAACCGTATTGAATGTTCCGTCTGAATCGTTATAATCGCAAAATTGACAGCAGTTTAACCGATGACCAGCCATTTGTGAGACACACCTTGTTTGATACAGTGGACTAATCCATGGCCTACCTCGTACTGGCGCGTAAATACCGGCCGCAAACCTTTGAACAGGTTGTTCGGCAACAGCACGTTACCCAGACGCTGAGTCACGCCATTTCGACGGATCGCGTGGCACACGCACTTTTGTTTTCCGGCCCCAGGGGAACCGGTAAAACCACCATCGCGCGTATTCTGGCCAAAGCCATGAACTGCAAGGAAGGGCCCACTCCGACACCGTGCAACGCCTGTCGTTCCTGCCGGGAAATTACCACCGGACATGCCGCCGATGTGTTTGAGATCGACGGTGCGTCCAACAATGGTGTCGATCAGGTGCGCGAGTTGCGTGAGAACATCAAGTACATGCCGTCGCACAGCCGCTTCAAGATATACATCATCGACGAAGTGCACATGCTGAGTTTGGCCGCTTTCAACGCCCTGCTTAAAACCCTTGAAGAACCCCCGCCGCACGTCCTGTTCATGTTCGCCACCACCGAGGCGCACAAAATTCCGATCACCATTTTATCCCGCTGCCAGCGGCATGATTTGCGCCGCATCGATCTGCAAGATTTGATTGCCCATTTACAAAGCCTTTGCCAAAGCGAGGAGGTGACGGTTGCACCCGAAACCCTGGCCCTGATTGCCCGTGAGGCCGGCGGGAGCATGCGGGACGCCCTAAGTTTGCTGGACCAGATCCTCGCCGGCACCACCGGCGCGATCAATCATGAACAGGTGCTTGATCTGCTGGGGGTTGTCGATCGCCAGGTTCTGCATGAGTTGACCCAAGCGCTCGTAACCGCCGATGTTCCCGCGCTGCTGACCGCCTTGGATGACATCACGGACCGGGGGCATGACTTAAAAAAACTGTACGCGGATTTGCTGCAGCATTTGCGTGATCTCATTATTGTCAAGATGGGGGCCAAGGTGGATCAATTGGTCGATCTGCCGTCCCAGGAAATCAAACAGATGGCCGAGGTGACGGCCCAGCTGCCCCATTCCTTTTTAGTACAATTGTTCGATAAGCTTTCTCGGGAAGAAACCGCTGTGCGGTTTGCCGCCCAGCCCAAGCTGGCGCTCGAGATGGCCTTTATCCGCCTGGCCGGCCAGAAACCGGTACTGGCGATCGATGAGCTGATTGCCAAACTCGACGCGCTGCAAGGATCCGTGGATCATGCGTGTCCACCGGTCGAATCCGTTCAACCCCCACCGCAACCTCCGACCGGACCGGATCAAACACCCACGATGATAAACCCGGCACCATCTGCCGCGTCAACGACATCGTCACCCCAACCAGCGGCTGCGCCGGTCGACCAGCCGACAAACTCAACGCCGCACCCCCCCAAAAACAAGGAACAAGCCTGGCACACATTGAAAAAAGCGGCGGTCGCCAAACATCCTTCCTTGTCCCGTGTATTTGCAAATGGTAAGGTTGTTGCGTTGGACGCAAATCAAGTATCCATAGAAATCCGGGGCAGTGACTTTGATATCAAAATGGCCCAACGGCCCAAAACCGTCGAAAGCCTGCGTGCTATTTGCGCCGATCTTTTCGGCGATGACTACACGGTAGAAATAAAGGCCAGGGTTGAAACAAACGGACCGGTCCAATCTGAAAAAGAAGAGAAACAACAACTAAAGCAACAGGCTCTGAACCACCCCACCGTGGCGGAAGCCATCGATATTTTTAACGGTAAAGTTGTGGACGTAAAAATTCTGTAGGAGGTAAATTTGTGATGAAGGGTATGGGAAACATGATGAAGCAGGCACAAAAGCTTCAAAATAAAATGATGAAGATGCAGGAAGAATTGGCTGAGAAAACGGTTGAAAGTGCGGCCGGGGGCGGAATGGTGAAAGTCGTCGCCAACGGTAAGCAGCAAATCGTTTCGATTCAAATTGAAAAGGAAGTTGTCGATCCGGAAGATGTGGATATGCTTCAGGATCTCGTATTGGCGGCGGTGAATGACGCCTTGGCCAAATCCCAGGAAATGGTGTCATCCGAAATGGGCAAACTGACCGGCGGTTTGAATATCCCCGGATTGACCTGATTTCGTTGACCGGCAACGTGGCTGTTGACGGTTGCTGCAATCGTGACATGCCGCGAGCCCTTACGTACAGTGAAAGACGTTATGAATCACTACCCTCAACCGATTATCGCACTCATAAAAAACCTGTCGCGGCTGCCGGGTATTGGCGGCAAAACCGCCGAGCGCCTGGCAATTCATATTTTGAGGGCGCCGCGGCGGGAGGCCGAACAATTGGCGCACAGTATTTTGGAACTGAAAGCCAAAATCCGGTTTTGCCGCCGCTGCTTTGCCCTGAGTGACAGTGAATTGTGCAAAATATGCAGCGATGTCGAGCGATCGGATGAATTGTTGTGTGTGGTTGAGCAACCGGCCGATATGGCCGCCATCGAAAAGTCGGGGGCTTTCAAGGGGCGCTATCACATTCTGCAAGGCGTTTTGTCCCCCATGGACGGAATCGGCCCGGACGACATCCGCCTCAACGAGCTGTTCGACCGGCTTCGGCATGGGGATGTCAAAGAGTTGGTGCTGGCAACCGGCACATCGGTGGAGGGGGAGGCCACGGCAGCTTACATTCAGCAACACGTTGCCCGGATGCCGGTCAAGGTGTCGCGAATCGCGTCCGGAGTCCCTGTGGGGGGCGATCTGAAATACGTCGACCAAGTCACCTTGAAAAAGGCCATGGAGAGCCGGCATGCCTTTTAAGCCGTCCAGTTCGCACAACGTGTTTGTGTGCCGTCAATGTGGCGATTGCTGCAAGGGGTACGGCGGCACCTATGTTACGGATGCCGATATTGACGCCATCGCGGCTTTTATCGACAAAGCCCCGTCGGTTGTCCGTTCCGAATACTGCCGTCTATCCGGCCGCAAACCCCTGCTGAAACAACGGGCCGACGGCTTCTGTATCTTCTGGGAGCACAACTGCACGATCCATCCGGTTAAACCGCGCATGTGCCGCGCGTGGCCTTTTATCGAAAGCGTTCTGGTGGATATTGAAAACTGGCGGATGATGGGCAGTTGTTGTCCCGGCATCCGGACCGATTGCCCGGATGAAGTGGTGCGGCAACGCGTGCGCGATTTCTTGCGCCAGGAGAAGAAAACCTGAAAGAGGAGCGGGGAGGCAAGGCGCCGTATTGGCCTTTGCCTTCTAATCGTTTGGCGACCAGTCTTTTTCAGGGGTGAGGCTGTAGGTGGTATCGGCCGAGCCCGCTTTTTTTTGGGAAACCAGGATATTAAAGCTTCCGAGTTCTTTTAACCCGGCGGTCAGTTTTGCGGGGGTATTGTTCCAGATCGGTGCGATTGTTTCCCAGGACAGGCCGCGGCCGTCGTTTGCCAGGCTGCAGCACAACAAGTAAAGGGAGACGGCTTCCGTGGAAAGTCCCATCGTGAAAATTTTTTGATTCATTGTGTTTTATGCTTTCTTTACACCTCTTGATAAATCCATGAACGACTCATCCGGTTTTTTACAATCGATTTTTTGTAACATTGGAATCGTCGGTGGGTCAATGCATAGCATCGTATGATCGGCATATTCGATTCCGGGTTGGGCGGGTTGACCGTGGTGCGGGCGATTATGGATCGCCTGCCGGGGTATGATATTGTCTACTTCGGCGACACAGCCCGCATGCCCTACGGCAGTAAAAGTCCCCGCACGGTGGTTGATTACGCGCGCCAGGATAGCATGTTGCTGATTCGCAAAGGGGCCCGCCTGGTTCTGATGGCCTGCAACACCGCCTCTAGTGTTGCGTTCGAGCCGATTGCCCGCAGACTGGAAACCCCGGTCTTTGAAGTGGTGACGCCGGCGGTTGAAACCGCGCTGCAATGTTCGCGCAATCAGCGGATCGGCGTTATCGGCACCCGGGCCACCATCGGCAGCGCCGTCTACGAACGAAAAATAAAAAACCGACAGCCGGATGCCGCGGTCTATTCGGTGGCCTGCCCGCTGTTGGTCCCCCTGGTTGAGGAAGGATGGCTACGCAAGCCCGAAACCAAAACCATCGTCAAAAAATATTTAACCCCCTTGAAAAACCGGCAGATTGATACTCTGGTGCTCGGCTGCACCCACTACCCGATTTTAAAACACATCGTTCAGCACAAGATCGGCAAGCAGATCAATGTGATCGATTCATCCCTGGCGGTGGCGGAAAAACTGGCGGCCTATCTGACGGACCAGCCGTCGCTCCTGCATGCCCTGCCGCAAACCGGCCGGGTGCGACTGCTGGTATCCGATATCACCCCCCAATTTGAATCCATGGCCCAAATGCTGCTGCAGCAAAAAGTCGAACTGGAACAGGTGCGGCTGCCGGTAGATTTGTAGACGGGACGGATCCACATCAGCTAGTGCCCATCCGGAAATGGTAGATTTTGGTTCCCGGCAAGGCCCGAGCATTTTTAAAACCCCAGGCATAGCGGGCTACTGCCGAGGATCTTAAAAATGCGAGAATGCCGCCGGGGACCAAAAGATACTATTTCCGGATGGGCACCAGCTAGGGTTCAAGCACGTAAACACCGGGGGCGGGCTCCTGGGCCGGGTAGCGTTGGTGGCCCATGGGTGGCGGGGCGATCTTTGGGCCGCATTTTTTGGATAACCATTCACGCCAATCCTGCCACCAGGACCCTTTGCGGGCTGTTTGTTGCGTCAGCCAGTTCTGTGGGGTCGCCTTGCTGCGGCGGCCGTTGACCCAGTACTTCATTTTCGAGCGTTCACTGGGTGGGTTCACAAAACCGGTGATGTGCCCCTCGGTGGTCAACACGTAGCGGACCGGGCCTTTGGCATGGCGCCGGATTTTGAATGTGGCCGGCCAGGGGCAGATGTGGTCCTGCAGCGCCCCCACCGCATAGAGCGGCTGTTTGATGCGGTTTAAGGCGATGGGGCGTCCGGCAAGGGTGAGGGCGTCGGTTTGGGCCAGCTTGTTGTTGAAGTAAAACTCGCGTAAGTAAAAACGGCACATCTTCTCCGGCAACCGCGTGCTGTCGCTGTTCCAGTAAAGTACTTCGGAGCGGGGTGCTTTGTTGCCCATCAGATAGGCATGCACATAGTTGCGCCAGATCAGGCTGTTCGACCGCAGCAGACGAAACGCCAGTGCGATGTAGCGGCCATCCAGATACCCGTCGATGTGCATCATTTCTTCCACATAGCGCAGGGTTGCCTCATTGATGTAAACACCCAGTTCGCCAGGTTCGCTGTAGTCGACCATGGTTGAAAACAAGGATGCATGCGCCACCGGCGAGGTGTTGCCGGAACCGCCGTTGCCGTTGAGCCAGGCCAACAGACCGGCCAGCAGTGTGCCGCCGATGCAGTAGCCCGCGGCATGCACCCGGGCCACGTTGCAGATGGTTTGGGCGACCTTTACGGCCTGAAGTGCTCCCATCTTCAGATAGTCGTCGAAACCGATGTGGTGCATGCCGCTGTCCGGATTCTTCCAACTGGTGATAAACACGGTAAAGCCGCTATCGCGCAGGAAGCGGACCAGGCTTTTGGTCTCGTTGAGATCGAAGATGTAATATTTGTTGATCCAGGGTTGGATCAGGACAACCGGCAGGCGGTGGGTGACGGCCGTGCTCGGTTCATACTGGATCAATTCCATCAGCGCGTTGCGGTAGACCACCCGTCCCGGGGTTGTGGCGATGTTGTGTCCGACCTTGAATGCTTCCTGGTCGGTCATGCGCACGGTGTCGGCGCCGGTTCGGTAGTCCTCGAACCATTGGGTGTAACCGTTAAGCAGGCTGGCCCCCTTGCTCTGGATAAAGCGGCGCATGACCATCGGGTTGGTCCAGAAGAAGTTTTCAGGGGCCAGGGCATTGGCAATCTGGGCCAGCCAGAATAAATGCTGTTGATGGACGGCACTGTTCTTTGATGCGTCGGTCACAAGGGTTTTGTGCAGCCAGGCGATGAACAGTTTGTGATAGTTGCGCGCCGTTTTCGCATTCTGGTTGGTCAAGTCGACCAGGCGTTTTTTCTCCTCGTCGGTGAGCTGTTCATCGGCGAGCTGTTTGATTACAAGTTGTTGACTTTTGATCAGGTCCGGTTCGGGCGCCAAAGGAGAAGAAGGGGACACTGCGACTTGTTGCCAGAAGTGTCCCCACGATTCACTCAGGCGTGCAAAGTAAGCCGCCATTGACGGCAAGGTTGGTTGTTGGGGGTGTGGGTCCACTTAGTTTGGTCTCCCGACAAACGTGACGATTTCATTAATGGTGGTTTCACCCACCAGCAGTTCTTCCGGAATTTCTTTCTGGAAGGCATCCTGCAAATACATTTGCAGATTGACTGCGGCCATTGAATCCCAATCGGGAACATCGGCCAACGTGGTGTCAAAGGTGATTTCCAGATCTTCCAGATCCGGAAAAATTTCCTGCAATCCTTCTTTGATGGTCATCACTGCTCCGTTCATGTAAGCCTCCCTGATTTGTGAAGTGTTGGATGGAAATTATTCTTGCGCAAGCCCTAAAGGCGAATCAAGTTCGCTCCCCAAGACAAGCCCCCGCCGAACGCGCAGGTAACCACCAGATCACCGGGGCCGACATGACCCGCGGCAATGGCTTCGTCCAGGGCGATCAGGACCGACGCGCTGGCGGTGTTGCCGTACTTGTCCAGATTGACGAAGAATTTATCGACTGCAATGTCCAGGTTGGTGGACAGGGCCTGAATGATGTTGATGTTGGCCTGATGACAGATAAATCCTTGAATGGCTTCCAGGTCGACATCGGCCTCTTCGACGAGTTGGCGGATGACGGCCGTCCCCTGACTCACGGCAAACTCGAAAACCGCCTTGCCTTTCATGCGAAACTGCGCGGCTTCGGGGCGTTCAATCTGGTCGAATGGCAGCATGGTGCCGCCCCCCGGCACACAGATGACATCCCTGCCGCTTCCGTCGGTCCGTAAACACGAATGCAATACGCCCTTTTCGGCATTGCTGGCATGAAAGAGAATCGCACCGGCGCCGTCGCCGAAGTAGGGATAGGTGGAGAAATCTTTTTTGTTCAATATTCTGGAATAAACTTCAGACGCAATTAAAAGGATGGCATCGTAGCGTCCTGACAGTATTAATGCGTCGGCCAGGCTGATGCCGTAGACGCTGCCCGAGCAGACGGAATTGATGTCGAAGGCAAAGGCGTTCACGGCGCCCAGGCGGTGCTGCACGGCGGTGGCGGTGGCCGGTTGCATCCGGTCCGGTGAAGACGTCGAAACAATGATGCCCTGGATGCGTTCCGGTGGGAAATCGCTTTTGGCAAGGCAGCGTTGCGCGGCTTCAAGGGCCAGGTCGGAGGTGCATTGGTGCGCATCGGCCTGGCGGCGGCTCAAAACCCCGGTTTTCAGTGCAATTAGTTTGGTGGTGGTGGGAGGGAATTGGGTCAGGTCCTCATTGCGGACAATGTGATGCGGCAAATAACTGCCGGTCGCTAAAATCGTGCATGTTTCCATTCTTGGCTCCTTGTTGAAATGGTTGAAGCACTATAAGGCCGCATTGCTCCTGAGGGCTTGCGCAAAAATAATTTCCCATTTTACGCATCCCGGCTTCAGGCCATTTTGGCCCGGTCTTCGGTCCCAAAATCCTCGCCATAGCTCGCTATGGTTGCGGCTTTGGCCCCTCGATCGAACCAACCTGACCTAAATCCGGGCGCCTAAAATGTGAATTTTTTTTGCGCAAGCCCTAAGAGCGAGGCAAATAATGGAAAATAACCAACGTCGAACACGATTGAAATTCGAGAATCAGAACTACCAAAAACAGATCCACTGGTCTGGAAAACACAATGTAGCTTTTTTTTTCAGTTTAGGCCCATCAGAAGATGTTCATCCTCAATTAGATTAATTGAGTCGATTTTATATAACGCAATCGCTGAAAAGGCCTTTTAGGTGGGAGCCGAACTACGGCGAACGTGCAAATTTGAATCCAGCATTCGTAATTGGTGCCCATCCGGAAATAGCATCTTTTGGCCCCTGACGGCGTTCTCGCATTTTTAAAATCCTCGACATAGCGCGCTATGCCTGCGGTTTTAAAAATGCTCGGGCCTTGCCAGGAACCAGAATCTACTATTTCCGGATGGGCACTAATTGATGACGTTAACGGCTGGCGGATTAGCCGGCGACAATCCCATCTGCAAAGCGACCGCACGTGATGGACAGGGGGACGCGCGGAAAAAAAGTGACTATAACTTTCCGCTTATCCGTTCAATTGTAAATAGGGGATGGGCCTCATTTTGATAGTTGAAACTCCCAGGCTATAAGGCCCTTTCCTTAGACCGTGTCCATCCGCAGACCGTGTCCATCCGCGGTAACATTGTCGCCACGGTAGCGCGGCCTTGTCATTCTGTCGTTAGGCGCCGGTTAAAGGTTGGTTAAACGATTCGCTGATTTGTAGAGCGTATGAAAAATTCGATACACGTCTTCATACCTCGTCATTTCCAGGCAGGCAGGTGCGGCGGTGTCCGCATGGCAATCGCCGGTATGTGTTTCCTGGCACGGCCCACAGGGGGGATTCGGGGCAACAGTTTTCACGAATGGACCAAAGGGTGTCCAGCGTTCGGGGTCGGAGGGACCAAAAACAACTACGGTCGGCTGACCTAAATAAGCGGCCAAGTGGCCGCTGCCTGAATCGTTGCCGATAAACCCGCCGGCTTGGCAAAGTTGATCTAGAAGAGATTCGACATCCGTGATGAAGCGGGCGGGCTGGTCTGTATGTCGGTGGGTGAATCGCTCATACAGTTTTTTTTCGGCCGGGCCGAATATCCAAAGGGGTTGCAATCCGTCTGCTTGCAGTGAGCGCGCAAGGGCCGCAAATCGTTTTACCGGCCACATCTTGAGACGGCTGCCGGCGCCGGGATGCAAGACCACGCGGGATTTATAATCCGCGTTATCCGAACAGTATGAGGCGACGCGAGTTCGCGGGGAATGTATCCGCGTGCGATCGATTTCATTCAGCCAACCTGCGGCCCGAAGACGCGTGACCAGAAAATCGAGCACCGGAATGCGCTGTGCCGCGGGCGGACGCGGCGGGATGTGTAACACTTTTTCGGGATAAACGGACATCAGGCGCGCAACCGCCCGGTTGAAAAAGGTGAGGCACAAAATACGCTCAAACCGGTTCAGGAACGTCTGCAATTGGTCCGGCAGATCCGTTTGGGGTGTTGGTGCGTGAAGTTCGGCAAACAAGGCTGTTTCGGTTGCCAGGGTAGTTTTTGCAAGCTTCAACGCCATCGGCAGACGGCGCCACTGGGCCTGGCATACCAACGTCACAACGGCGCCGTGTTTTTGCAGGCATTCGAGGATCGGGAAAATAGTTATCAGATCCCCCAGGGCACCTTGGTGGCATATCAACAGATTGTTGTCAGCGTTCATCAATCAATAATTGGAAACTTCCTTCACTTGCCTGGCAACGGCGTTGCGCTCGTAGATAATCTCCACGCGGCGGTTTTTGGCGCGGCCTGCGGCGGTTTCATTGGAGGCGATCGGTTTGAATTCGGCAAAACCTTCCGCGGACAGCATTTTAGGATCGATGCCTTCGGAGATCAAGAACCGAACGACTTCGCAGGCCCGGCTGGAGGAAAGTTCCCAATTTGAGGCGTATTTGGCGGTTTTGATGGGGATGTTGTCGGTATGCCCGGCCACCTTGATGTGATACGGGAACTGGCTGAGGATATCGGTGATTTTGTTCATGATGGCAACGCCCTGGTTGGTCATCGACGCATTGCCGGCGGGAAACAGCACCAGATCGGAGATGGTGATGGTGGCACCGCCGCCGTCCTGGTTGACCTTGACCTTGCCGCCCAGACGATTGAACATGATCAGTTCGCGTACCTCGGAGGTGATCTCGTCGAGTTCTTTTTGCACCATGTTGCCGGCCTCGTCCACCGCCTGATTCTCCTGCGGCGCCTCGTCCGGCTCCTGCTCCTGGTTTTGAACCATGGTGAGCCCTTCGCGCGTGCCGGCCTCCGGGACCTGCTGCACGCCCAGGGCGCTTTTCAATGACTGGACCAGTTCCTTGAAAGATTCCTGCTGAACACTGCTCATGGAGTATAGCAGGACAAAAAAGGCGAACAGCAGCGTGACCAGGTCGGCGTAAGTCATGATCCATTCACCGCCGCCGGACTCTCCGCTCTCCTCGACCTCTTCCTCCAAGGCCATGTCCCGGCTCTGACCGGATTCAGCCGCTTCGTTTTTTTGTGCTGATTGCTCTGCCGCCATGGTTAAATTGCGCTATTTTTTGCCGCCCTTGCCTTTGGCCTTGCCCTTGCCTTTGTTGTTGTTGGCCGAAAGGTAAACGTTCAGCTTGTCTTCCATGATTCGTGGATGCTCGCCCTCGCGAATTGAAACCACCCCCTCGAAGACCAGTTTCATGTTCATGGTTTCTTCATCGGAACGTCGCTTGAGTTTGGCCGACATGGGAATAAAAAACAGGTTGGCGACCAACGCGCCGTAAAAGGTCGTGATCATGGCCACGGCCATTTTCGGGCCGATGGTGGACGGATCGTCCAGCGTGGCCAGCATCTGGACCAGACCGATCAGGGTGCCCACCATGCCGAAGGCCGGGGCGTAAGAACCCATGGAACCGAAGATCTCCCAGCCGATTTTGTGCGTTTTTTGGAGCATGGAGATTTCTTTTTGCATGATTGCCGCAATGGCCAAGGTCTGCACGCCGTCCACGGACATCTGAAGCGCCTTTTGCATGAACGGGTCCTTGACCTTGCCCAGTTCGCTTTCAATGGAGAGCAAGCCGCCCTTGCGCGCTTTGTTGGAAATATCGACCAGGTTTTTAATGATTTCCTCGGTATTCTGAATCTTGAAAATGAACACCCGGATAAACAAACCGATGACCATTAAAAATTCCTGCATGGGATAACTGATCATGGTCGCGGCCAGGGTGCCGCCCCCCACGATCATCATTGAGGGAATATTCACGAACAGTCCTAATCCGCTGCCCATCAGGATGGAAACGACAACCAGGCCGATTCCGGAAACAAATCCGATGATTGTAGCTAAATCCATTTATTCATTCCGGTTCAATCGATTCTAATGAAGACGATTTCTTCAAGAGGATCGGTTCGATGGTACTGTGCAATTTGCCCGATCGACGCTTCCGACAGGACCGAGTCCAACGGCAGCAGTTTCATTCCGTTTTTGGAGAACACCCCGGCGGCAAGTATCATCCCCGGCTTAAGATCGTATAAACTCACGGCCTTCATGGCATTGGGCGTATCGTCGGGCGGATAGGCCATGGCGTATTTGTGCAAATAAAAAACAAGCTGGGGATCGAACCGGGAGCCGGCCTTGGCTTCAATCACTTGAAAGGCCTCGTCGATGGTGCCGCCTTTTTTGCGGTAGACAATATTGTCGAAAATACCCGCCAGGGCGATAATGCGCGAGCCGATCGGGATGGCCTCTCCTTTCAGGCCGTCCGGAATACCGGTGCCGTCGATGTTTTCATGATAGTGCCGGATGATCCGGGCAATGTTCTGAAAGCCGGCGTAGTTTTCCAGAAGGTCGGCGCCTTTTACCGGATGTTGACTCAAAAACCCGCGGTCGCGTTCGGTGTACGCTTCGGGGTTTTTCATGGTCAATTCATCCGGCAGGGCCAGTTTGCCGATTTCATGCAAACGGGAGGCGATTTCGATATCCTCCACTTCACTGGGGGCCAATTGCAATTGCGTTGCGATAAACGAGGCGATCTCGGCAACTTTTTCCGTATGACCGCGGTGGTATTGGCGTTTGGCCTCCTGCAGCGTTGCCAGGATGGTGATCAGGCTCTGGAAATTGTCTTCCCGGGTTCGGTTGAGCGCCTCGAGTTGCTGATTGGTCGCCTCGCGCTCTTTCACCAGGAGCGAAATCTGTTTGAGCGAGTTTTCCAGGATCTGTTTCTCATTATTCAATTCCGCGTTTTTACGCTCAAGTTCGGCTTTGTAAATTTTCAATTCGCCCACAGTTTCATTCAGCTTGCGATTGGTCGCCACCAAGGAATCCTGGAGTTGCTTGATGCGGACAAAATTTCTGATCTTGGCCAGCAATGCGGCCCGCCTCACCGGTTTGTACAGATAGTCGTCGGCGCCCTCATCCAGCCCCTTGATGGCATCGTCGGAGTCCTTGAGTTGGGCGGAGGATAAAATAAAAATGCATTTGGCCAAATCCGGATGATTGCGCACCCGGCGGCAAAAATCGTAACCAGTTTCCTCCGGCATCACCACGTCGCTGACAATCAGGTCGGGCCTGAAGTCGAGCGCGGCTTCGAAGCCTTGCGACGCGTTGGGGGCGGTTTGCACCTCATAGCCCGCCTGCTCGAGAAAACGCGTATAAAGATGCAAAATATTGCGGTCATCATCGACACACAATATCTTGGCTTTTGGATGGTTGGATCTTGAATTCATTTTTATTCAACCTGCTTTGGTTGAGGCGCGCTTAGGGCTCAGGCATAAAATGTAAAATTATTTTTGCGCGAGCCCTTACGGCCTTCCGTATTTGGGATATCGACCGCAGCCACGGTTTTCTTGAGTAAAAAACAGGTAAATTGTATGTTCCGATATTTCAATAATAACAAATGGTTGGTGAGATAGAGCGGCGTGTTGCAGTGCTCGTCTGCGGCATTGATTGAACGGTGGTACCGGGGTAGGGGAAAAGGTCCCAAAAAAAAACCGCGGCCGGATCTTTGAGCAGATCCGGTCGCGGCAACATAGGGGCGAGGATACGCGTGAACCGGTGTGTGTGGCGCTATTTCTCGCCGGCGGTCAGGCCGGCTTTGAGAAACTCGCGGTTCATGCGTGCGATATGGGTGATCGATATCTCCTTGGGGCACTCGGCTTCGCATTCGCGTTCATTGGTGCAGTTGCCGAATCCCAGGGCGTCCATGGTACGAACCATGGTGTTAACCCGCTTGGCCGCCTCGGGTTTGCCCTGGGGCAGCAACGCCAGTTGGGATACCTTGGCGCCCACGAACAGCATGGCCGACGCATTGGGGCAGGAGGCCACACACGCGCCGCAGCCGATGCATTGGGCCGCATCCATGGCTTCCTCGGCCACCTCGGCCGGAATCAAAATGGCGTTGGCATCCTGGGCGCCGCCGGTGTTGACGGAAACAAACCCGCCGGCCTGGATCAGTTTGTCAAAGGCGCTGCGATCGACGATCAAATCCTTGATCACCTTAAATGCGCGCGATCGCCACGGTTCCACGACCACCGTGTCGCCGTCGTCAAAGTGCCGCATGTGCAGTTGGCACAGGGTTGTGCCGGCCTCGGGACCATGGGCGCGGCCGTTGACGACACAGCCGCAGGTACCGCAAATGCCCTCGCGGCAATCATGGTCAAAGGCGATCGGTTCCTTGCCGTCTTTGGTCAACTGTTCGTTGATGACGTCGATCATTTCCAAAAAAGACATGTCGGTGGATATATTTCCGGCATGGTAGGTTTCAAGACGCCCTTTGACGCCGGGACCTTTCTGACGCCAGACTTTAAGCGTTAAATTGATCGATTTGCTCACTTGTAGCTCCTTTGCGTTAACTCGACGTTTTCGAAATTCAGGGGCTCTTTATGCAGCACCGGATCTTTGTCGGTGTCCTGATATTGCCAGGCGGCGACGTAGCAAAAATTGGCGTCATCGCGCAGTGCTTCGTTTTCTTCGGTCTGAAAGGCTTCGTTGAAATGGCCGCCGCAGGATTCACGGCGGTGTAGCGCATCGACGACCATCAATTCGCCGAATTCGAGAAAATCGGCCACCCGTCCGGCACGTTCCAGGCTCTGGTTCAAATCCTTGTCGCTGCCGGGCACGTTGACATTCTCCCAGAACTCTTCACGCAGGGCCTGGATTTTGGTACGGGCCAGTTTGAGGCCGTCGTCCTTGCGGCCCATGCCGCAGTAGTCCCACATGATCAGACCGAGTTCGCGATGGATATCATCGACGGTCCGGTTGCCGTTGATCGTCAACAGTTTGTGAATCCGTTCCTTGGTGGCCTGGGTGGCGTCCTTGAAGGCCTGGTGACCGGTACCGACCTGCGCCGGGGTGATGCCGGCCAGATAGCCGCCGATGGTGTACGGCAGAACAAAGTAGCCGTCGGCCAGCCCCTGCATCAAGGCGCTGGCGCCCAGCCGGTTGGCGCCGTGGTCGGAAAAATTGGCTTCGCCCAATACAAACAGGCCGTCCACGGTGCTCATCAGGTTGTAATCGACCCACAAGCCGCCCATGGTGTAGTGGACCGCCGGATAGATCATCATCGGTGTTTCATAGGGATTGTCGGCCGTGATCTTTGCATACATCTGAAACAGGTTGCCGTATTTTTTGGCGATGACATCATGGCCGTCGCGCTTGATCGCGTCGGCAAAATCCAGGTACACCGCCAGACCGGTATCGCCGACGCCTTTGCCGTGATCGCATTGCTCCTTGGCATTGCGCGAGGCCACATCGCGGGGCACGAGGTTGCCGAAGCTGGGGTATTTTTCTTCCAGGTAGTAGTTGCGTTCGGATTCCGGGATTTGGTGTGGCGGGCGTTTGTCGCCGGGGTTTTTCGGCACCCAGACCCGGCCGTCGTTGCGCAGGCTTTCGCTCATCAGAGTCAGTTTGGATTGATAGGTGCCATGCACCGGGATGCAGGTGGGGTGAATCTGGGTAAAACACGGATTGCCGAAAAAGGCGCCCTTTTTATGCGCCCGGTAGGCGGCGGTGACGTTGGACCCCATGGCGTTGGTGGACAGAAAAAACACATTGCCGTAGCCACCGGTTGCCAGGACCACCGCATCGGCGGCATGGCTTTCGATGTCGCCGTTGATCAGGTTGCGGGTGATGATGCCCCTGGCGCGGTCGTTGACCACCACCAGTTCGAGCATCTCCCGGCGGGTGAACATTGCGACCTTGCCCAGGCCGATCTGGCGTGACAAGGCGCTGTAGCAACCCAGCAACAATTGTTGTCCGGTTTGCCCCCGGGCATAGAAGGTGCGGGAGACCTGGGCGCCGCCGAAACTGCGGTTGGCCAGCAGGCCGCCGTAGTCGCGGGCAAAGGGGATGCCCTGGGCCACGCATTGGTCGATGATGTTGTTGCTGACCTGGGCCAGGCGATAGACGTTGGCCTCGCGGGCCCTGAAATCGCCGCCCTTGACCGTGTCGTAGAACAGCCGCCAGATACTGTCGCCGTCATTGGGGTAGTTTTTGGCGGCATTGATGCCGCCCTGGGCCGCGATGCTGTGGGCCCGGCGCGGGCTGTCCTGGATGCAAAAACATTTCACATCGTAACCCAGCTCAGCCAGCGATGCGGCCGCGCTGCCGCCGGCCAGACCGGAGCCGACGACGATGACGGTGAATTTGCGTTTGTTGGCGGGGTTCACCAATTTCAGTTCAAAACGGTGTCGGTCCCATTTCTCAGCAACGGGGCCACCGGGGATTTTAGCATCAAGCGTCATAACGAATCCTTTCTATGCGATAAATGAGATATAAATCGGCAGGAAGCCGAACCCTATCCCAATGATCAGGCTGAAAACGAGTCCGATACCCTTAACAAGCGGCATGTATTTGGGATGACTGGCGCCGATGGTTTGAAAGGCGCTCCAAAACCCGTGACTGACATGAACCGCCGCCACAATCATGGCGAAAATGTACACCAGCACATACAGCGGATTAGCAAAAGCCTTCGAGACAATCGCAAAAATTGTCGTTCCGGTTTTATCGACAAAACTGAAATTCAATAAATGGAAAACCACGAAACAAAGCAGCAGCAAGCCGGTATAGGGCATGGTCCCGGACCCGAGTGTCCGGCCGCCGGCACGCTTGTTCACCTTATAGCGCACCGGCCGGGATTTGAAGTTCTGGTAAAACAACGTCAAGCCGGTGAGGATATGGATCAGCGCAAACAGCAGCAACCCCAGTTCGGCGGCCGTTAAAACCGGACCCAAGGCGTGCAGTTTTTCGGCATACGCGTTAAATGCGTCCTTTCCTCCGTAGATCGTTAGATTGCCCGCCAGGTGGGCGGCCAGGAAACCGCAAAAGGCCAGGCCGGTGACTGCCATCAAGACCTTTTTGCCAATTGAAGAGCCAAAGGTTGAGGTAACCCAGTTCATTATGTCCTCCATTTAAGTTGGTTCAGCCGTATCCTGTGTTCCTGCGGGAAACGGCATTGTTGGCCAGGGGGTATGCAATCAGCAATTCGCATTCCAATTTTAACCGGCGTTCAATCGGTTAAAAATATTTAGGAAAAAGGGTTTACTGATTTTGTGACATTGCCGCGAATGACCAATATCCGCCATTCGGTGATGAAATTCCGCCTACCCGGTATCGGATCGGTGCAACTGGAAATCCGGCCTGGAAAGCCGGTTTGTCGGGTCGGAGTATGCTTCCTACAGATTCGAGCGTCGATGGTGACCTTTTAAAGGGAAAGGCTTTGGGGCTCGCACCAAAAAAGTGACATTATTTTTGCGCGGGCCCTCAGTCGGCCAGATCGCTCAGCCACCACTCGTCACAAGCGGTCTTGATTATGTCATCCGCAATTTTCTTGCCGGTTTTGGTTTGTAAACGGGGGAGCACACCCTGCAGCCATTTCTGCGCCGGTTCATAGCCGGCGTCAATCAGAGCTTTTAACTCCAGAATAAACGAAAGCTGGTCCGCATCGCGGGCCAGGCGCGCCTCCGGTGTTTGAGCCGCGTTGAATTCCAGGATCAACGCTTCGATCGATTGACCAAACGGTACTTTGCGAATGGTGTCGGCCACGGCCTTGTGTTCATCCGCGGCCACATATTTTTTTTGCACATAGTTCAGGTCGCCGATGCGTGCTTCCGGCAGATCGTGAACCAGGCACATGCTGATCAGACGCAACGCATCCACATCCGGGCGCATTTGCGCCATGGTGTAAGCGATAAACGTGGTCAGGTGGGAGTGATCGGCGACCGATGCTTTGCCGGCGCCCAAAAATTGGAATCCGGAACGGGGAATCCGCTTCAACATTTTGGCTTCAAACAGCAAGTTGGCGATATTCATCGATAAGGTGTCGTGGGTAAATGTTTTTTAATAGTAAGATGCGAAGAAAACGGTGCAAGGTAACATTTTTTTGTATTCGATTCAACCTAAAATACCGGCTAACCTACTATAATTACGAAGATAAAAATAAAGAGGGGACGTATTTGCCAAAACCGCGTGCTTGGCGGTGTGTGGTGCGCCCGGTGCGGTGGTTGTGTAAAACAAGTGTAAACTTTTAAATGCCAGGGGGCAAACCGCTTGACACCCCGGACTACCTTTTATAGATTACCAATTCCAAATACGGCCGTTGCGGTCGTTTTATTCTGTATATTCCATCGTTTAGTCCTTATCCAAAAAAAGTTTCAATGGAGAGTGTCAAATGGGACCGGAACAGATCGATGTTGTCGATATCATCAGCCAAGCCGGCCTGGTGGTGCAGTTGGTGTTATTGACCCTGCTCTTTTTCTCCGTTACCTCGTGGGCGATTATTATCGTCAAATACCGCTATATCCGGCGGGCATACAAAGAGTCGGCCACCTTCACCGAGTATTTTTGGAAGAGCCGTGATTTTTCGGATGCCTTTGCCAAAGCCAAGCAGTTGCAGGGCAGTCCCGTGGCGCGCATTTTCCGGATCGGTTTTGTTGAGCTGAAACGGTTAAGCCGCTCGGGCATGCCGATGCAAAAGAGCAGCACCGGTTCGGAACAAACCGAAGGCACGGCCATGAGCGCCCGGTTCGCAGGCATGGACAATGTCAAGCGAGCCTTGCGGCGCGCCTCCAACACCGAGGTGACGCGAATGACCCAGACCGTGCCGTTTTTGGCCACAACCGGCAACACAACGCCGTTCATCGGACTGTTCGGTACGGTTTGGGGGATTATGAATTCCTTCCAGAGCATCGGTTTAAGAGGTTCGGCCAGTCTGGCGGTCGTGGCGCCGGGAATCTCCGAGGCTCTGATCGCCACCGCCGCCGGTCTGGCCGTTGCGATTCCGGCGGTTATCGCTTTTAATTTTTTCATGAACCGGATCCGGGTGATCGAATCCGAGCTGCAAAGCTTTTCCGCCGATTTTCTCAACATCGTGGAACGCGATGTTTTAAGAATCAAGGAGAGACGCTCATGAAAGCAGGTGACCGCGACAGCTTGATGTCCGAAATCAACGTGACGCCCTTTGTGGACGTAATGTTGGTGCTGTTGATTATTTTTATGGTCACTGCACCGATGATGGTTCAGGGCGTCAATGTGTCCCTGCCCGAGGCGACCACCCAGGCATTGCCGTCCGACCAGGATCATCTGGTGATAAGCATCGACAGCGATCAGTTTATTTATATCAACGAGTTGAAAGTGGACATGGATTTTTTGAAAGAAAAACTTTCAAAAATACTTGAGAATCGTAAAGACAAACAGGTTTATTTGCGCGCCGACAAGGAAGTGGCTTACGGACAGGTGGTTCGCGTGATGGCTGAAGTAAAAAATGCCGGCGTTGAAAAACTCGGCATGCTGACCGTGCCCCTTGAAGAGGCGGTTAAGGCGCAAAAAAAATAGCGCATGGTGTGTTTGTTTGCGCATCGGCGCTGGTGTTTTTGCTCAGGGGGCTTACTTTGGGTTCAAAGGCAGCAATCGTAGTGAGTTTCCAGAGGGGAACCAGTTAGCACCACATGATTCGTTTGAGAGCCGTTACATGAAAGCACAGACGTATTCGCGCCAGGGCGCACCTGACAGCCGCGGAGCTTTTACCGTGACGATGGTAATATCGTTTTGCTGTCATGTGCTGTTCTTTGCGCTATTGCTCTATACGCCGGATTTCAAGAAAGAGCACCGGCGGTTTCCGTCCGGCGTCATCAATGTCGACCTGGTTTCCTTACCGGATCTCAGCCCCACCACCGTTGCCGTGGCCGCGGAAAAAGCGCCCGCCAGGGCCGCCTCACCCAAACCGGTGAAAACACCGCCCAAGGACGCTGTTTCGATCAAGAAGAAACCGGCCAAAAAGCCCAAGACCAAACCGGCGAAACCCAAAAAAAAGAAAACGTCCCTGAAAAAAAAGACGTTCAAAGCCGAACGGGCCATTAAGAAAGCGATCCAGAAAGTTGAAAAAGAGGTTGAGGAGAAGCGCTCGCCGCAACTCGAAAAAGCCCTGGCTAAGCTTAGGGAACAGGTGGCCAAGAATCCACAAAAGCCGGATATAAAACCTGCGGCTCCCACCAGCAACGGCAATACTAGTGCCTTGGGTGTGCCGGGAGGCGGCGGACTTGGGAGAAAGGGCGAGGTTACCATTGAGCGGGTTTATATTTTACAACTGCAAAATCACATCAAGAAAAACTGGGCCTTTTCCGAGCGGATTGCCGGTGCCGGTAATAATATGCAAGCGATTGTGCAGGTGAAAGTACTACCAAATGGTAAAATTACAGACCTTTGGTTTGAAAAGCGTTCCGGTAACAGCCATTTGGATGATTCCGCCCGTAGAGCCATTCTGAAATCGGACCCGTTGCCGGGCCATCCGCCGGGGCTCTTGAAACCCTTTGTAAGCTTGGGTATTGTTTTTGATCCTGAGGATTGAACCTGGGCAAGTCGAGCTTTCAACTTTCAAAAGGAATTTGTATGCCTTTAAAATTGTTTTTAATATCGTCTCTTGTCATCTGCGTTTTATCCCCGTTTTCCGCTTTTGGGCAGAAGCCCGATGCCTATATCAATATCAACGAACCATCCTTGCGTAAAATCCCCCTGGCCACTCCGTATTTTAAAGCCATCACCGGTGATGCCACTGAAAACCGGCTTTCGACGGAATCCTCCGACTTTATGGCCAAAACACTTAGCTTTACAGGTTATTTCAAAATCATCAACCGCGAGGCGTTTTTAGAAAATCCTCGCAGTAAAGGCATCATTGCCCCTAACATTAATTTCAGGAACTGGACCACCATTGGCGCCGAGCTACTGATCACCGGCGGTGTTTATTACAACGCTGGTGTAGTGGAAATGGAGTTGCGCCTGTTTGACACATTCACCGGCAAGCTGCTTATTGGCAAGCGCTACAAAAGCCATGCTGATGACCAGCGGCGGATGATACTGAAGTTTTGCAATGAAGTCATTTTAAAATTAACCGGCCAGCCGGGCATCTTCGGATCACGCATCGCTTTTGTTTCCACGGTTTCCGGTAAAAAAGAGATTTTCGTTTGTGAATTCGACGGGCATGCCCCCCGGCAAATTACGCGCGACAAAAACATCGCCTTATCGCCGGCCTGGTCATCCGATGGGCGCTGGCTGGCCTACACCTCATATGCCCGCGGCAAACCCGACATTTACATTAAAAATCTCAAACAACGCCGAGGCGCCGTCATCAGCAAGCGCGGCACCAATGCCACGCCGGCCTGGATGCCGGGGCGTTTCGAATTGGCGGCGTCACTCACGTTTTCAGGTGACCCGGAAATTTATCTGTTGACCGGAAACGGGAAAATTATTAAGAAGTTAACCAACAAATGGGGGATCGACATCTCTCCATCCTGGTCACCGGACGGTAAGAAAATTGCCTTTGTTTCGAATCGTAGCGGATCGCCCCAAATTTATATTAAAGACATCGCCACCGGTAGAACCGAACGATTGACCTATGAGGGGCGCTACAACACCACCCCGAGCTGGTCACCGCGCGGAGACTATATTGCCTACACCGGCTCCCAAAACGGCGTCTTTGATATATATGTAATCGGCGTTGACGGCAGCCTGGCGCTTCAACTTACCCAGGACGCCGGGCAGAATGAAGCGCCCACCTGGTCGCCGGACGGCAGCCTTATCGCTTTCAGTTCCACTCGTGAAGGCCCGTCGCGGATATATGTGATGACGGCTTCCGGCACGGATCAGCGACGTTTGTTGACATTGCCGGGCGAACAAACCAATCCCAAATGGTCACAAAGAATCGGCAGTAATTAGGTTTGCTTTTTAACCTTTAAAGGAGGAAAAAGATGAAGAAAAAATTATGGATCGCGGCAGCGTTGCTTTTGATACTCCCCGGCATGTTGCTCACCGTGTCATGTCAAAGCCGCACTCAGGTTCAACAACCCACCGAACCCGCCGAACCCGGCCCCACCACCGATGTGACGACCCCCACCACGCCGGAGGAGCCGATGGAGCCGAGCGAGCCGATGATTGATACCGAAGATATAAACGAACGGGAACGGATGGCCATGCGCAACCGGTTTATGAATGAGGATGTCTATTTTGAATTCGACAGTTCGTCGTTGATGCCGGCCGCCCAGCGCATGTTGCGCATGAAAGCCGACTGGCTGGCCAATAATCCCGATGACACCGTGATTATAGAAGGGCATTGTGATGAACGCGGCACCAATGAATACAACCTGGCCCTGGGTGATCGCCGGGCGGAAAGCTGTAAAGCGTTTCTGGTCAATCTGGGCATTGCGTCTTCGCGAATTACCACCATCAGTTACGGCGAGGAAAGACCGGTCGACCGCGACAGCAATGAGGAAGCATGGGCCAAAAATCGCCGGGCACACTTTGTGATTGAGTAGTAATCGGCACGGTTTTATTCGGCACCGCACGATAGCGTCGCGTTGCCGAGAGTGTGAATGACGGGGTATCGACAACCTGCAGGGTTCATGATAGTTTATGAAGCCTGCAGGTTGTTTTGCAAGAGCGTCAGGAAATTCATCTATCAACATCATAAAGGTCGAGCCATGAAAAAAATGCCATGGATCATTTTGGTCATGTATTTGGTTGCGGCAGGTTGCGTGGCCCATCAGGATGATGTGGTTATGCTGGATTATCGCTTGGCGTCGCTTGAAGAGCGCAACACCGAGCTGGAAAAACGCGCCGAGTCCTTGGAACAGGAAAAAAGTAAACTTGAATCCGAACTATCGGTGATGCAACAAAAAGAACAGGCCAAAAATCGCGGCTTGATGGATCAATCCGCCAATATCAGTGTGACCCTGGAGCAGTTGCGCAACGACATTCGGATTTTGACAGGTAAGCTCGAGGAAACCGAATTTAACCTGAATCGCAGAATCAAGGCGCTTGAAAATGCGGAAAGACAGCGGCTGGCCGACATGGAAGGATTGCACGCCGCCCGGACCCAGGATCAGGATCGCTTAGGCCGCCTGGAGCAATATCTTGATTTCGAGAGCAACCGCAAAACAGCGGTTTCCAGATCGGTGTCCGCTAAAACCCGGACCGCCCAAACCGTTTACGACAACGCTAAAAATGCGTTTGACGCCAATCAGTTGGATGAAGCGCGCGAGGGTTTCCAGGAATTTATCACCCGTTATCCGAAAAATGAAAATGCGGATAACGCCCAGTATTGGTTGGGGGAGATTCTTTATCGTGAAGAGATGTTCGGCAAAGCCATTCTGGCCTATCAAAAAGTGATCGACGACTACCCCAGGGGCAACAAGGTACCGGCGGCACTGTTAAAACAGGGGCTGGCGTTCTGGAAGCTCGGCGATAAAGCCAACGCACGTCTGATTTTGCGTGAACTGATCCGAAAGTACGCGGCAACGCCGCAAGCTCAAATTGCCAAGGATAAATTAAAAGGCTTGAAATGACTCATGGCTAGCGGGTGGGCACAGACTAATTGAAATGCTTCAAAACGCTTTGACATGATTATTGGGAACTGCGGCGCGGGCAGATGATCAAGATCGTCGGCATAGATCCGGGACTGGCGGAAACCGGCATCGGTGTGGTTAGAGGTTCCGACCTGAAAGTTGATACCTATTCCTTCGGTGTTGTGCAAACCGCCAAAACACTCTCTCTGGCCGTTCGGCTGGATCTGATTTTTTCAAAGCTATTGCAGGTATTCGAAAGCGAAACACCGGACCTGCTTGTCATTGAGGATATCTTCACACTAAAAGCCAATCCGCAATCGGGTATCACTCTGGCCAAGGTGAGCGGTGTGATTCAACTGGCCGGGTTTCGGGCCCGTGTGCCGACTTTGGAGGTGCCGGTTCGTGAGGCCAAACAGGTCCTGACCGGTAACGGCAATGCCGGTAAAGCGCAATTGGCGCAGTCCGTGCGGCATGCCATTGGGCACCCCGAACCGTTAAAACCTTTTCATATTTCCGATGCCTTGGCATTGGCGCTTATCGGACTGTATCGCTATAAAACCTATATTTCAAAAATATGAACACATCCATCGGCGGGTCGACCCGCTATTTTTTTGAGTTGGTATGATCGGTTATCTTGAAGGCAAACTACTAAAAAAAGAGGATGAGCGCGTTTTACTGCTTGTCACCGGTGTCGGCTACGAAATTTTGTTGCCGGCATATGTAATGGCCGCGCTGACTGAAAAAGAGGTCGGTGATGAACTGGCCCTTTATATTTACTACCAGCAAACCGAGCGTCAGCCCAAACCGGCGCTGATCGGGTTTCAGTTGGAAGCTGAAAAGGAGTTTTTCCAACAGTTTATTTCGGTGGAGGCGATCGGCCCCTTGAAGGCCGTCAAAGCCATGACCATACCGGTGCGCGATATTGCGCGGGCCATCGAGTCCAAAGATGTCGCGACGTTGCGCCGGCTCAAGGGGATCGGCGAACGCACCGCTCGCAAGATCGTGGCGACATTGGAAGGCAAGGTCAGCAAATTCGCCATGATTCGCAAGGCCGACCTGCCGGCGGCAACCATCCCGAACGCGGAAAGTATCGCCCGCCAGGTGCTGGAGGTTCTGGCCGGGCAACTCGGCTATCGCAACAATGAGGCGCGCACCATGATTACCCAGGCATTTGAACGTAATGACAACATCCGAACTCCGGAAGATTTGCTAGATGAAGTCTTCAAGGGTGAAAAAATGGGCAAGATCTGATATGGAGTTTGAAGCTTGAAACTCGAAATTTGAATTTTGAAACTGGGAAGTTGCCGGATGCCATTCTTCAAATAGACAGAATTCCAATTACAAGTTTCAAACTTCCAGTTTCAAATTTCAACAAATGGACCACATGCCGGACGACATCCTTTCATATTCCTCCGATAGTGCGGGGCTTCTGAGCGGGAAACAACTGCCCGACGACCAGCAGACGGAGATTCTGTCTTTGCGGCCGCAACGGTTTGACGATTATGTCGGCCAGGCGGAAGTCGTGGAGACCCTGAAAATTGCAATCCAGGCGGCTTTGAAGCGCAAGGAGCCGCTGGACCATGTCCTGTTTCACGGCCCTCCCGGATTGGGCAAAACCACCCTGGCCCACATCATTGCCAACGAGATGGGGGTCAATGTGACGTTGACATCGGGGCCGGCCCTGGAAAAGGGCGGTGATCTGATCGGCATTCTCACCCATTTGGAAGAAGGAGATATCCTGTTTGTGGACGAGATCCACCGCACGCCCAAGGCGGTCGAAGAGTTTTTGTATCCGGCCATGGAGGATTTCGCCGTCGATTTCGTGTTCGATAAGGGGGTGCACGCCCGCAGTCACCGTTATCGGCTCAAGCAATTTGCCCTGATCGGCGCTACAACACGTGTCGGCTTGCTGTCCGCGCCCCTGCGGGATCGTTTCGGTATTTTGCGAAGTCTCGATTTTTATACCAATGAGGACTTGATAAAAATTACCAAACGATCGGCGGCTCTGCTGGATGTTACCATCGACGACGGCGGTGCGCTGGAACTGGCCAAGCGTTCGCGGGGCACACCACGCATTGTCAATCGCCTGTTGAAACGGGTGCGTGATTACTCTCAGGTTCGGGGCGACGGACATATCAACACGGCCACTGTCGATAAAGCGCTTTCGTTGGAAGGGGTGGACGAACTGGGCTTGACGACCCTGGATCGGCGGTATCTTCAAACCATCATCGATTTTTATCGCGGCGGCCCTGTTGGAATCGAAGCGATAGCGGCGACGTTGCAGGAGGAGACCGACACACTGGTCGATGTCGTCGAACCGTATCTTCTCAAAATCGGCCTGATTCTCAGGACCTCGGCCGGCCGTCGCACCAGTGATGCGGCTTACAAACATATGGGTGTGACGACCCAGAAAAAGCTGTTTGATTGACACAACAGTGTAGATTAGGAATTGCGGATGATGACAATTTATAAATGATCACCATCCGCAATTCTTAAGTTTTAATTCATAATTCTTAATTCTCACGGGCCCTCAGCCTGACAGCCGTGGGTGCCACCTCCGGCAAGCGCCGGTCCGGCGGACTGTCCTTTTTTTTTACAATCGAAACGACTAAATTCTGACACCCCTTTCGATGTGTACGGTTTTATGCTGTATGCACGGGCCATGCGTCGGTTGTGGGGAGAATTCAATAACCGGAATGTGAGTATGCAGGTAATTACGCTGTTAACCGATTTCGGGACCGGCGATGAATATGTGGGCGCCATGAAAGGCGTTATTCTTTCCGGCCACCCTCAGGCGACAATTGTCGATATTTCACACCAAATCGCGCCGCAGGATATTGAGAAGGCGGCTTACATGATTCCGGCGTATGCGCCTTGTTTCCCGGCACAAACCGTGCATGTTGTTGTGGTCGATCCAGGGGTCGGAAGTGATCGGGCTATTCTGGCCCTGGCTTGTGACAAACAGATTTTTATGGGGCCGGATAATGGCGTGCTGTCTCTGATTCTGGCGCGCGATACGGTTGAACGGATTGTCCGCGTTGAGGACAGATCCTACTTTTTACCTGATTTCGGTGCAACGTTTCACGGACGCGATATTTTCGCACCGATCGCCGCTCACCTGAGCCGGGGGCTCCCGCTGACCGAACTGGGGCCGGAGATTCAACTCCGCCAGACGGTGCGATTGGACTTGAAACCGCCGGTGGTGGATGCAAGGGGGCGGCTTGAAGGCACTATCATTGCGGTGGATCGCTTCGGCAACGCAATTACCAACATCGATCGTCGTGCTTTGGAACGGGTCAGCTTGGATCCGTCGCGACAGCGTTTAAAGGTGCACGTCGGACGATACATTCTGACCGGCCTTAGTCGAACCTACGCCGATGTTGGTCAGGGCGAGCCGTTGGTGCTGTTCGGCAGTCGCGGCTATCTTGAAATTGCCGTCAACGGCGGTGATGCCGCCCGGGTGCTGAAGCTGGTTGCGGGTGAGCGTGTTTGGGCTGAAGCCGGGCGGTGATCCCGTGTAAATGGTGTTGCTTTTTTATTTAACCTTCTGTATTTACGATAAATAATTTTATGGGCCTAAAATTTGACCAAGTGAGACGCGTGACCGGCTTGCGAGCCGAAACGATCAGTGTGCATATGAACAGACAAGCACAACAGTTGTCCGGGCATTTGCCGATTCGCATGCGACAGATTGTCTTGGTGTTGCTCATCATGCTGTTCACCGCACCGTCGGTAATTGCGGCCGCCACGGCGGACCGGAATGAATCCGACCAGAATGAATCCGACCAGAATGAATCCGATAAGATCCTGTCGCATTTTGTATTGATGGATGGATCGCAGGATACGCAGTATGCGGTTGTTGTCGAGAAGAGCTCTCAACAGATTTTTTTGTATGCGCATGATGGCCGTTTTCGCGAGGTGATGCGTTTCAGTTGCTCCACGGGTGAAAATATTGGACGCAAAACCCGTAGCGGAGACGGCAAGACACCCGAAGGGGTTTATTTTTTTATCAAAGAGCATCCCAAGCGGGACTTGTCCGAAACCTACGGGACCCGGGCTTTTCCCATGGATTATCCCAACCTGTTGGATCGCCGGGAGGGGCATACCGGCAATTCCATCTGGATGCACGGCACCAACAAACCGCTCAAACCGCGCGATTCAAACGGTTGCGTGACGCTGAACAATGATGCCATCGACCGCGTGGCGCCGTATATCCAATTGCACCGGACGCCGATCATCATTGTTGATCGTCTGCGAAACCTGAACGCAGACGGTGCCACACATGCGGGCGACCAATTTATGGGGCTGATGGAACAATGGAAGGCCGCGCTTCAAAATGGAACTTATCATGAATACCTTTCTTTTTTCAGCCCCGGTTATGTCCCTGATATCCGGTGGTGGTCGAATTGGAACCGGTTGCGCAAAGATATTGCGGCGCACAACTTTGACTATCAGATAAACTTCAGTGATCTTGCCGTCTACCGGCACCGGAATCGATATGTTGCCCTTTTTGATTTGCATGTCCGCGTCAAATCGGAGGACCGTTTCGTGGCGCGCAAAAAACTGTATCTGGCCGAAGAAGAGGGGCAACTTCGGATTGTCGGCGATGAATATCAACTCGTTCCGGGCGTCGATCCGGAGAAACTGCACAAGGGGTTGGCGGTGGCCGAGCCGTTGGTCGCCGGCGCGGAAAAAATCACTGAAAGCCTTTTCGGCGAGCAGGATATCGCCGCAACCATCAGCGACTGGCTGGCGGCCTGGTCGGCCAAGGATATCCGGCGATACGGCCAATACTATGCGCAAGATTTTCGCAGCAAGGGCATGAATCGCCGCGCCTGGATCAATTACAAAAAACGTTTGAATCGCAAATATCGCTTTATCCGTGTAACCCAGGACGATTTGATCATTCGACATTCCAAGCGACAAACCACGGCCTCTTTTGTTCAGACGTATCAATCCGACCAATATAAAATCGTCGGCCGGAAGAAGCTGGTTCTGAAAAAAGAGAATGATGGTTGGAAGATTTATCGGGAATTATGGCGCAAGATGTAAATAACCGGAAGCTGCCGTCCGGTCTGACCCGCGATAAAAGTTGGACCCTGTTTTTTATCGGTGATCACGGCAAGGTGATAACCGTTAAATACTTTAAGGGGCTGGCCGTCACTGCCGTCAGCGTGCTTCTGTTGGCGATCCTCGCGGCGGTTGGGCTCTATTATTTATATCAAGCCAAATCGCTGGAAAACCGGACCCTGGTGGCCGCGCTCAATTCATCCAAGAGTAAAATGCGTGAGCTTCGTGATCAAAAAGATATTCTAATGTCACGCATTACCGTGGCCGAGGCCAATTCCCAAGTCAATGCAAAGACTTTTGAGGTTAAAAAAAATAAGCCGCAGAAAACCGCCGTCAAAGCACCTGAGCCGGCCGTTGCGGCAGTACCCGAAGTTAAACCGACGCCGAAAAAACCAAAGCTGAGTGCTTCGGTGGAAAACTTGAAAGTCAGGTACGAAGCGGATCGCAAAACGTACCGCACGCAATTTAAACTGCGCAATACCAGCACCGCATCCGGAGCCCTGGCAGGCCGCATTGTGGTGATATTGAACGGAAATGAATTGCCCCCGAATGAATGGCTGACGGTACCGACCGTCGAGCTTACCAACGGTAAACCGTCGGGGCGCAAAAAGGGGCAATACTTTAAAATCAACAATTTCAAGACTGTGAAATTTCACGTGGTCAGTTATCGTGACCCGGAGGAATTTAATCAGGCAACGGTTTTGGTCTACTCGGAAAAAGGGGATCTGATCCTCGAAAAAAATCATGATGTGACCATCAATGTTATCAAGCCTAAACCCAAACCGAAGCCAACCGCGCAACAAGTAAAACCGACACCCGCGCCGCCCAAACCGGTGGCGGAAAAGCCGGTTGTGCCATCACCGGCGAATAAAGGCGCAGCCGCTCAGGTTGATACGGTCAACGGACAGGCGGAGACTGAACAAATCGCTACCGGAAATAATCTTGAGGGACCTGCTGAGTCAAGGCCGACCCTTCCGGCTGAAGATCAGCCGGCGTCGACGCCACCGGCAGAAGATGATACCGTCGAAGAGCAAACTACGTCCGGCCAGCAAACCACCAATTCATCGCAAACCAACCAATCACGGTAATTCGGGGTAAACCGATTTACGGCTAAATGGATAGAGATGACTCGTCAAGGATTACATAAACGTTATTTTGTAAAACGCCAACCGCGCTTTCGGCGGTGTTACCTGTTGATCGGCTTGATGGTGGCGGCGGCTGTTTCCGGGGGCCTGCCGGCAACGGCGTGGTCGCAAAAACGGGTTCATTCGGTGTTTTTTGAAGGTACCGATCATGAGCTGAATGTTTATCGCATTCATGGCAAAAAAAAGGGTAAGACCCTGATGTTGATTGGCGGCATCCAAGGCGATGAACCCGGAGGCTTTCTTTCCGCCGACCATTATGCCGATATCAGTTTGGCCCGGGGCAACTTGATTGTGGTACCGCGCGCTAATTTCCAGTCGATCGTTTTGAAAAAACGCCAAATCAATGAAGACATGAACCGTAAGTTTGCCGAGGACCGCCGGGCAACCTACGAAACCAAGATTGTCGATATCCTGAAAAAACTGATCCGGGAAAGCAACGCCTTGCTGAATCTGCACGACGGCTCCGGTTTCTACTCGCCTTTGTGGAAAAGTGAGCTGCGCAATCCCAAACGGTACGGCCAGTCGATCATCGCCGATAGTGATACCTACGTGAATCCGAAATCGGGTGAAACGCTCAAGCTGGGTGAAATGGGCCGGAAGGTGGCCCTGATGATCAACCGGGATATCGACAACCCGGACCATCATTTCCACTTCAACAATCACCGCACCAAGGAAGAGGGCAGCCTGCACAAGGAGCAGCGTAAATCCGCCACCTACTATGCCTTGTTTACGTGCGGGATACCGGCTTTCGGCGTTGAAACCAGCAAATCGTTGAATTTGGAAGAGAAGGTTCGCCAGCATAACTTGGCCATCAATGCGTTCATGGAACTTTTGGGCATTGTCCAGGAGACACCGGGGCTGAATCTGAAAGCACCCAAATTGAACTATCTGGTTATCTCCATCAATGATGCATTGCCGGTGGTGGTGAAAAACGAACAGACACTGCACGTGAGTCCGGGAGATTTTATTCGGGTTTCACATATTGAGGCCAACTACGAACGCGGCCTGAGCGCTGACATCAAAGGGGTTGGCAACATCAACGATATCCGTAAGAACATTCGCATCACTCACCCCACCCGGATTGTTGTGCGCAAAGATTACTACCCGTGCGGCAGGGTCTATTTGACCCTGGACCGCAATCTGGCCCGCGCCACTCATGGTGTCAGGATTTCAGACCAACCGCCCAAGGCGCCGTTGCTGACCCATTTCAAGGTCAAGGTGAATGGGCAGGCCCGGATGGTGGCTAACAACGAGGCGCTTAAATTGGTGACAGGCGATGCCCTGGAACTTATCGATGTTGTGGTCGATATCGGCAACTCCGAAGATATCATTGTGAACTTTAAAGGGTATGTGGGAGATCGGCAAAACAACACCGGCGAAGATCGCGGCTACACCATTCACACCGGCCGCGATCTTTGGAAACGGTATTCGGTTGATCGCAAAGGACGCAGGTATAAGGTCATCGCAAGTTATGACGGCGAAGATATCGGTAAAATGTTGGTTGATCTGCAAAATGCGAATCCTTGAAAGTTATGTAAAATCAATCCACACGGAATGACAAGGAGATAAACCGTGGCAAAAGACGCAAAGCATTTTTCGATAATCGACAAAGGCTTGACCATGGATGGTACGATTAATTGTACCGGGCGTTTGATTATCAAGGGGACGATCAAGGGCACCTTGGAGGGGAAAAGTGTTATTGTGGCCGAGGAGGGCGCGCTGTATGCCGACACCAAGGTGTCGAGCATCACCATCGGCGGTAAATTCGAGGGCGAGATTCGCGCCTCGGACGAGTTGATTATTTTATCCACCGGAAGCTGCAGCGGCAAGGTGGTCTGCAAGGATCTCGTTGTCGAAGCCGGCGGTATTTTGGATGCGGAAGTAACCTGTATCAAAGTCAAGGAGAATAAAACCGGCAGCCGTTTTTTTTCTTCTTCGCGCAACAAAGCCAAGGAAGTTGAGCCCCAATCCGCCTGATGTGGGCGGCTGTGAGCAAACTTGCCGTAAACGGGCGGTTTATCGCCACAAACGGTCTATATGTTACGCATTGCTACAAATCCGCACCAGATGAAGACGGTGCGGACAAGAATTGATCCATCCATGCAAAGCCGACCTTCAAGGGATAATGATCCGAGGGAAAAACGCCGTTAAAATCATCCCGGATAACCTTCCGGTACACCAACCGCAACGCACCACGCCATAACACCCAATCGATGTGTTTGCCCGCCACTTTGCCGGTAAAGTCATGATAGGTCCCGGGATAGGACCCGGCAAATGCGTTTTTGAATCCGGTGGATTGCGACTCGGCGGGCTTTTCTTGTGTGGCGTTGAACAGTCGATGGGCAGGGCTGTCCGGTGTGGCGTTAAAGTCGCCCGCGACCAGGGTCGGCAGATTGTGGGGCAGGCGTTCAAGCCGTTTCATGATTAGACGTGCGCTGCTGAGTTGCACTGCTTGCGCAAAGTCAAAGTGGGTAGTTGTGCAAATCAGTCGGCGGTCGGCGTGGGCGAACATGCCCATTGTGCATTGGCGCGGCCATTTGCTGGCGCGGTCACGGCTTGGAATATCCGGTGTTGGGCTGAGAAAGAAATGTGTTCTTTGCTCGCAGGTCCATTGTGAGTGGTAAAAAATAAGATTGTTTTGCCAGAAATCGGGCGCTGGACATCTCTGGCCGATCAATTTATAGTCCTTCAAAATCTTTGTTAAGAAAGCCGCTTGAAAATCATTGACCTCCTGAAAACACATGAAATCAGCGGTGTGTTCCCGTAACAGGGCCTGCACGCTTGCCTTGCGGTGGTGCCAGCTATTGGGACCGTCGTCAGCCAGGCCAAAGCGCAAATTCATGGTCATCAGCGTAAAATCCGCTGATTTAAGTGAATCGGGCGCCGGTTGCCGCGGTGGTACTGGTAAGGTCATCGGTTTAACTGTTGCAGGCAAGCGGCCGGGTCAACCGGGTGATTTCCAAAGTTGGCGAAGGTAACGTCGTTGAACGGCAAGTTGTATTCGTTTTTCAGTCGGGTGAAGATTTCAAGGTAGTTTTGCAGGATTCGCTCCGGCCATTCCAAAGCCAGTTTTTCGGCAACCGATTGTATCCGGTCACGCGAGCCCTCCAATTCAAGGAAATTGCCGAAAGGCATGGTATCCAAACAGCATTTGAGTTGCTTCAGTGTCAGGGTTTCGCGCCATTTTTCATAGACCTGTTCGCGATGATACCCGAGCGCCTGCAAAATGGCATCCATTGTGTCAAAATCGCTGATTTGAACCTCGAGTTCCTGTAGCACCTTGAACTGGTCGTCGGGCACTGCCGGAGGCGCTTTGAAGGTTAAATGGGCACGGCTATCGCGGCGTAACCGCAAAAGGGCTTTGCGGCGCAACAGGCTTTGGTGCTGATCTTCATACCGGAGGTTGTACTCCCGGTGTCGCCCCATCGAGACGGCACCCATTTGCAGCAGGCGATCACGAACGGGATCAAGTTGTGGCAAAAAAAATTTAACCTCGATTTCCAGGTGCGGCATGTCATTATTCCTTTTTTTCTGTATAGAGATTTCAACGATTTAAGTCAATGCGATGTCGCGATGAGAGACCCGGTCGCAAATGGATGAAAATTCTGTCGGTTGAACGAATTTTTGCTTGACAGCGCGCCTGAATTTATTTAAAAGTCCCAGATTCTGAACACAGAGGAGTGAAGAGCCGTGAAAAAATATACTTACAGTGCAAATGCGAGTGATCGATCAAACAAATGGTGGGTCGTAGACGCCAAGGACGCTGTTCTCGGCAGACTGGCGACGGTTGTTGCAGCCCGTTTACGTGGCAAACACAATCCCCTGTTCACCCCCCATGTCGACATGGGGGACCACGTTATTGTCATCAATGCCGACAAAGTGGTTTTGACCGGAAACAAGTGGGATCAAAAGCAATATCATCGTCACAGTGGTTACGTGGGGGGATTAAAAAGCATCACGGCCCGCAAGCTCATGGAAAAGAAACCCGAGGAGCTGGTCCGCTTCGCCGTCAAGGGCATGCTGCCGAAAAATCGCTTGGGCCGTCAAATTTTCAAAAAGCTCAAGGTTTACGCCAGCGAGCAGCATCCGCACGTCGCCCAACAGCCGGAAGTTCTTGAAATCTAAATCCAAAAATCGACTTAAAAAATATCGGGGTGTTGCATGAACAAGGAGAATGAATTTTACGCTACCGGCCGACGCAAAAGCGCCATCGCCAAAACCTGGTTGGTGCCGGGCAGTGGTAAGATTACCGTCAACAATCGTCCGTTCGAGAATTATTTCCCGTTCGGCACGGCACGGGCCATCGTTAAACAACCTTTGGAACTGACCAATACCGCCGATTCCTACGATATCAGAATCAGTGTGTTGGGCGGCGGCATTACCGGGCAAGCCGGGGCGATTCGGCACGGTATCACACGAGCCCTCATTGTCGCCAACCCGGAACTGCGGATAGAGTTGAAAAGAGCCGGATTTGTCCGGCGTGACCCTCGCTGCAAAGAACGAAAGAAATACGGGCAAAAAGGCGCGCGTGCCCGTTTCCAATTCTCCAAGCGCTAGTTTTTATAAAGGCATATCATTTCTTCGGATTAAGGGAGGCCGCCATTCTGGCAGGTTCTCCCTTGGTCATTATTTCTTTAGTTTCTTGTTTGAGTCGCGTGCGTATGTGCACTGAACACACAAAGAAACTAAAATCCACCAAAAAAATAAGTAAGGTCTTGTTTTATGGCCCGTCATTTAACCTCTGAGGAGTGTTTTGGCGGGTTTTTAGCATTTGAGGCAGTTATCTAATTGTTTTTTTCGGATGTGCTCTCCAGGTTTCCAGATGCGATTGCCTTGGAGATCCTGATGCTTTGGTTGATATTTGGCCAAAACTTAATTATAGTGTCACCCTTAAAATGTTTCCGGATTTTTTTTGATAACAAACTGAAATTAATAAAAAAATAAGCGAAAGAACAGTTGGAGGCCCTGATGAAAAAGCTTTTATGCTACTGCTTGATCCTTACCGGTATATGTATGGGCGCATCGCTACATGCGTTCGCTGCCGAGTCTCGTCCCATCCTGGTTTGTTCCACCACACAGATTGCCGATTTTGCGCGGCAGATTGTCGGCGACCGTTGCGTTGTCAAATCCATCCTTGCACCGGGTGCCGATCCTCATACTTATATCCCGACGCCGCAAGATGCCAAGGCTGTCTTGGGTGCTGATCTGGCATTACAAAATGGCATGCATCTGGAAGGTAAAAACTGGATGGCGACCCTGGCCCGCGATGCCAATAAACCCCTGGTAACCTGCACCGAAGGCATACGACCGATTGATATTGAAGAAGGCGGCCAGAAAATCGCCGACCCGCATTCCTGGTTTACACCCCGTAATGCGGCGGTTTATGTCAACAATATCGTCAAAGCGATGGGCCGTCTGGATGCCGAGGGTAAATCGACGTATCAAGCCCGGGCCAAGCTTTATCTACAGCAACTCAGGGTTCTTGATGCCTGGATTCGGGAACAGGTCAATCAAATTGAACCGCAAAAACGAATTCTGGTAACCAGCCACGATGCCTTCAATTATTTTTGCAACGAGTACAAATTCAATCCCCAGAACAACTACCTGAGTTTGGCGCCGGTCGGTTGGTCCACCGGTAGCGAGGTCGGTGGCGGGATGACTCCCCAGCGTCGCAAACAGGTAATCGAATCGATTCGCAGCTTCGGCGCCAAAGCGGTTTTTGTGGAGACCAGTGTAAATCCTAAATTGATTCGTGAAATCGCGCGGGATGCCGGCGTGAAAATCGGCGGCAGCTTGTATTCGGATTCAATGGGGGAAGCCGGAACCGCCGGCGAGACCTATATCGGCATGATGCGGGAAAATGTTCTCACCATCATTGAGGCGCTGAAGTGACCGACTGTATTGCGTTTTGTTTGTAAGCCGCAATTCATAATCAGGGGGCGTTGGTTGTGCGTATTATCTGGGTGCTGGTAATTTGGGGGATGTTTGTCGGCGGGTTGACGTTTTATATGCAACAGCGCGATACCGCCGCAATGGTGCAGCCAGCAGCGATTCATTTGGAGAAGGCTGCCGGCCGTTACATTTTAAGCCTGACCACGACGTTCACGGCCGAACCCGACCCTTTTGCGCTGATGGTGGATGGTGAATCACCGGCGGCGTTGGTCGTGCGGTTGGGGGCCCATACGATCATATCGAAGACCGGGGGCATCATCGCGGGAGAGCCGGTTCGGGTTGAATTGACCGATGGTTTGAAGGTGGGGGCCAACGAACTGTTTATCCAGGCCAGTCCGCCGCTCCAGACCACCAACGGGGCTCAGGCCGTACGAGTGCAGCTTTATAAAGATGAGCAGGTCCTGAAGGAACAGACCTACTGGGCCGCTCCGGGGGAGAACATTGCGCAATCGTTCCGGTTTGCCATTGAAGCTGAACAGGAGCAGGACGGCCATGACCACTAACGCACAAGCCACCCGGCCAGCCATTCAGGTTGAAAATCTAACTGTCAGCTATGGCCCCAAACCAGCACTTCTGGATGTGACCCTGAGTATCGAGAAAGGGCTGTTGATTGGGGTCATCGGACCCAATGGCGCTGGTAAGTCGACATTTATCAAGGCAATTCTCGGTTTTGTAAAACGGGATATGGGAACCGTAGCCATTCAAGGGGTGTCCGCCGAGAAAGCCAAGGGATTGGTCGCCTACGTTCCCCAGCGGGGCGCCGTGGACTGGGATTTCCCGGTCCGCGTGAAAGAGGTGGCGATGATGGGACGCTACGGGCATATCCCCTGGTACACCGACCCCTCGCCCGATGATTGGCGTATCGTGGACGAAGCCCTGGAAATGGTGCGGATGAGCGAATTCAAGGACCGCCAGATCGGCCAACTGTCGGGCGGTCAGCAGCAGCGGGTATTCATGGCGCGGGCATTGGCGCAAGGTTCCGATATTTTGTTGCTGGACGAGCCCTTCGCCGGTGTCGACGCGGCTACCGAGCGGGCGATTCTGGATGTGCTTGAAAATGCCAAAGCCTCGGGACGAACTTTGGTCGTGGTTCATCATGACCTGACCACTGCCGGGGAATACTTCGACCGTTTGATTTTGATCAAACAGCGATTGTATGCCTACGGCCCGCCGCGTGCCGTGTTGCAGGAAGATTTGTTGAGCCAGGTTTACGAAGGCCGCTTGCGGGTCTTTTCGAATTTAATCAAGAAGGAGCGTTAAAACGGCATGGATACCCTGATCAACTTGTTTCTCGGGCCGTTGCAGGAAACCTTCTTCCAGAAGTCCCTGATCGGCGGCAGCATGGTCGCCATTGTCAGCGGCGTGGTTGGTTGTTTGGTGGTGTTGCGCCGCATGTCCTTTTTGGGCGATGCTTTGTCCCACGCGCTGATTGCCGGTGTCGCCGGTGGTTACCTGTTTATGAAGTTGCTGTTCGGTATCGAAGCGCATGCGCCGTCCATGTTGATCGGGTCGCTGCTGGCGGCGGTGCTGACCGTGGTTCTGATCGGTTTTGTTTCCCGGGTATCGCGTATCAAGGAAGATACGGCCATCGGCATCATGTATACCGGCGTGTTCGCCGCCGGGGTGGTGGTGGTTTCGATCTTCCGCAATTACATTCATATCGACCTGATGCATTTTATCATGGGGGATGTGCTGGGGGTGGCGGATGCCGATCTTTGGGCTTCGGCAATTACCTCCGCGGCGGTGCTGTCGATTATTATTCTGTTTTTCAGGTATTTTCAGATCACCAGCTTTGATCCCGTGATGGCGGTGTCCATCGGCCTGCCGGTGGTGTTTATCGACTATGTACTGACCACGTGTGTCTCCCTGGTGGTTGTCAGTGCCGTCAGCATGGTGGGCGTCATCCTGGTGGTGGGTCTGTTGATCACCCCGGCGGCCACGGCTTACCTGTTGTCCGATCGGTTGGACCGCATGATGATGCTCAGTGCGCTGTTCGGTGTCACCAGCGTTGTCGGCGGCCTTTATCTTTGTATCTGGCTCGACTCGGCCGGCGGCGGCGCTATCATGCTTTTTTGTACACTGCAGTTTCTGGTCGTTTTGCTGGTTGCGCCGCGCTACGGCATGTTGGCGCGTTGGCTGCAACGGCGTCGCATGGTCCCTCAGCAGGATATGGAAGATATCCTGGCGGCGTTGTACCGTCAGGGGCAATTGTCGGAGTCAGACCTCGACAGGCATGTCGAAATACAATCCAAACGCCGGCGCAGTCTGAAAAATCTGGCGTTGCAAGGGCTTTTGGCGCTCAACGATGGCACGATTGCGTTGACCGAAAAGGGACGTACAGAGGCCAAGCGGATTATTCGATCGCACCGCTTATGGGAAACCTATTTGGAGCATGTGGGGATTCCCGAGGTGGAAATCCATGAGCGCGCCGAACATCTGGAACATATGCACGACACCAGTACCATCGAATATCTGGACGATCTGCTCGGCCATCCCGAGCAAGACCCGCACGGCACGGAAATCCCGGAGGACGTGATTTGCAATCATGGCGACCGTCCGGTCCCCTTAAGTTACTACCATCGCGGCAGAAGCGGCGTGGTCGCAAAAGTGTTAACTGCCGCCAAAGACCTGAGCCTGAAGGACGGCGAGCAGATTACGATGTGTGAACGAATCGACGGTGGATCCACCTGGGTGGTCGAAAAAAAAGACGGGAGCCGAATTCGCCTGGATCATCGTCAGGCGGATGCGGTCCTGGTGAAATGTATTTGAGCGTTTATTTTTTCCGCGGCCCTAATCGACAATCTGGACACGGTTATCAAAGCGGGTCAATGCTTCCAAGCCTGTGTCAGTAACCACGTGCGTGTTTTCGATACCAACAACCCCCAGACCCGGAAAAATCAGTTTGGGTTCCAGCGCGACAGTCATTCCCTTGGCCAATTGCATTTGCTGCCGTTTGGCCAAAAACGGGTATTCATCCAATTCCAATCCTACGCCATGACCGATAAATCGGACCCGGTCGTCATCGGCCCCCATGAAGTGGTTGGCATACCCCCGGTCGGCGGCATACTGGATGGCCGTTTCATACAAATCGCCGCTTACCGCATCCGGGCATGCGGTTTCGCAAATAGCCTGTTGTAGCGCCAACATGTCTTCATGGGCTTGAAGTAATTCATCCGGCGGATCACCCAGTGAAAAGATGCGCGTACTGTCGGCGATATAGCCCTTGTAGGCGAAAACATAGTCAAACAAGACCGGTTCATTGCGTTTGATGACCCGAAAACCGGCCCCCTGGGCCACGGCCCGGCTGGCGCCATGGCCGCCCGTGGGTGAGGCCAGGTAGCTTGGCACCGTCGCCGACGGCCCGGTCAATAGGTGACCGTAAAACAACTCGGCGCCGAACAAGCGCATGCGTACAATCCCCTGATGCCCCAGTTTGCGCGCCCGGGCTTCCACTTGACCGGCCACCTCGAGTTCGGTTCGCCCTTCGGCCAGAAATTCTTTCACCCCGGCGGCCACCTTGTCCGATAGTTTGGCAGCTTGCCGCAAAATTGCCAATTCATAATCCGATTTCACCGACCGAATCGTTCGTACGGCATGGGAGATATCCATTAGTTGGGTTTTACCGAAGAGTTTTTGATAGCTCAAATAAAGATTGGCCGGCAACACGTCGAGTTCCAGCCCCAGCGATCGGGGGCGGGCATAACCGTGATCTTTCAACAGGGTGGGGATTTGCCGCGGACTCTTCAGCCGAACGATGCGGTCGATGGCTGATTCCGCCTTGGCCCTGGCATAGCTTTTGTGCACCATCAGGATGGGGACGTCATCAACCGGAACGTAAAGCTGGCCCTGCTGAATGGTGCCGGCAAAATAGAACAGATCCGTATTTTGGACAATCAGGGTCGCATCGATATTGTGTGCCGCCATACAGCGCTTCAACGCGTCGATGCGATGGCGGAGTTCGGATTTGGGGGTGTTAATTTCTTTACGGCGCATTCAGGTCAACCTCGTCAGTGTTCCAAATTACTATTGCCGGATGGGCGCTAGTAGTATGTTGTGGGTATCCTTACATCTAAAAATGTAAATAATCACATTGTATACTGTCAAGTTAGAATTGTTACCGGCAAAGGGGGCGTTCGTAAACGCATTGGCTGATCTGATTTGTTTTTGACTTCGCGCCGGAGATGTGTGTTTAATCGACACTCATATTTTTTCAGGTACAATGCCATTCTTTTGCCTTTCATTTGATGCTTCCGATTAAAGGAGGAAAACATGACCGCAGTAAACATTTTCTGGGATCCCAGTGGGGATGAACTCGATTCGTTGGGGAATAAGAAACTGTTACGGGTGACCGACGGCGACACGGTTCACATTTCGACATCCATTCGCATGTTGGGCATCGATACGCCGGAGAAAAACTACTACGGCAAACCGTCCAAATATGATGCCGATTTAGATCAACTGGCCGGCTGGATGCAGTCCGGTCAGGCTCCCGTCGATGACGGGTTGGCCCAGTATCTTCACCCCAAGCTGGCCGGCGGCCAGGCCGGCACCCTGCAGGAGAGCCACGGCAATCAGGCGTCCGCGATGTTGACGCAGTTGACGCAAGACCGGTTGAGTCGTGAAGAACGCACCAAACGAAAACTATACGTCAAAATCGCCAAACCGCCCTTTGACCGGAACATGCGTTTACTGGCTTATGTCGCGCCTTATTATTCGCCTTCGGAAAGAAAGTTGTTAACGTATGACCAGCGCGCTTCATTTAACTACCTTATGGTACAATCCGGCTGGGCTGCGACGTTCACCATCTATCCGAATATACCGGCTTATGAAGATCTTGTCATGGTCCGGCAGGCAGCCAGGGAAGCAATCGACCAGCAGCGGGGCGCTTGGGGCGATTCACAAATGCTCACCGGTTATGAATTTCGGATGTGTGTGAAGTTGTTTCAGGTCACAAAAAAAGTTATCAACGGTAAGAAACTCTCAAAACGTGAACGCAGTGGTTGGACGACCCGGTATTGTGCCGACATGACGACACGTAAAGTCTATTATCCCCAGGACTATTATAAAGTGGCGCCGTGTGACCGCATTTTCATGTGGTCGGCCGATGTCAACGAGGCGGTCAGTGCGATGAATTTACTGCCCGAATAGCGGCCCGCAGGGCTCGCGCCTAAAATGTGAAATTATTTTTGCGTGAGCCCTTAAATTTTTTTTTCATCGATGAGTGTCAGAAACTGCGCCGGCACCGGACCGGTCAACCAGACACCGTTTTCGGATAGATAAAATCTCAGGCCGTCACGATGCATCGCATCGGCCTGGACCTGAATTACAATCGGTTTGCCGTGCCGTTGGCCGACTTTTAACGCCGTGGTGATATCCGGCGACAGATGTACATGCTGTCGGCCTTTGGGTTTGAGACCGGCTTTCAATATCGAATCCAAAAAGCGGGTGGCGGTGCCGTGAAAAAGGATTCTCGGTGGTGCCTGAGGTTCAAGCCCCAAGGCGATGTCGATGGAATGGCCTTGCCGGGCGCGAATACGGCGGCCGTCCTCGCTGAGGCTGAAGCGTTGTTTATCGTTGGTCGCAACAACTTCGGCGATGAGCCGTTGGTCGATCGTCCTGCCGTGCGTCCGGGCCTGTTGGATGAGTTCATCAACCGATGCCCAACCATTTTGATCGAGGGCCAGGCCGATGGCCTCGGGTTTGTGCCGCAACACGTAACTTAAAAACTTGCTGGTTTTGGTAAGATTTTTTTGCATTCCGTTCGATTTTGGTCCCCTTGCGCTGAGTCGTTTGCGTTTGTAGCGTTTGAACTTGTAGGCACTGGCCGCCTGTTGGGCCTGCTTGCGTTTTTCTTGTTTGCGGCGCTTGCGCTGCAGGCGTTTATGCTTAGTCAGCCGTTCCTTGAGGTCGCTCTGGTATTTGTCCACCGCCATGAAGGCTACGTAATAACCGGCCACGGCCACCGGTATCCCGATCACAACGCCACCAAGTGTCAAGGCGGCAATCAGCTCCGGGGTTTTTTTAATTAGTTCGATCAGTAACGACAAATCCCATTCACCCGAGGGCAGAATGGTTTGTTTGATTCGCAATAGTCGCGCGCCGGAAATATAGGTGGCGGTATAGATAAAGGGCGCGGTGAACGGATTGGTGATCCAAACGCCGACCAGGGCGGAGAGTTTGTTCCACTTGAACACCGCCGCTAAAAAAAAGGCCATCATCATTTGAAGCCCCATGGTCGGTGTCAGGGCAATAAAAAGACCCAACGCGAACCCCAAGGCGATTTCGCGGGGATGACCGCGAATTTTAACAAATCTTTCGTACGCTTGGATAAACCGCTTATGCATGATGCCAAAAAAAAGTGAGCGCGACAGGGAAAACGTCACTTGAATCGAACTAGGGGCTCGCGCAGAAATGATTTCACATTTTTGCGCGAGCCCTCGGTATTCATTTGATATTCATATCGGATGCGAAACTCACCGCATTTAATGTCGATTTTCTTTTAACGTCAGAAAAGATTTTGGTCAATTCCAAACCACGGAATTTTTGTATTTTTGGGGCTGAATTTCGTGGTTGCTTCACGGTGTGGTTGTTCTGCATTTATTTGCCGAGATAACTGGCGAACAGGCTTTCCAACTCCTGCCTGAGGCTGCGTTGATTGCGGATATCAAAGATATAGCGCGTAATCAGCTTCACCAGCCAGACCAACAGAACAAAAATGGCCAGGGGAAAGATAACCGTATCGAACACGTACCCCGCGATGATTTTGATGACCCAGCGGACCATTTCTTCGGATTCGCTTTTCAGGTAGAAGGCAATCTCCTTTATCCGCGCCTTGGCATCCTTGAGCGATGTCAGATACCCCTGATCCTCGGCAAAGCCCTGCTGGGGGAAAAGCTGTTGCTGAATGGCGGTCAGTCCCTGGTCGGCTGAGTGCACGCCGGGTTGGGTGATGGTGCGGGATAATTGCGCGCCCCCCATCACGGACAACGGCAACAACAAGTAAAATGAAATTGTCAAAATGGTTAAGAAGGCGGCGGCATCGCGGATGACATGAATGGTGCGCACGGCGCCGGGCTTGATCCAGACACAAAGCGTCAGCGCGAGGACCATGGATAGTGTGATAGTCAGGCACCAATGGTCCACGGCCGCGGCGGAATCGAGCAGGAGGGTCGTGGCCCGCAGGATGATGGCGCCCACGAGCACGGTGCGCCAGGCCAGATTCACATAGTCATAGGCTGCCTGAACGACATCGCCGACCTGGAGGCTGGCGCGGACCCCCACGGAAACCCCGACTTGGCTACCCTCGACCACCGCCAACCCGACTTTGAGGACCGACAGTGTCAAGAAGCCCTTCAGGGCTTTGTCGGAGGAGGCTTGCAGGTACGTTTGGTTGACCTTGGCAATGGTGTGCAGGCCGGCGGCATCGAGCAGGTGGTCCAATTTGCCGGAGGCCGCGATGGTTATCAGTACGGGAAGAAGCAGACAGGTCAGGAGACGACGGATATGCGGGCGTTGTTTTGAGGCCATAAATTTCTCCAAGTTTTCATGGTGCCGACGATGGTATTGATCGTACGCTGCAAACGTAATAATACCCGGAAACACCCTGACAGACCGTGAATCCTGTTTCAACGCGATCAATAACTTTCATGAAGCGGTTTTACGGATGACGTGAAGTTGTCGGCGCGCCTTTGTAGTGTTTATCCTATCACCATGCAACGGCAATCGGTCTGGTTATCAGACACGGTATCTATTCGGTCTTCACCTCACCACAGACGATCGGCATGGGCTGCCGGCATGCCCGCGGCGATTATTTTTTCACTGACTGCGGCGATATCATAGGGGGTCGATTTGATTTCGATGGTGTTCGCCTCTGAATCCCAGATGACATACTTGGCCTGATTGCTGCCGTCGCGGGGTTGCCCCACGCTGCCGACGTTGATCAGGTACCGTTTGGACGGGTCGATATCGACGGTACCTTTGCTGGGATAAATGCGGTTGAGGGCTTGTCCGTCAAACGAAATCATTTCCAGATGGTGGGTATGGCCGACAAAACAGAGCCGTTCGTCAAATTGGGTAAAGGCTTTGGTGAGTTGTTCATCGGATATTTGAAACAGATATTTTATGGGAGAATCCGGCGGAAAGCCGTGAACAAAACGGCAGTTGTGTTCGCAGAAGAATGGTTGCAGGGCCTCGATGTAGGCGATGGTCTCCTGTGAAAGCATGGTTTGGGTAATCTTCAGGGATTCGAGCGCCAGAGGATTGAACCATTTGGAATACTTCGGGCTTTTGATTGCCAGTTCATGGTTACCGATCACCGACGGAATCCGGCGCGCGATGATTTCCTTGACCACGGCTTCCGGGCTGGGGCCATAGCCGATATTATCGCCCAGGCTGATCGTCCGGTCGATGGCCGCACCGTCAATATCCGCCAGAACTTTTTTCAGGGCTTCATAATTACCGTGGATATCCGCAATAATAGCTATTCGCATTCGAAATTGTCTCTGAGTTGATTTTGAGCTGTTTCAGGGCCGCGGAAAAATAAAATATCCCAAATTCCGGTCCGCATTCAGGTCCCTTGCGTTCGATCTGAAATCGAACGCAAGGGACCTGAATGCAAACTTACTTTGGGACATTTTATTTTTTCCGCGGCCCTTACAACGATGAAAATCCGTTCGATATCGTGTTAACTTGCTTATCTTATTTATTAATTAAAAAAATGTCAAAGGGCGCCGGCGGCCAGATAACTCGCAATGGGCGACAACCACCCGGCAGAATGCGATTGCCCTGTTCTGCGCATTGAGCCGGCTTGACTTTTAGTGCCCGAGCCTTAACCTCTGTTTATAATTCGGATGTGCCACAATGTGGTAAAATGCGAAATAAGTGAGGCAGCCAGTTTGAATTGACGAAGATGACGGATTAAGAGATATCCGGATTCGAACAACGGTTTTATGAGAGAGGAGGCAAGCGATGCTGAAACTTGGATGTGCCGCCGAACGCGGTTTTGATTTTATTGTCGGTCTGTTTCTTTTGGTGATCGGTCTTTTGTTCACCATTGTCAGTTTTACAATTCTGCCTGTGGTCGGGCTCGTCGTTGCGCTTCCGATACTGGCCGGCGCCTTTAAGTTCTTTAGTGGTTTTAAGGGGCAATCGTGCTTTATCTCGTAAAACCAACTGGACACTGACTGCCCGAGCCCGGCTGGTGGCAACTGTATAAAGCTGAAAAAGGAGGCGTGTCATGGCAAGTTCAAAAATAACCCCGGAGCATCACTGTTGCGGTATAGAAAAAAAACAACTGATGGCGGAACTGCGCGAGTGCGATATGTGCGCGACCAGTTATGAACAATGGCATCAGTGTTATCGGCAAAAATCAAAAGAAAGCGGCCGTCGGGCCAGAGCCTGCATGTTTTCTTAGTCGTCAGGAATCCAAATGCCCGCGCGCCGGGCAAATGATGCATGGCAAAGAGGTTTGCCCGGTTTTAAAAAAGCCCGAATTTTAATTCGGGCTTCATTTTTTACGAGACACCGGTGTTGAAGTATCCGGTCACTATTAAAACCGCATGAGATTGAGATACCAGTTGATTAGTTCCGGACCGAAAAACAGGTAACCGATGGCGCCCAGGGACAAAAACGGACCAAAGGGAATTTTAAGTTTCAATCCGCCCTTGGCCCCCACCGCCATAACCGTCAACCCGGCCAAGGTACCCACCGCAGATCCCATAAAGACGGTGAAAATCACCCCTTTCCACCCGATAACCACGCCGATCAGGGCGAGCAGCTTGATATCTCCGAACCCCATGCCATCGACACCGGTCACCATGCGGTAGAGCGTTGCCACAATATATAGACTGCCGCCGCCGGCCAACAGGCCCAAAAATGAGTCAAACCAGGAAAGCGCCGGTAATGCCAACGCGGCCGCAAAAAAGATCGGAATGCCCGGCAGGGTGATCACGTTGGGGATGATCTGATGATCAAGATCGATAAAAGTGACCGTCAGCAAAACGGCGATAAAGGTGAAATAAATCACTTGCTGCGGCCAACCTTCGAACCGCAAGTAGCTGCAAAGGGCGAAAAAGCCGGTCAACAGTTCCACTGAGGGATAGCGCAACGATACGGCGGCCCGGCAATGCCGGCACTTGCCCCTTAAAATAAGGTAACTCAAGACGGGAATATTATCGTAAAATCGAATCGGTGTTTGACAGTCCGGGCACATGGAACCTGGGTGCACAATCGATTTTTCCGCCGGCAAACGGTAGATGCATACATTCAGAAAGCTGCCGATACACAAGCCGAATACAAACACGAAAAATTCCGTTAAATAAGGAGGCATAGGATTTTTGCTCTACAGCATTTGGATTTGTGTTTGCCCGGCAATAGCATCATCGCGTGAAAACTGCCGCTGCCGGACGGGCACGATTCAGGTGGCCGGGAGCGTACCCCGGTATTTCTCGACAAAAGAATTTAATCATACAGCATAAAAAAATATAATAATATATTGTCAAGTAAAAATAATGTTCTATATTATTATATTTTACTCAAACCAAAACGGCTGGCGGGTAGGGCTGAATACCCGGCCATGCGGGAGAGAAAATGGCTGAAACTGATCGGGATGACTTAATCAGCATTATAGATGAAGACAGCAGCGACATCGTCCTGCCGGACATATTGCCTTTGTTGCCGGTTCGGGATGTGGTGATTTTTACGGATATGCTCCTGCCGCTTTTTATAGGCCGCGAACGCTCCATCCGGGCCGTTGATGAAGCCGTCGCCAAAGAGAGCTTCATTTTCCTGGTAACCCAAAAAGATTCCAACGTGGAGAGCCCGACCCCGGAAGACATTTATTCCGTAGGTACCGTGGGCCGGGTGCTGCGCATGCTCAAACTGCCCGACGGCCGCGTCAAGGCGCTGGTCCAGGGCGTCGCCAAGGCCCGCATTGTCAAATATCTGCGGCACCGTTCCTTATACCGGGTGAAGCTGGAATTGATCCCGGAAATCGAAGTTGAAGACCTGAACCTTGAAACCGAGGCCATGATGCGCAATGTCCGTGAACATTCGGAAAAAATACTGGCATTGCGCGGCGAGTTGACCAGCGAGGTGTCGTCGATCCTGGACGGAGTGACCGATCCGGGTAAACTGGCGGATCTGGTGGCCTCGAATCTGCGGCTGAAAATCGATGACTCCCAGGAGTTGATCGAATCGATCGACCCGATGGAGCGGCTGCGCAAAGTCAATGACTTTCTTACCCGCGAAGCCGAACTGTCGGCCATGCAAGCCAAAATCCAATCCGATGTCAAAGATGAGATCTCCAAGAATCAACGCGATTATTTCCTGCGCGAACAAATGCGCGCCATCAATCGTGAACTCGGTGAGAGCGACGAAAAAGCCCAGGAAATCGCCGAGTATCGCAAACGGATCAAAAAAGCCAAAATGCACGATGAGGCGCAAAAAGAAGCGTTAAAGCAGCTACGGCGCCTCGATCAAATGCATGCCGATGCTGCCGAGTCCTCGGTGATCCGCACCTATCTCGATTGGTTGTGTGATTTGCCCTGGCGCAAGAGCACCAAGGACATGCTTGATATCAAAAATGCCAAGAAGGTGCTGGACAAAGATCATTACGGCTTGGACAAGATCAAGAACCGCATCCTGGAGTACCTCAGCGTTCGCAAACTCAATCCCAAATCCAAAGGCCCCATATTGTGTTTTGTGGGGCCGCCGGGAGTCGGGAAAACCTCCCTGGGACGGGCCATTGCCAAAGCCATGAAACGCAAATTCATCCGGATTTCGCTCGGCGGTATCCGGGACGAAGCCGAAATCCGGGGGCATCGCCGGACCTACATCGGTGCCTTGCCCGGCCGCATCATCCAAGGGCTGAAACAAGCCGGAACCGTTAATCCGGTGTTTATGATGGACGAAATTGACAAGTTGGGTGCCGATTTCAGGGGCGATCCTTCATCGGCCTTGCTCGAAGCACTCGACCCG
>JANQIE010000152.1 GCA_028282295.1 Desulfobacterales bacterium | reverse complement strand
TTTTTAAAATCCTCGACATAGCCCGCTATGCCTGCGGTTTTAAAAATGCTCGGGCCTTGCCGGGAACCAAAATCTACTATTTCCGGATGGACACTAGTTACATTTCCTGGATTCCCGCCTGCGCGGGAATGACGCCTGAACACGACGGGGCAAAACCCACGTCGTCATTCCCGCGCAGGCGGGAATCCAGGCGATATCGCAAAAAAGCCTACGTGTTGTTATCGGGCTTCAACATGCAATTGTGCTCAATTGTTATTTGTTTTTTCTTGGCTTGCCGGCTATGGGTTTAACGCCCGGCGCTACATCGCTTCGACGCATCGGATTGTTTAAGTTGCTGGCCTTGACTGCCAACTGCACACCGATCCTCAACGCTTAATTCTTATCTTAATTCCCAATTCTTAATTGCCCCCTAAACGCCTTCATCATGTCTACCCGCCGAGGCGATGTTGATGTAAAGATGGATCATCACCGCCATGACGGCGATGCCGACACCGATTTCGACGATCAGGATTCCCATGGAGCGCGCCGCCACCGGGTCCAGACGCAGCAGGGGCGCCAGGGCGCTGTAGTCGAGATAATTTGAGCCCGGCCGCAGGCACACAAGGCCGGTGCCGGCATAGATGAATACGCCGAGTACACACAGACCCACCGCCAGCTTTTCACTGAAGCGGGCGATGGTGTTGCGCAGGGTGTGTGACAGGGCAAAGAGAATGACCGAAGCCCCCAGGATAACGCCGCCTTGAAAACCGCCGCCGGGGCTGTGATGTCCGTGGGCGATCACATACAATGCAAAAATCTGGCTGAAAGGGACGATGAGCCGGCAGGCGGTTTTGATCACTACCGACTGGGGCACCCAGTCCAGGTCGATGCGTTCAAACACGTTCGATTCGGGCGGCAGCACCGCCCCTTCGGCAAATATCAGGGTAATGCCCGAGGGGGTGTGGCGGTACATGACCTGGCGGGCCTGCATCCGCCGAAAGACGCGCAACAGGATCAAACAGGCCACGGCCGCGGCGAAAATGACGATGGTTTCGAACATGGTGTCGTAGCCCCGGTAGTCGGCCAGCACGGCGGTCACGATATTCGGCACTGATGTTTCGGTGAGTGTTTTTTCAATGTAGCGGGGGGAGACATGCCGGCTGGCCGGGGCCGCGGGGTCGCCCCAGGAAGGAAAATCCAGGCTGACATACGTCAGCAGACCGCCTAGCAGGATGACGATGGCAAGGGCCGCAGATTTCAATCGCGTGTCCTCCGGGAAGTTCTGAAGATGGCCGCCACGAAAAGCACGGTGCTGATGCCGGCACCCACCGATGCCTCGGTAAAGGCCACGTCCACCGCGCCCATGATGGCCCACAGCAGGCACATCATGAAACTGTAGGCCCCGAACAGAATGGCGGCGGCAAGCAGATCCTTGACCATCAATGCGGCCGCGCCGCAGATGACAAGATTGATCAGAATCACAATTTCGATCTGCCAGATCATGTGCGCCGCTCCGGTTGCACCCACGGCTCGATGACCGCACGCACGCCGGCATCGACAATGGCGTGGGTGGCCGTGGGGCCGGTGATATAAACGAAGATGACAATCAGGATCAGTTTGGCGGCGGTTAAAAAGGTATGCAGGGACAGATCCTGAAGCACATACAGGGCCACGGCCGATAACGCCAAAAACTGCCCGGCGGTGTCCAGTTTGCCGGCCGGGTGCAGACGGGCGTAGAAATCCGGGAATCTCAGGATGCCGATCGAGCCGCCGGTAAAAAACAACAGGCCGCCAAGCCAGATAATCGTGATCAATTCGTTCATAGGCCGGATTGCTCCTCGTCTTCGATGCCTTTTTTTTTGTGAAAATAACGCGATGCCGCCAGCACGGCGATGAAATTCAGCAGGGCGTAGGCCAGGGCGATATCGATAAACATATCGACCCGGCCGTAGATGAGCCCCACCACGATCAGCAAGATGGTTGTTTTACTCCCCATGGCGTTCACGCCCACCAACCGGTCCAGGATGGTCGGGCCGCTGACCGCCCGGTAAAGGGGCAGGAACATGATGATGCTCAGATACAAGGCGCTGTAGAAAAACAGATCTTCCATTATTCACCGAAGACTTTGGCGATGCGCGCTTCCATGTCGCCGGGCAGCGCGGCCGCCGATTGGGCATCGATGCAGTGAACCCGGAAGCGGCCCACTGCCGACACACTTACTGTGATCGTGCCGGGGGTGAGGGTGATGCAATTGGCAAAGGTGGTGCGGGCGTAGTCGCTGGTCAGCCGGCTGTCAAATTCGATGATGTGCGGATCGATGCGCTGTGCCAGCCGTGGATGAAAGGCCAGATACAGGACATGCACGTTCGCCCGGAACACCTGGTAGAACAGCCAGGGCAGAAAACCGGCCAACCGCATCCATAACAAAAGGATATCTCTGGTGGGGCTGGCTGTAAACATCAGATCGCCGGACATCAGCCCCACGATAATACTACAGATAAAACCGGCAGTCAGATGAAAGGGGTCGAAGCGGCCCGAAAAAAGTACCCACAAGCCAAAGACAATCAATACTGTCAGCCGGAAAGACGTCAACTTCCAATTAGTCGTCATAGAGCACATTTTCGGCGATTTCTCTGGCCATGAATTCCTGGAGTTGCTGAAATCGATGTCCCACGACGGTGACCAGGTGCGACATGAATTGATACCCCATTGCAGGATCACCTTCGAACAGGTTCAGCAAATCGGTTTTTCTAATCCGGACGATTTCGCACGCGGTCGAGGCGCAGTAGGCCGAAAGCCGCATTTTGTAAGGCGGCACAAAGCACGACCAGCCGATCGACAGGGCCTCGGCGCCTTTTTTGCGCACGATCAGCGAATCGACGGTCTGCTCTTCGGTGGCGTGACCCGGCGGGATGCCCAGGCGCAGATCGACTTGTCCTTCCACCACGATCCAGACATGTGTGGCCTCATCGCCCTCGGCAAACAGTTTGTCGCCTTCGCTGAAGCGGATCTCTTCGCACAGCGGTTTGATCTTCTCGCGCTGTCCACCATCCAACCCTTTAAAAGGACCGATTTGGGCCATCAAAACAGAGCTGATCATAGGGTTCTCCTTTCCTCAATGCATCGTGGATTGCAGTCGCTTCCGGTTGATCGGCACAAGTGGGTAGTATTTGCGCAAGCGTGATCCACAAATCGTTTATATGGTTGTCGGTTTTTCTATTCTGAAATCGGTATGGGACCCGATTGGTTTTCTATCAATTGATGGGTACGGCGTTGCAAGTAGTTCTCAGGTTATCGGAAGCTGATCCGGAGTCGATCCTGATTTATTGATTCGCAACCGGATGTGATCGGATGAAAAACCGCCGTGCATCGGTTCGCCGGGCGGTTGAGAGTGTGTTTGAATTTCAAGATAGATGTTGATTGATGCTGACATCAACTTAGCATTCGGTACGAAAGGGTGTCAAGTTTTCCACCCGGGCAGGGTAACCGCATTCTATTAGGATTGTGGGCCGTGCCCACCAACAGGATGATCCCTGACGTGGTTACCTTAGGGGGCATCAGATAAAATCGGATTGTTCATGGTTGCCGGTCAAGATTTGCACCACATTGACCGATAAGAACAAGATGACCGGTCCATGCGCCCGGCGGGTGTCGTCGTGTTTCCGGCCTTGCCGGAAGGCAAACGCGGTCGTTTCAAAACCAGAGGCAGGGAGAATTTAAGTTGATTGTTTTCAGGCACGTTGTTGGTTTTGTTATTATCATGGCGCTGATGGTTGCCGGTTGCGGCGGACCGCAGGATCCTTCGGCCAAAAAGCGCAAGGTGGGCATGGTGCTGGACAGCGGCGGTGACAAGGACCGCGGCTTCAATGAATACAGCCTCAGGGGGGCGCAGGCGGCGGCGCAGACCGCCGGTCTTGAATTCAGCTATGTTGTATCCGAAGGCGTCGCCATGTACGAACGCAATATCGACAAAATGGTTGCCGAGGGTGCGGACCTGATATTTACGGTGGGGTTCAGTCTGGCAAATGCCACGGCCAAAGCCGCCCTGCGAAATCCGGAGCGTCATTTTGTGATTATGGATTATGCGTATACGCCCGGCAACGGCTGCCCGGAAACCGTTACCGATTGTTATACCCCCCAAGGCGGGCTGGCCAATGTCAGCAGTCTGCTTTTTGCCGAAGACCAGCCGGCCTATCTGGCCGGCGCGTTGGCCGCCTGCATGTCAAAAACCGGCGTCATCGGATCGGTGGCCGGTTATGAAATCCCGCCGGTGGTGCGCTTTGTGGAGGGATTTCAAAACGGCGCCCGCTTTGTCAAGCCCGATATCGTCACCTACAAGCGCTATATCCCCGATTTCAACGATATGAACACCGGTCGCGTGGTGGCGATGGATTTTATCTCACGCGGGGCTGATGTGTTGTTTTGCCCCGGCGGCTACACGGGTCTGGGAGGCTTGCTGGCGGCCAGGGAGGCCGGTCGCATGGCTGTGGGGGTGGATGTGGATCAGTATCTGACATTTCCCGAAGCCGGCAGTGCGTTGATCACCAGTGTCGTTAAAAATGTGGATGTGGTGGCCGGCCTGACGGTAACAGCGTTTGCCGAAGGCCGGCTCAAGGCTGGTGTGCAAACCTTCAGTCTGAGCGATAATGGTGTGGGCCTGGCTCCGTTTCACGAATGGGAAGACAAAATTCCGCCGGCCTGCATCGAACAGGTTCAAGCTGCCAGGGCCCGTGTGCTGCAAAATCCCTCAATTACGATGGGGAATGTAAAATGATAGTGTTTCGAAAGATTTGAATGTTTTAGTTGTAATGCGATCTGAAGTTCTGAAATATTCCTGGTCACCCTTCACACGGTTGGCGCTGGTTCACCTGGTCATGGCGTTGCTGCTCCTGTTGCAGATGCTGGTCTACTATTGGGCCTATTTCGATTACGCCTATTTGCTTTACAGTGGATGTATCGTTTTTTTTGCAAGCGCGCAGATTGTGGCATTGCGGCGGGCCAACAAGGATGGCGACCTGACCGGGGCCACCTGGATGGTGGTGGGCGCGCTGTTGATCTGCCTGGTGCTCATGCCGCTGTTTATCCGTGACGCCCCGGTTATCTGCGCGTTCTACTTGATTTCGATCACCCTTTTCGTTGCCGCGGTGGGGCAGCTAAAGCTGCTCCCCAAAGTGTTGTTCCTGATTTTCGTTACCGCGGCGATGACGATCCTGCTCGATCTTGTTTTACCCCCAACGCCCATACGAAGCGCGATGGCGCGTGCCCGCCTGTGGGAAGTATCCGCTGTTTTTTTTATTTTTTACCAATGCTGTTTGATTGCGTCTTTCTACCAGCAGCGCAAAAGACGCCGGCCGGGCGCGGGCATGCGTGTCAATGTGGTGACCCAGTATGCGCTGGTGATTACCGGCATTTCCGCGATGGTTGTCATTCTGGTGACCGGGGTGTTGATCGGCCAGATTCGCAAGGACCAGATCAACCGGGTGGGGCGTAATTTTCAGACCATTGCTGAAAATTTCGCCAAGCTGGCCGGTTCGCACCTGGAGGAACAGACGCAAAAGCTGCGGTTGTTGACGAAACAGGTGCCGGTTTTCAAGGAGAGCCTTGCCGAAGCCAACGCTCAATATGAAGGGGATCGTGCCGCCATCCAGGCGCGGTTGCAAGCGAAAAATCGTCTCTGGAAAGATCCCGGGCACAACAAGACCTTTATCATGGATTATCTCAATAATCCCGCCATCCGGGCATTGAGCCGTTTTCGCGGTTACCATACGTTCCACAATGATATCCTGCTGGTCGACAGCCACGGCGGTTTGGTGGCCAGCCTGGGCCAAAGGCCGGACAAATTTTTCTTCTACGACGAGAAGTGGTGGCAAGTCGCCTGGAACCGCGGCCTGGGCAGTTTTTTTATCGGCGACCTGAAATTCGATTCACAGAACCATGTCCCCAGGGTGCGCATCGCCGTCGATGTTATTGACCATAAGACCAACCAATTCATTGGGGTCCTCTCATCCGATTTTCTGATGCGCACCTTGATGGAGGACATCATGCGATTCAAGCCCGAGACCGTGGACCAGATCAGTCTGATTGACGCCGACGGGCGCGTGGTCTTCAGCACATTGCCGGATATCGGCCGCTCAAGTGTCTGGGGCGATTTGCCGGCTCCAAGCGCCGGCAATCACCGGCATGGCTCCGGGTGGATATTGGGCCGGGATCACGTCGATCAGGCCGCCCTTGTCGGCTACGCCTGCCTGAGCACCATTTACAACGTCATCAGTAATCCGCTCGACCGTCTCGGTTGGCATATCGTTGTCAGCGGCACGCGCTCCAGCGCTTTGTATGAAGTCAACCGGTCCACCAAATTGGCTTTGCTGGCCGGTCTGGTGGCCATGGCGCTGGGCGTGCTGGGGGCCATTGCCGCAGCCCGCGTCATCACCCAACCCATCGAAAACCTGACCGCCACGGCGTCGGCCATGAGCGAAGGCAACCTGGACCATCGGGCCGAACCGACCGGCCCCGAGGAACTGGTGGCGCTTGCCAGCGGCTTTAATCGCTTGACGCGCAGACTGCGCAGGCTCATCCGCGACCTGCAATCCCAGACGGTCAAGCTGATCAAGGCCAAACGGGAAGCCGAAACCGCCACTCAGCTCAAGGGGCAGTTTCTGGCCAACATGAGCCATGAAATACGCACCCCCCTGAACGCCATCCTCGGTTTTGCGGACCTGCTGGAGTCCTCCATCGATCAAATCCAGCTCAAACGGCACGCCCAGACCATCAAGACCAGTGGTAAGGATCTGCTGGTCTTGATCAACGACATCCTGGACCTGTCCAAGATCGAAGCCGGGCGCATGGAGATCCAGCCCCATGCGATGAGCCTACGGTCGCTCAATGATGAACTGTACCGGATGTTCGCCATCAGCGCCCAGGAGAAGGGGATCGGCCTGGTGATGTCGGTGGCGGATGACGTGCCCGACCATGTATTGCTCGACCGGGTGCGCCTGCGCCAGGTGTTGTTCAATCTTATCGGCAACGCGGTCAAATTTACCGCCAACGGCGAGGTTGAATGCAGAATTGAAGCGCTGCCCGACCAGGACCGCAAACTCTGGGAAGTGATGATACACGTCAGGGACACCGGTATCGGTATCGACGCGCAAGTAAACCGTACAATTTTTGAAAGCTTTCACCAGCACCATGACGACAGTGCGCAAACCATTGAGGGCACGGGACTGGGGCTGGCGATCTCCAAAAACCTGATCGACATGATGGGTGGGGGTATCGATGTCGAGAGCGAGCCGGGCAGAGGGTCTTTGTTTCAGGTGCGCATCCCCCGGGTCATGGCCGTGGACGGCCGGTCACTGGAGATGGGCATTTCCCTTGACGATGAGGACGATTGGAAAGAAACTAGTTTCGAACCGGCCCGGATTCTGCTGGCCGATGATCTGGCGCTTAACCGCGACCTGATCAGCGAAATTTTGAAATCGTCGGTTTTCGTGATCGACGAGACCGAAAACGGCCGGGATGCGGTAAGACGCGTGCTTGAAACCACCTACGATATTGTCCTGATGGACATCCGCATGCCGGATATGGACGGCTATGCCGCATTGACCCGGATTCGTCAAAGCCCGGCCACCGGCCACCTTCCGGTGGTCGCCATTACTTCCGGGGGCATGAAGGAAGAGGTCGCCAGAATCAAACAGGCAGGTTTTGATGACTATCTAATCCGGCCTTTTGACCGCAAGGCGTTGTTTGAAGTACTAGCGCGGTTCCTGCCCCATGACACGTCCCGACCATCCGGCCGCACAATGGCCACCGCGACCACTACCCGCGTATTTGAATTGCCGCAAAAATCGCCATGGATCTGTCCGGCCGAAGCCCATGAGCTGTTTAAAATCACTTTGCACCACCAGTGGCAACGCGTCAGCCAGAAGCAGAACATCTCGGAGATTGTCGCCTTTGCGCGCAGCGTCGAGGCCGCCGGCAACCAATACGACATCACCCTTGCCAAACACTACGGCCACGAACTCGCCGGCTATGCCGAAGCATTTGACATTCATAACATGGAACGTGTGTTGAGCGCTTACGCGGATTTATTGAATTTATGCGTGGTCGCCCCTGCCTTCAAAAGTCCCTGAAATTAAAATAGAAACGGAAAACAAATCACTTTCAAAGAAACATGTTGTTTGAAAACAGTGTCTGGCTTTGACGTGGTCTTGTAAGCTTTGACCGCGGCCGGCGTCTAAACATCAAAAATGGATAAACGCAACGGAGGATGAGGTTATGAATGCTGCGCAGTTGTTTGTGAAGTGTCTGGAAAACGAGGGGGTTGAGTATATTTTCGGCGTTCCCGGTGAGGAGAACGCCCATTTTTTGATGGCGCTGGAGGCGTCGTCGATTCGTTTTATTTTGTGTCGCCACGAGCAAGGCGCGGCATTTATCGCCGATACCTACGGACGGCTGACCGGCAAACCGGGGGTCTGCCTGGGCACGTTGGGCCCCGGGGCCACCAACCTGGTCACCGGTGTGGCCGACGCCAACATGGACCGCTCGCCGGTGGTGGTGATTACCGGCCAGGCCGACAGTCGCCGTCTGCACAAGGAGAGCCACCAGAACATGGACGTGGTCGACATGTTCCGGCCGATCACCAAGTGGAACCAGTCGGTGATCAATCCGCTCAACATTCCCGAGGTCGTGCGCAAGGCGTTCAAACTGGCCATGATGGAGAAACCGGGGGCCTGCCACATCGAACTGCCCGACGATATCGCGGCCCTGCCGGTGGACAATCAACCGGTGGCCGTGCAACAACCCCGGCGGCCGGTGCCCGACGACAAGACTGTCGATGCGACTGTGGCTCTGATTCGCGCGGCCAGGCGGCCGGTGGTGCTGGCCGGCAACGGCGCCATTCGTACACGGGCGTCCCGGCAGTTGCGCATTTTCGCCGAAACCACCGGCATCGGGGTTCTGAGCACCTTCATGGGCAAGGGGGCGGTGTCGCGGCATGCGCCCCAGAGTCTGTTCACCATCGGATTGCAATCCAAGGATTACGGTTGGCTGGCCCTGGAGGAGGCCGATCTGGTCATCACCCTCGGTTATGATCTGGTGGAGTATCATCCGGGATTGTGGAACCGCCCTGATGACGGCCATCACCATGACCGCAAATTGATCCATATCGATTTTCTGCCGGCCGAGGTCGATGACGCCTACCGCATCGATGTCGAGATTGTCGGCGACCTGGCCCACACCCTCTGGATGATCAACGAACGGCTCAAGGACGAGGTGCTGCAATTCGATTTCAAACATCAGGCTGCCCTGAGAGTGGAACTGCTCAATGATTTTGCCGAACACAGCCAAGACGACACCGAGGGGCTCATCCGGCCTCAGAAAGTGCTCTGGGATGTCCGCAACGTCCTGGGCCCGCACGACATCCTGCTCAGCGATGTGGGGGCGCATAAAATGTGGATTGCCCGTTACTACCAGTGTGACGAGCCGAACACCTGCCTGATTTCCAACGGCTTTTGCTCCATGGGCTTTGCCCTGCCCGGCGCCATCGGCGCCAAACTGGTGCATCCGGACCGCAAGGTCATGGCCATTTGCGGCGACGGTGCGTTCTTGATGAACGTCCAGGAACTGGAGACCGCCAAACGCATCGGCACACCGATTGTGGTGATGGTCTGGGAAGATCAGGAATACGGGCTGATCCGCTGGAAGCAGGACAATCAATTCGGCAAGCATACCGATCTGCATTTTGACAATCCCGATTTTGTCCGTCTGGCCGAGTCCTTTGGCTGTGTGGGCATGCGGGTGGACAACGCGCGGGATCTGGCGCCGGCTCTGGATGAAGCCTTCAAGCAGACCGTGCCGGTGCTTGTGACGGTCCCCATCGATTACCGCGAGAATGAAAAGTTGACCCGGCGGCTGGGCAACATCGTTTGTCCAATTTAGTACCCATCCGGAAATGGCATCTTTTGGCCCAGGCCGGCGTTCTCACGAATTTGACATCCTTGAGGTAGCGTTGCTACGTCTGCGGTTTCAAACTCGCTGCGGCCTTGGCCTGAACCAGAATCTGCCATTTTCGCGACCCTAATAGTTTAAGAGGTACTGTCATGTTGAAATCCGAATATCCCTACTACCTGGCCAATCGTCCCCTGCAACCGAACACGGACCTGGCGGTGACCGACAAGTATTCCGGCGAGACCGCCACCTGCGTGGCCCTGGCCGATGAAGCCGCCATCGATCGCGCCATTGCCGGGGCGGTGGCGGCCGAGGCCCCCATGCGTAAACTGCCGGGTTACGCGCGTCAGGCGGTGTTGCAACACTGTGTCGACCGGTTTACAGCGCGGGCGGAGGAGCTGGCGCAGGCATTGTGCATCGAGGCCGGTAAACCGATCAAGGACAGCCGGGGCGAGGTGACCCGCCTGATCGAAACCTTTAAAATTGCTGCCGAGGAGGCGGTGCGGATGACCGGGGAATACCAGCCGCTGGACCGCAGTCCGCGCACACAGGGGTACACCGCCACCTGGAAGCCGGTGCCGGTGGGGGCCTGCAGTTTTATTTCACCGTTTAACTTTCCCCTTAACCTGGCCGCCCACAAGATCGCCCCGGCCCTGGCCGTCGGGTGTCCGTTTGTCCTGAAACCGGCCAGTCTGACACCCATCGGCGCGCTGATTATCGGCGAAACCCTGGCCGGGACCGAACTGCCGCCGGGCGCCTTCAGCATCCTGCCCTGCCGCCGTGACGGGGCCCGGTTGTTTACCGAGGATGAGCGCCTTAAGCTGCTCAGTTTCACCGGGTCGCCGGCTGTGGGTTGGGATCTGAAAGCCAAGGCCGGCAAGAAAAAAGTGGTGCTGGAGCTGGGCGGCAATGCCGCCTGCATCGTGGATGAAGATACGGATTTGACGGATGCCGTGGAACGGATCATCTTCGGAGCGTTCTACCAGTCCGGTCAGAGCTGCATCGGCGTGCAGCGTATTTTTGTCCATGCGCGGATCTACGAGAGTTTTAAGGCGCGGCTGGTCGAGGCAACCCGGACCCTGGTCATGGGCGACCCCAAGGATGAAAACACGTTTATCGGGCCGATGATCTCCGCAAAGGAGGCCGTTCGGCTGGAAAGCTGGATTCAAAGCGCCGTGGCCCGCAATGCCGTTGTGCTGTGCGGCGGGCGTCGCCAAGGGGCCATGCTGGCGGCAACACTGCTCGAAAACGTTCCGGCCGACGAACCGATTTGCCGGGAAGAAGCCTTCGGACCGGTGGCGGTGTTATCGGCGTTCGACACGTTCGACAACGCCCTGGCAGCAGTCAACGACAGCCCCTTTGGGCTGCAGACCGGCATTTTCACCCGCGACATTTACCGCGCCCAGCGCGCCTGGGACACCTTGGACGTGGGCGGGGTCATCATCGGCGACGTGCCTTCCTGGCGGGCCGACCAGATGCCCTACGGTGGTGTCAAGGATAGCGGTCTGGGGCGCGAGGGGATTCGTTTTGCCATGGAAGACATGACCGAGCGGCGGCTGATGGTGGTCCGTGAACTGCCCTGAGAAGCGTCGCTGCTGATAAAGATGGTTGGCGACCTGGGCTTGACACACCTTCCAAAAGGAAAATAAAATGGGCCAAAAGGGAAAACGCCCGCGTTTACCGCGGGTGCACCCCATGGTGCCATTTTTTGGGAGGTCACATGGAACTTAAGCAAAACGAAATCATCCAAATCATGCGCAAGCGCGCCGCGCTGAACCAATCCGAACTCGGCGTCCGGGCGTTCAATACGTCGCCTGAATCAGGGCGGACCAAAATAAAAAATTTCGAGTTGGGGCGCCAGAATCCCACTGACAAGGATCTCGAAAAAATCGCCGCCGTGTTGAATGTCGAAGCGACTCAGCTCAAACCGCCGCCACAAAAATCCACCGGACCCAAAGCGCCCCGGACGCAGGGCGTTATCGTCTCCAATCAAGTGCTGAAACTGTACCCGGATCTGCGCGCCTATTTGGAAATGCTCAATAAAGCCGCCAAAATCAACGATTGGGGGCTGATTGACTATTTATCCGTCAAACTCGCCGCTATCTTCGCCAACCAGAACCACACCGTACCGGAAATCACCATGTCCGAAAGGAGCTAGGGCTCGCGCAAAACCGTGGCCGATCTGTCCAAAGACCACATGGAGACCCTTCTTTTTACTATTTAGGTCAGGTCCATTTGGGAAAGCAGAAAGGTACCAATGAGTGGAACAACATTATGCTCGGGCGCTTTATTGGCTTTCTCGCCTGATTCTATTTTTTGGACGACGATGTTCGGTTGGGGTAACGCGTGCCGACAATTTTTGAAAAAGTGAGGGCTGATAGAGCGTTCGCCTTTTTTGGGGGGTGCGTGATCCGGCTTGACCGGCTGGGCATTGATCCCCATATTACGAGCAACGTATCCATCAGACGACTTACAACGCCAACCCGAACAAGGAGACGCTTTATGAGCTTAAATGAATACTTTGAATCCACCAGGGGCTTGGGTATTTTGTCCACTTCCGACGATCAGGGCCGGGTCGATGCCGCGGTTTACAGCCGGCCCCATTTTATGGAAGACGGCACCCTGGCGTTTATCATGCGCGACCGATTGACGCACAAAAACCTGGAATCCAATCCCCATGCCGCTTACCTGTTCAAGGAGAACGGCCCCGGATACAAGGGCAAGCGGCTGTTTTTGACCAAGATCCGCGAAGAGAAGGAAACCGAACTGTTGTACCAACTGCGGCGACGCAGTTATCCCGAAGACAAGGAGCGCAGGGAAACCAAATACCTGGTCTTTTTCAGCCTGGATAAAGAACTGCCCCTCATCGGCGCCGGCCGCCAGGGGCACTAATCAAAAAATCTTCGGATGTTTAAAAATCAAAGTAACTATTCAGCGTAATTTCAAAAAAAAATCTGGGCTACAATAGCGTTGCCAACAACACAGGGAATCCGGATGAAGATTGAGAACATTGACATTCAAGCCACAACTGAAAAAGCGCAGACTCTAATTCGCCAAGACACACAGACGCCGGCCAGCACTAAATCGATAACAGGGTTATCGATGCCAGTAGTGTGCTCAACGGCCAACAAGCGGGCATATACCGGTCCCAATATCGAAAAATGATAAAAAAAGTAAAATCGAGTGTCCGGAGCCGACCCGGCCCAAAAAAAAGGGCAAAAGAGGTCGGATCAAAGGGGCAAAATCCCGCAACTTGTTAGTGTCCATCCGGAAATAACATCTTTTGGCCCCTGGCGGCGTTCTCGCATTTTTAAAATAATGGCGGAGCCATTGAAGGGGCGAGAATATTTTGGAAGTTATCTATCGACGTCCGTAAGCAATGTATTAAGGCAAGGTATGCGCCGGATCTATTGTTCAATGGTAAGCTGATGCCCATCCGGAAATAGCATCTTTTGGCCCCTGGCGGCGTTCTCGCATTTTTAAAATCCTCGGAATAGCGCGCTATGCCTGCGGTTTTAAAAATGCTCG
>JANQIE010000102.1 GCA_028282295.1 Desulfobacterales bacterium | reverse complement strand
TGCCCGGCTTGGCGTTGGCCATGTCATCGGCGGTCACTTCACCTGATTTCAGGGCGGCATCGCGCCGGGCCGCAAAGTCTTTGCTCTTTTTCTGATTCGGCAATGGTTTGCCGTCCGGGCCGAGCACGTCATCGGCCTGGGTGCCGCCGGCCACGTCGGTGCCTTCAGCCACATCACCGGCTTCGATCGCATCCGCGGCCTGGGCGCCATCGGCAGCATCAGTGCCGTCGACCACGTCGCCGGCCTCGATTGCATCGCCGGCTTCGATTGCATCACCGGCTTCGGCAGCATCGGTGCCTTCTTCGGCTTTCTGGATGTTCGGGCCGTTTTTCTCTTCGGCGATCTCGTTGCCGGCTTTGCGACTGGTATTGCGGGCGCGTTGCATGATTTTTTTGGCGGAAAGCCCCTGTTCGGCCGCCTCCCGGCCGTTTTCAACGGTGCGCTCGATATTGGCGGCCGTGCCGCCGGCGGTGCGCCCGGCCGTGCCGGCAGCACGGGCCATGTCCGCGGCCCGGTTGGTGGTTCTGGCGGCCCGGTTGGCGGCCTTGGCCGCCCGGCTTGCGATCTTGGTGCCGAGCGACACCAGATCTTCCACGCCCTGGGCGACGATTCCAAAGGCCATCATCAGCCCGCCTTCCTTGACGGTGTCCTTGAAGGCTCGGTTGGCCCGCTCGATGTTTTCATCCGGCCAGTGGGTATCGCGCCCCAGCGCTTCAAGTCTGGCTTTTTGCGGGCCGTAAAGCCCTTTGCTGCGCTCTTTGTCCAGGGCCGCAAAGCCCACGGCGGTGGCAAAATCGAACAGTTCGCCCAATACGGGCGCGCCGGGAAAGGGTAAAAACCCGATGGCCATGCCGCCAAAGGCCGATCCGATCCGAAGGGCGGTTTCAGCGGTGTCGGGCGACAGGACATTGCCTTCAAAGCCGATTTTGATCCGGTCGGTCAGATCGGCCAGCAGGTTGTCGCTGTTGCCCAGGTCCAGGGTGACGCCGCCGGCAAACAGCGCGGCCCGGTCGGTGGCGTTGGCCATGGAGCGCTCAAGGGAGTCGCTGAAGACCAGTTCGGGTTTTTTGCCGAACACTTCTTCCACAAACCGGCTGAAACCATCCTTGAGCGCTTCGCTATGGCCGCCGACCAGAAAATTGACCGGATCGACAAAAAAATCCCGGAACAGGTCCTTGGCGGTTTCAAACGGATTTTTCAACGGATTGTCGATGTCGACGTCGGTCAGGTTTTTGATCAGCCCGGACCAGTCGCCCCGGCCGACAAAGCGCTCGTCGGCCTTGATGTTCCATTGAAAGGCCAGGGCTTCGCGCGCCAGGATGGTTTCCAGAGGGGCGGTGGACACGGTGCCGTCGTCGTTGTACCGGGTGGTGTCCTGAGCTTTGTACGCGGCCAGGGCGGTCATGCCGGCGCCGGCGATCTCCTGGGGGGTTCTTAAGAATTGACCGTCGTCAAAATGCTGCGGGGTGAGAATACGCGTGTCGCCGTCGGCGTTGGTGTATTCAATCTGTCTGGCCGCGCCGGTCGGATCGACGATCCAGCGTGCGGCCGACAGACCGGCACGCAGGGCCGGGTCGCCGATAAAGTTGTACTCGCGGTGCTGCTCGGTGATCGGGTGCGCCGTGGCCTGTATGCCCAGGTCGGCGCGCACGGCGTTGTGAAATGTTTTGATCAGGTCATCGGCCGCGGTATCGATGTTCGCATGCTGGTCGGCCCAGGCCAGGGCGCCCCAGCGCACGGCCCGCTGGTGGCTTTTGTTGGTCAGCTCCGGCTCTTTGGACTCGGCCCACAGCTCAAGGGGGAACGTGCCTGCCGGCAGCAGGGCCTGGGTGAAAAAGTTGGCCACGGGCGCGGCCTGACCGGTGTTGCCCACCTCGACCTGGTCGAGCACCAGTTGCATGTAGTCCTGGGCGCTTTGGGCCAGGTTGTCCGGCTCGATGGCATCGGCCACGTTGGCCAGCGCCCCGCGGATCAGCCGGGTGCCTTTGTCCGGGTCGATGTCGCCGCGGTTGATCTGTTCGCGCAATGAGCCGGGACCGTTCTGCAAAATGGCGTCGAGTAGCTGCGGGGTGCGCCCGACTTCGTTCTGCAGGGCAAAGGCCAGATGGTTCGGCAGGGTGTCGACGGCCTGTACCACGGCGTCGGCGCTTCTTTCGGTGCCAAAGACCGGGGTGTTGTCGATCAGTTTAAACAACAGGTCGTTTCTGATTATTTCGAGCGGGCCGCCCGTGTTGGGGGGCAGGTCGGGCTGGCGCTGGTTGCGGCTGGCGACCCAGAGCTCGGACTGGCCCGAGGCGGGCCGGTCGCGAAACAGGATGGTGTCGCTGTAACTGGCCCAGCGATCGCTGTAAGACGCCGCGCCGTATTCGGATTGGCCCTGTTTGCGGATAAAGTCTTCAAAGGCGATGCCGTGATCGATATCGATGTCCTGGTCCGACAGGGCGACAAAGCCGGCTTCCTGTTCCCGGTAGGCTTGCGGGCCTTTATTGGCAAAATGAAGGTATTCGCCGATCTGCTGCATGAACAGATCGCCGATCGGCCGGTCGCCGATGTTGTCCACCGCGCTGTGGTGCAGGTAGATCACGCCTTTGTCATCGTCCTGCTGAAACCACATGGGGGCATCGAGCCGGGTGGGGTAATCGCCGGTGACGACCACGGACAGGTTGGCGGGCAGGTTGGCGGCCACCTTGGTGGCGCTGGTGCGGCCCTTCTCGTCGAACAGGCTTTCAAGGGCCATCCAGGCGGCTTGGGTGCGTTGGGCCTGCTCGGCGGTCACCTCCGGACGCTCGTTGTAGCGCTGCCATTTTTTGGGGGTGGCGGACACGCCCCGGGTGAACAGATCAGCGCCGGGGGTGTCCTGGTGGCGGGCGTTGTAGATCTGGCGCACGCCGGCCATGTAGTTCCAATGGTTGATGCTGTTGAACAGCCCGGCAATCTCCTGGGCGCTGGCGCTGCGATCAGGGCCGTTGTCGGCCTGCTGGCGCCAGATGGTGCCGCCGCCGACCTTGCCGAACCAGCCGAACTCGGCGGTCAGGGGGCGATTGTCCAGGGTGACGCGGCCGGTGTCGTTGGCCTGGCCGGTGGCGGCCAGAAACTGCGGGTCCGGAAAGTTGCCGGCGCCGATCGCCTGCAGGTAGTGATTGAGCCGCTCGCCTTCGTCGCCGGGCGCGTCGCCGCCGGCCGGTTGCAGGCCGGCATCCAGGGCGTGGCCGATCTCCTTGCCCAGGATGTCAAGGCCCTTGCCTTGGGCCACGGTGTCGGCATCGAGCAAAATGGTGCCGCCGGACAGCGTGGCCGGGGTGCGGGTGTGGACAAAGGCGCCCGGCGGGTCAAGGGGGGTGCCGTCCTGGTCCACGGCGGTGTCCAGCATGCCGGTGGTGTCGATTTTCGTGGCGGCCAGGGCCCCAAGGTTGCCGGCGGCCACCTGCCGGCGCACGGTGTCGGACAAGGTGGCGTCGAGCGGGGTGGCCGGGCCCAGGGTGTTCATGATGGTCTGCCAGGTGTCCTGGGTCCGGGCGGCGTCGATGAGCGCCTTGCCGGGGGCTGAATCGCGGTACTGGTCTAACAGGGTGTTGCTCAGGGTTTTGCCGGCGGTGTCAAGGGCGCTTTGGGCCTGGGTCAGGCTTTGACGGGTCTGATCGAGCCGGGTCCGGGCCGCGACGGTCCGGTTGTTGGCGGCGGTCGCGGCCCGCCGGGCTTGACTTAGATCAGCCTTGGCGGTTTTAAGGTCCTGGCGTAGTGCGTCGGTGGGGCTGTTGGCAGGGGCAGTGCGCAGGGCCTGCTGGGCGGCTTGTCTGGCGGCCCTGGCGGTTTTGCGCGTGTCCAGGGCCTCGGTTGCGTGTTGTTCGGTCAGGGTCAGGTGTTGTTCGGCCCGGGAGGCCTGCTCCTGGGCGCTGTCGCGGGATTCAAGAGCGCTGTTGAAGGTGGTTTGCAGTTCGGTCGGAAGGGGTGAGGTTGCAGTGGCGGTCGTCGACGACGGGGTTGCAGTGCCGGTGGCAGCCGGTGGCGGAGTCTGCAGGGTGGCAGGGGTGGCAGCGCCGGTCTTGGACGATGGCACGGTTTGCGACGCGGTGGGGCTTGCGGTTGATGTGTTGGCGGTCGCCGCTGCGGTACCGGTGCTGATCGATGGGGTGGCGGCACCGGTATCGGCCGGTGGCGCGGTCTGCGGCGTGGTGGGGCTTGCGCTGGATGTTGCGGAGGATGCGGTACGGGTGCCTGTCGATGAGGGGGCGGCGCCGTCACCTTGTTTTTGGCTGGCCGTTGTTGAGGTGCTGGTGCCGGTCGTCGGCTTTGACGCACCGGTGCCGGATGCGGGACCGGTTTTGTCGCCCGGTGTTTCACCGGTGGCCGGTTTGTTTTTTGAGGCGGGATCCGTTGCCGCGCTTTTTTGTTGATCCACGCCGGTTCCCTTGGGGCTCTTTTCTTTGTAATCTTTGGACGCGCCGTCGATATCTTCCTGTGTTGTCCGGGATGACGGGGACGTGGATCGGGATGATGAAGACGGCGTCTCTTTTGACTTTTCCTTGTCGTTGGTGCTCTCGGAGGGGGTTCCGGTTTTGCCGCCATTGCCGGCTTTTTTGACTGTTGCCATTGTTTTCCGCCTTTCGTAATTGCCGGTGTTACATCAGTCCAAAAGTAAAGTCGGAAAGACAAATACTGTTTTTATATGCAACCAAATCCGGACCGGGTGGCCGGATTTCCGGTTCTTCGAACTTGTGGTTATATAAAAAATGCAGTGAGTTAGGGTCCATCCGGAAATAGCATCTTTTGGCCCCTGGCGGCGTTCGCGCATTTTTTAAATAATGGCGGAGCCATTCACGTTCTTGCGGCAGTAGCGCGCTATGCCTGCGGTTTTAAAAATGCGCGGGCCTTGCCAGAAACCAAAATCTACTATTTCCGGATGGACGCGAGTTAATTGTGTCGACAGGATTGTTTCAAAGCGGTCTTTCCGTAGGAGGCGAGGCGCGTTTGATCATGCCGGTCAAAAAAGATACAGGATCGGCTTGAGCTTGTAAATCAGGGATTCCCTGAATTTGGGGGGCGAAAAACCTGAATCGGGATCATAAGGAGAGAATAGTATTAACGTTCATGAACGAGTAAATTAACCCCAACGTTGGGGTTAGCATTGCTTGCTGGTGTCCATCTTACCCTTTCTTTGTCATGTGTTTTATGCAATGCTGGGGCTTGTTTTTGCCTGAGCCCTGAGCCGTGCCGTTGTTGTAATCGGCGAGAAGCGCTTTGGTCTCGACAGTGAACGTTTGAAAGGAGAAGTATATGACAATCCGCCGAATAACTATTCTGGTCATTGGACTTTTGAGTCTGAGCGGCTGTGCGTATGATATCGGATACATTCGCGATGCACACGATATTTATTTTTACAATTGTGCACAATCGTTTCAATTGACTTCGGAGCTGGCCGACGAAGCCTTTACCTGGTCGCCCGACGGTCGCAAGATTGCTTATACTCGCATGATCCGGCAAAACGGCAAGGAAGTGGGCTCCGGCCTGTGGGTCTATGATCTGACGGCCGGCACCCACACCCTGGCCGCCAACGAAACCATGGCGGTTCACTTTTACTTTGACTGGTCGCCGAACAGCCGCAGTATTGTTTTCGCCGGGGATACATGTCAATTCTGCAACGCTAAATTGTACCGGGTTAATACCGACGGTAGCGGCTTAACCCGTCTGACGCTTGAGACCGGCAATGCCCGGCATCCGGATTGGTCGCCACTGGCCGATCGTATCTGCTACGTGGACCACCGGGCCGCAACGGCCGGCGATATTTATTGGATGAACAGCGACGGTACCGCCCATACCCGCTTGACACACACCTCGGCCGACGACCAGCATCCGATCTGGTCTCCCGAGGCCGATCAAATCGCGTTTATCCGCGTTCATAATTTGTCGCCCGGTGATTTTGATTTGATGGTGATCGGCCCCAATGGCGGCGAACCGCGTGTCCTGGTGGATGGTTTTGAATATATTTCATATGCATCCTGGTCGCCTGATGGGCGTAAACTTCTGTTTCACGGCAACCGGGCCGACGGGGAAAGGTTTGCAGTGTATACGATCAATGCAAACGGTAGCGCTCTTGCGAATCTTTCGGCGCAACCCGATGCGGTTTATTCGGAAATCGAAGACATGTTTCCGAGTTGGTCACCCGACGGCAAGCAGATTGCGTTTGTACGGTCGGCCCGGTACGACCACAACGGCAAAACGCATGCGATTCAAAATGTGTTGTTCCAAATGCGGGCCGACGGTGCCGGTAAGGAGCGCTTGACCAACGAACAGTTTATATCCGACACTCAGTACCGGCCGGGTCCGAAAAGCGCCTGTTTGGGCTATAGTTACTAGGGGCTCGTGCCTGGTCGGTAGATCCGTGTAATTTGAGAATTATAATGTGGTGTTTGGACAAACCAACCACCGTCCCGATGCGCCGGCCGGTTCAGGTGTCATCGGAACCTAAACCACAAAAGGAGGGCAACCCATGGACGAACAAATGAAAAAACATGGCGCGATAAGCTGGAGCGAACTCATGACCACCGATATTGCGGCGGCCAAAACTTTTTACGGGAAGCTGTTCGGGTGGGAGTTGGAACAAGCGCCCATGGAAGGGATGGAATATACCATTGCCAAGGTGGGCGGCAAGCAGGTTGCCGGCATGATGGCGATTCCGGAACAGGCGCAAGGGGCGCCGCCGGCCTGGGGGCTTTATGTTACCGTGGATGATGTGGATGCCACGGCTGAGAAAGCAACCCAGCTCGGCGCCCAATTGCTTGTACCGCCCAAGGATATCCCCGAAGTCGGCCGTTTTTGTGTGATCCAGGACCCCCAGGGGGCGTGTATTTCAGCTATCAGTTATATTGAACAATAATCCCGCAGCATGTCCCGGCGGCGCTATTAACCCGGCAATAAAATATCTTTAAAATTGTGATTCCGGCGAGGGCCGGAATCAGGCGTCAATTCTGGATGCCGGATCAAGTCCGGCATGACGAAGGCTTATATATTTAGTCGCCGGTTTAATATCCGTTTAAACCGTAACGGTAATGCGCCGCCGGGCCAAAATATGAAATTATTTTTACGCGAGCCCTTAGGTCTGAGTTTGAGGTTTTTGCTGCGGTGCGCCGCCGCTCGGGGGGGCTTTTTGCTGCGGTGCGCCACCCCCTTTGCCGCCTTTTTGCTGTGGTATGCCGCCTCCCTTGCCGCCGCCTTTTTGCTGCCTGCGTTCCATCTTGACTTTTTTTATGCTGTCAACGATCGTCTCTTTTAGCCGCTTCATTATCCGTTTCGGCTCCAGGCCTTCTTCTTTGCCGTTGTCCAACGCCAATTTGAGTTTTTGGGCAAGCTCCTCTTGCGGAACGCCTATTTTGGCTGCCGTTCGCGCCAGTGTTTCTAGTTTTTTTATCTTTCGCTGACTGCGCTTGTCCCCTCCGCCAAGTGCCTCAAGGTCAGCCCGTACGCCCTCAAGGGGGTCAGGTCCGCTACCTTGCTGCGTGCCACCCGGAGCGGCTTGGGCCGGTGCACCGCCACCGGCTTTGGGTTGCGGGGCGGATTGTTGCGGCCCTTTGGGCGCTTTACCGGGGTCGCCGCCACCCGGTTTGGCCTCTTTTTTACCCGGTGCTTTTTGCCCCGGAGCGCGCAATTCGGCCATCTGCCCGGCAACGACGCCGGAACCCGGCGTTGCCGGGCTTTGCGTGGAGGCTGATTGTGTGGCGGCAATCATCTTGTCCAAAGCCGCCTGAATCTGTTGTAAGGTGCTGTAAAGGCTCTGACCGGCGCGCTCGCCACCGTCCAACATGCTGTTTATCATCTTGGCGATAGTGTTTTGCGGCATGGCGGTTTGGGTTATAACCGCAATGCTGTTTTTCAATTGGTGCATCTTATCCGGACCGACCCCGCGCGCCTCGAGGTTTTGCAAAATACGGCCAAGCGCATCGGGCCGGGCTCCGCCGTCCTTCGGCATCATGGCGGGATTGGTCAGCAAAGCCGGTAAATTTGCGGAAATTTCATTCCTGGTAACATTTTTCATGATTGCATCTCCAATGGGTTGCGGCCATAATGCCTGGTATTAATTTCCGATTATGCACTCGACTCAGGTTGATGCTAGTATCTATCCGGTTTGGGGTGGATCGCAAAAAGCGAAATTGAAACCCTATTACGGATGTTAAATTCTTATTTATAATAGATCAGATGCAAGGTAAATTAGGGGATCCCTGAAAATGGGGTTCGAAATACCTGAAAACACCCTGCGAAATTCCTTAATCAGAGTTGTCGATTGTTTTAATGCCCATTCTGGAAGGAGGCACACTAACCATGAAATTCATCTTTGCCCACAATAATCTTAATGTACTCGATTTGGAAAAAAGTGTTGCGTTTTATAAAAAAGCCCTAGGGCTGGAAGAGGTCCGCCGCGTGGAACGGCCCGATTTCACACTAGTTTTTTTGGGGGACGGGACATCCTTGCATCAGTTGGAGCTGACGTGGCTCAGGGATCGCACGGCGCCTTACGAACTTGGTGACAACGAGAGTCATTTGGCCTTTCGGGTGGATGACTACGACGGGGCACACGCCCTTCATAAACAAATGGGCTGCATTTGCTACGAAAATGAAGCCATGGGAATCTATTTCATCAACGATCCGGATGACTACTGGATTGAAATTATTCCGGCCAGGCGCTAGGTTCCTGATAAAAACCGGATTGCAACGCATACCACCGCGTCAGGTGCGGCCCGATTCGGCAATGATGCGTTGCAGTAATTCGGTAATTTTGATTTTGCCGAAGTCGATGCTGAGCCGTTCGGTGAGGGTGTCAAGGTTAAATCCCTGCGCGGTCACCGCGGCTTCGATTTCGACCATGTGCAGGGCGCCCCACGGAATCACGATGGTGTCGTAAAGCGGCAAGGCCTGGTGCAGGCGCCGGATTACTTCACCGTTGCGCCGGGTGAGGATGTCGTGTTTCAGTGTGCGGGTAACTTCATCGGTCAGGTTGGCGTCCACCCATTGGGAGTAGGATTTGAAGTCTTCGAAAAGCGTGGCGTCGTTGTTTACGTACTGGCCCATCAAATTGAGCAATTCGATGGTTTTCGAATCGAATTGGCTTACATCCATATCCGCCATGACGATATGCGGTTTGCTGCTGGTGTCGGCGGTGATTTCTCCTGCGGTCAGGTTTTCAAGATCGACAAAGTCGCCTTCGATGGTCATTTCGGCCTGGGTAGCGACCCCGAGCAGATCGGCGAATTTGCGATGGTCGAACCGGTAAGTCAAGAGCCGGTGCCGGTCGCTGATCCCCTCGGCCAGCACCACGGTGCGCGGGGAGTTGATTGAGGCGACAATGTCTTCGTAGTAGGTTTTGTCGCCAATGTGGATCATGCCGGCCAAGCGGATCTGTTTGCCGTTATGCCGGTAGATCTTCTCGGTCATGTAAAGCCCGTCAAACCCGAGGCGCACAAAACCGGCGGTCTGCTGGGAGATATAGTCGCTCAGGCTGACCAATCCGAACACAATCAGAGCAAGCGGCACCATAACCACGTTGGCGCCGGTGAAGAACAAGGTGTTGCGAAGCCTGAACACCGGCGGTTTGAACATCCTGGCCGTCATCAACAGGCTGCGGCCGTTTATTTTACGAATGAATAGCAGTGCGGCCACGCCCAGTGCGAATTGCAGCCCGGTGCCCACCAGGCCGAAGGTCATCCGGGAGAATATCTTCGGTAGCGGCCATAAGATCATCGCCCCCCAGAAGACAAACAGGCACAACGGCAGCAGTACCCGCTTGGGCAGCCGGCGGTCGATGCCCATGGTGATGTAGACAACCAGGGCCGCAAAAACCGTCACCCAGGCAACAACGGCGCGCACGTTGTCCAGCAGGGTGATTTGCAGCAAAGACGTGAGTAGTTCATCCAGCAGCGACACACTGCCGTCAGCCAGGAATAACAGCAGGAAAATATTGATCAAAATACGCATGGGGTCCTCATATTAACCCGGCAATAAAATACCTTTAAAATTGTGATTCCGGCGAGCGCCGGAATCAAGCGTCAATTCTGGATGCCGGCTCAAGTCCGGCATGACGAAGGCTTACGTATTTAGTCGCCGGTT
>JANQIE010000019.1 GCA_028282295.1 Desulfobacterales bacterium | reverse complement strand
TAGGATTAGGTTTACATTGTAAACCGCACCGTTTAAGACTGAGCGCGGTACACCTGCGACTCACACTCATTCCCGCGCAGGCGGGAATCCAGGAAATGTCCCTGAATGCGCACATTGCTCGTTCCGGCGGCCCGCCGCAACGCAAGGGCATTTTGATTTTTTTATTTGGCATTTATTTGAGATTTTAATTTTTAAATTTACTCCCCTTTCTTCCTTTAAAGAAGAAGTGTTTTTAGCGTCAAAGCATATCCTTCAGCGGTTTCCGGGCGGTGCGGTCCGGCCGGATGTCTTTTGTGATCGTAACCTTGATCTTGCGGCGATTGTCCTGAAGCAGAATTTGATCGTCCGGTTGTAATTGGGTGTTGACTTTGACAAACCCGCAGCAAAGACCGCGTGGCTTGAAGTCTTCGGGGGCATCCGGGCTGTTGATACTGTAAACCCGGCCCTGGTGGCGGGCAATGCCCATGTCGGTGACGCAGGTCAGCACCTTGCCGATGGGGGTTTTTTGCACGTCCGTGACCACGGTTTCGTCCCCGGCGGCGACTTTGCGTAAATCCTTGCCGATAAACGCATAGGTGAAGGGCGCCCCCACGGTTTCCTCCAGTGCGGCGCCGCCGACAAAAGATTTGGTGAAGGTGCGGTCATCCCGGTCATAGGGCAGGGCAAAGGGCCAGGGATGGTTGATAAACGGCCAGTCGCCGATGTCCTGGTGCGACAGCGGCAGCACCGCGCCGCCGCGCAACGAATCGCGGGCCGCCAGACCACAAACGGTCAAGTCGTGGCTCTGGCCGGCTTCCAGCAGTAATTGCCAGACACGCTCGGCATGCTCCGGCGCCATGAGCATTTCAAAACCGAACTCGCCGGTGTAGCCGGTGCGGGAAAGTAAAAGCGGCGTGCCGTTTTTAAGACGCACGGTGTCGGCTGAGCTGTTGTGGGGATCGAAGTGACCTTTGAAAGAAAAGTAGGGCATTTTGTCAAACACCGTCTCGGGCGCGGCGAGCAGTGGCGCCAGAATTTTCGCCGCGGCCGGGCCTTGTAAATCGATCTTGGCCAGTTGGTCGGTCAGGTCGGTCAGATCGACCGCACGGTCATCCCGGTGTTTCATCAGATGGGCCGTGATCGGGGCGCCCATGCCGGCATTGACCACGATCAGGTACGCTTCGGAGGCAACGTGATAAATGATCGCGTCGTCGATAACGCCGCCGCGCGGGTTCAGGAACGCGCCGTAAACACAGCGTCCCGGCTCCAGCGGTTGCAGTCGCGGGCCGATACAGGCGGTTAGATCTTTGGTGAAACATTGTTGCAAGAGCATCAACGCATCCGGACCATCGACGGCAATGACCGCCATGTGGCTGGTGTCGAACAGGCCCGCACCGGTCAGTACGGCCAGATGTTCTTTTTTCACGCCGGCCGGATACCACAGGGGCATGGTATAGCCGCCAAAATCGGCCATGTTCGCCCCGGCCGCTACGTGCCATTGGTGCAGGGGCGTTTGTTTAAGTTGGGTCGACATGCTGTTCTCCTTTTTGAAGACGCTGGTGCTTTCAGGGCCGCGGAAAAAACAAAATGTCCCATAGTACGTTTGCATTTGGGATATTTTATTTTTTCCGCGGCCTTTATACCGGCCCTTTATAAAACGTAGGGCACTTTCAGCCCGTAGCCCTTGTACACCACAAAGGTTTCCACGGACTGCACATCCTTGATTTTATTGACCCCGTCCGAATAGAACTCAAGCAAGTCAAAGTCTTCGTTCAGCAGAACAACCAGAATCAGGTCAAACCGGCCGGTGACGACGCTTACCGACACCACGCCTTTGAGCTTGCTGAACTCTTCGCCCTTTTCGATCAGGTGCATTTTACGCAGCCGCACCCCGATGATGGCAACCTTGTGGCCGCTCATGGTTTGCGGATCGACGAGCCCGGCAATCTCCAGCACGCTTTCTTCCTGCATCTTGTTCACGCGCGCCCGGACGGTATTTTCAGTAATCGCGAGTTCCTCTGCGATTTTCTTGAATGATTTTTTGCCGTCGCGCAGGTGTTTGATGATAGCGATATTGGTCGGATCGATTTTCATTGGAAGAAGCGCTCCTAAGTTTGTAGGAAAAATTTAAATTAAAGTCAATTAATTTTTATAAAATTTATAATAAACGCAAAAAAAATGTCAATAATTAATTAAAAATAAAATGTTTCTTGGGTCCACCCCCTTGAGCATTGCCGTCGGGCCAAGGCGATAAACTAAAAAAAGGTATCTTGTCGTTTAGATTCTGGACCTCGGCCTTCGCCGGGGTGACGAAGTGTTTTCCTGCGTCATACCGGCGCCCCCCGGACCAGGGCCGGGGCGGCCCCGAAATCCGGATTTAATGATCCCATCCGCTCTTGATGGTGGCATTGGTCACGCTTGTGAGAAGATTTACTTGACGAATTAGAAACACTTCGGGATTCGCCTGTGGTGGACGTCGACATCTCTTGACAATATCCTGCTTATTCTATTAAAACCGCTCCAAACACATATTGGAGTCTATATTTGACTATAACCATGAACTTTACAAATCGATTGATTCGGATAGGAGGAGGGGCAGTTTTTTTTGAGTTCGTGGTCTACTGTATCAAACGAGCGCATTCACTAGTGTCCATCCGGAAATAGCATCTTTTGGCCCAGGCCGGCGTTCTCACGAATTTGAAATAATGGCGTAGCCATTCATGTTCTTGCGGCGTAGCAAGGCTACGCC
>JANQIE010000081.1 GCA_028282295.1 Desulfobacterales bacterium | reverse complement strand
CGACTTCAAATACGAACGTACTTTGGGACATTTTATTTTCTCCGCGGCCCTTATACCAATTTGGGAGTTCTGTCGAAAATGCTGATCCGTACCGCCTCCCCTGACGATCGTGCCTTCTTGGCCCAAATAGTCTTATTGGGCTCTCGTTCGAACGACAAATTAGGCTACTGGGATTTTTACTTCGAAGATCCGGAATCCTCCCGGCTGGCCTATCTGGAACAGTTAGTCCTGCAAAAGCCCCACCCGTTTTGCCATTACAGTTGGTTTCGAATTGCCGAAGTCGACGGCCTGCCGGTGGCGGCCGTGGCGTCTTACGCCCCCGAAGAAACCGGCCCCCACGCGCTATACTACGCACTGGAGATACTGAAGCACCGCAACGAATGGACCGCCAAACAGATCAATCAATGCGAGGAGCGCACCCGGGCGTTTAACCAGTGCGCCATTTCGACGCCGGAAGGCCGCTGGATAATCGACAGCGTGGCCACGCTGCCCGCTCACCGCGGCCGGGGCTATATTTCCACCTTGTTACAATCGAGCTTGAACCAAGGCCGTCGCAAGGGGTTGAAAACGGCCCAATTGGCTGTCTTTATCGGCAATACTCCGGCTGAGAGGGTTTACCAGCGATTGGGTTTTGAAAAGGAATTGGAAAAAAGACATCCTGATTTTGAAAAAGTGGTGGGTTGCCCGGGGATTGCGGTCTGGTCCAGGGAATTATAATGTCCCCCAAAAAAGGGCGAGGCCACCGCAGTGTCTCGCCCTTTTTAAAATTTATATTTGGACGGTTTAATATTGGGCCGTTCTGGAGCTCGCAATGCGCTTGAGTTTGTCGTTGGCGTAGATTGCCACTTCTACGCGCCGATTGAGCTGCCGGCCTGTGACGGTATCGTTGTCGGCGATCGGTTGCGATTCGCCGTACCCCATGATCGAAAAGCGGGTAGCGTTGACCCCTTGACCGGCCAGATGGTTGGAAACCGATTGCGACCGCAGCCGGGACAGGTTCAGGTTGTACTCATCCGAACCGGTGGCATCGGTATGCCCCTCGAGAAGAATGTTGGTATCCGGATACTTGTTCAAAATACCGGCCAGCCCGGTCAGATCCGATCGGCTCGCGGTTTTCAGGTCGGCCTTGTCCACATCAAACAGCAGGGCCGAATCAAATGTGATTTTGATCCCCTCGCCCACACGTTCGACCCGGGCCCCCTGGAGGTCGCGTTCAATCTCGGCGGCCTGTTTATCCATGTAGTGGCCGATCCAGGCGCCGGCCGCGCCGCCGACGGCCGCGCCAAGCAGAACTCCGACAACCGTATTGCCGGACTGTTTACCGATAATGCCGCCGAACAAACCGCCCGCCCCGGCGCCGATGGCCGCCCCCTTGGCCCTGCGACTCCACGTTTGACAGCCATATAAGGATAAAATCAAACAGAAAACCAGCCCCATACTGATGCTTTTTTTCATTTGATGCGTTCTCCTTTGATTTTTGGATTTAATGGACACTAACTGATCCGGTTGGCACGTGCAACCTCAAATTCACCCGGCCTACAATTCCTCAGGCGTAAAGGCCACGACCGCATCGATGCAGTCGGCGTCGGCCAGCAGCATCACCAGGCGATCGATTCCCAGGGCGTTGCCGGCGGCGGGGGGCATGCGGGCCAGATCTTTGAGAAACGGCTCGGGCATTGGTGGGCAAGGCTCTCCGGCGTTAGCCCGGCGCCGCCTTTCCTGTTCGAAGCGGGCACGCTGTTCGTCCGGATCGGCCAATTCGCCGAAGGCGTTACAAAGCTCCAAGCCGCCCATGTACAGCTCAAACCGCTCGGCCACCGACGGGTCGGCCGGTTTGAGCCGGGCCAGCGCACTGCACGCCGCCGGATAGTCGTATAAAAAAACCGGTTGGTCACGAGGCAGGTACGGCTCGATTTCGTTGACCATGATTTCATCGAACCGGTTAAGCGCGAGCGCCTTTTCAACCGTAAGGGGCGCAAAGGCGGAAAAGGCGCCCGCCACACTGATCCGTTTGAACGGCCGGGCCAGGTCGATCGCTTCACCCTGGTAGGTCAACACTTCACCACCGGTCACCGACCGGACCACATGGCGCACCAGATCCTCGCAGGTCGCCATCATTTGCACATAATCCTGGTGGGCTTGATACCATTCCAAAAGGGTGAATTCCGGCAGGTGGCATCGACCCCGTTCCGCGGACCGGAAACAACGGCAGACTTGAAAAATGCGTTCATATCCGGCGGCCAGCAGGCGTTTCATGCACAATTCGGGACTGGTGTGCAGATACCAGCCTTGGGTGGCCGGGGCCTCGATATGCGCTTCCGGGGCCGGGGCCGGAATGCGCACCGGGGTTTCCATTTCAACAAAATCGCGCGCAATAAAATAGTCGCGGATAACGGACAGCATCCGCGCCCTCAATTTCAAATTGCGCTTACGGTCGGCAAGAGATTCCGGCATGTGGTGTTCAGGATTCGTTGCAGGGGTTGGTCAGGTAGCGATCTTCGGGACGATCCTGTAGCAAAACCGAATCATAGCCGTTGGCTGCTTCGGTATACCAATCCCGGCCCAGGCGTCGACAGGCGGAACAGGCCCGCCGGGGGATGTGCACCGCCAGAATCCGTTTGCCCAGACTGGAAGTCGTGTCGATTTTCCAGGTGCCGCTGCACGCCGGGCACAGGCGGATCGTCTCCTGTTGCTCTTCGGTGATGTTGTCGGTGTCGTAGAACAAGCGGCGGTTGCGGCGATAGAAGTTCTCTCCGTTTTGCATTTTGGCCTGGATCGCGGCCCGATTTTGCCAGATACTCAGAACACTTTCACCCACCTGTTCAATGTAAGCGCTGATCTGCGGGTCCTGACGCTGTTTAACGGCGTCGTAGTCCGGTTCCATGACATGGCTGTAATCGAGGCCGGCCATGGCCAGGATAATCCCGACATTGACGTAAGGCAGGGCGCCCTCGATGGAATAGCCGCCTTCCAACACGGCAACATCGGGTTTGAGCAGCGCAGTGAGTTCGGCATACCCCCGGGCGGAAAAATTCATATTGGTGATCGGATCCGAGTAGTGATTGTCCTGACCGGCGGAGTTGATAATCAGATCCGGTTTGAATTCATCCAATATCGGCCGCACAACATTTCGGATGGTGTACAAAAAGCCTTCCTCACACGTATTGGGCGGCAGCGGGATATTGAGGGTCGTACCGACGGCGGTGGGGCCGCCCGTTTCCTGGATAAACCCGGACCCCGGATACAGGGTGCGGCCATCCTGGTGAATGGAGATAAACAGCGTGTCCGGGTCGTGCCAGTAAATATCCTGCGTTCCGTCGCCATGATGGCAATCGGTGTCGACAATGGCGATTCTACGCACCCCGTAAGTCTGCCGCAAATACTCAATCATCACCGCTTCGATGTTGACATTGCAAAAGCCGCGTGCCCCATGCACCACACGCATGGCATGATGGCCCGGCGGCCGCACCAGGGCAAAGCCGCGCGTCACGTGTCGATCCATGACCGCCCGGCCGATGGTTTTGGCCCCGCCGGCGCTGATCAAGTGGGATTCGGTGGTGACGGCGGCAACATCGGGCACGCAAAAATGAACCCGCTGGATATCATGGGCCGTAACCAGGTCGGGTTTGTACTCGACAATGCCGTCGATATCGAACAGGCCTTCTTCCAACACTTGATCCTGGGTATAGAGCAATCGTTCCTCGCGCTCCGGGTGCGTGGGGCTGATGGCCCAGTCAAAGGCCGGAAAGAAAACCAGCCCGGTTTTGTTTGGCGCTGTCAGCATCGAACCTCAATATAGTTTGTTTTACCCGGCTTCAGGACTCCAGCAGTTTCGCATATCCATGCATCAATCCGGGTTTGATTTGTACCTTGACGCGAATATTTTTGCCTATGGTCCTGAACCCGCGGACCATGTTGAATTCCTGCGTTTCAACCGCTTCCATCTCCAGGTGGTTTGCCTGGGCGCCATGTCGAATTGCCTTGTCGCGCAACAAGTCAAAGGCGTCCGTCAAGGCGGCTTGGCGGTCGTAGCCGCCATCAATCTTTTTGTTGAAATTCTCCTCGGGGGCGGTGGCGGTTTTTTGTTCCGTATCCGCAAACAGGGTCACCTCACTGGTGGTGCGGGCCAAGGCCGCGCCAATGGCGTTAGCCACGTGCCATTTGGGCACCACGCGAACGGTGTAGTCCGACAATTGCTCCAACCGCTCGGCAAAATGCGGCGCCGGGCCGCCCAGCACAAGCAGCTCACGCGGTGCCGCCCGGTGACCGTCGCGCAATTCATGCACCGTGTAGACCGGTTTGCTGTTGATTTGCGCCACCATGTGATCGATCGCCTCCAAAATCAAACGGCAGCAACAATCGAATATACCGGCCGCGGCCTCCTCGGGCGTCTGATCCAATTGTCCGGCCAATGTGCCGATCCCTTCGCGGGCGCGCTCATGGTCGCCGGTGTCCAGTTTTTTGAGCACCAGCAAGGCATCGGTGGGCGTGGGCACCGGGCCGCCGAAGGCCATGGCCGGCCCCCGGCGCCGGGGACCGATTTGAAAGTCTCCGTCGACCACCCTCACGGCGCTGTCGCCGCCCAGGCCGATGGAGGTGGTATCCAGGGCGCGGATCAAGGTTTTGTGAGGGCCGGCGTCGACTCCCCGGGCCGCCAGCAACGGCGCCCGGTCGATCAATACCGCCATGTCGGTGGTGGTCCCGCCGATATCCAAAACCACGGTTTCGGTGCCCGGCGCGGCATAACCGACCGATCCGATAATGCTGGCCGCCGGGCCGGAAAAAACAGTTTGTCCCGGACTATCAATGGACGTTGTAAATCGAGTGTTGCCGCCGTCCGCCTTCAACACGCGGATTGGAATCCGCAGTCCCTTGGCAGCCAGTGATTGCTTGACAGCGGTGAAAAATTTTTTGTGCACCGGATAGACTGCGGCGTTCAGGTGGGTCGTGGCGATCCGGCGCGGAAAATTCAGGTGTCCGGACAGGTGATGCCCCATAAAAATTTTTTCAAAGTGATTGTTCAACAGGTCGGCGATCTGTTGCTCATGACTCGGATTGCGCACGGAAAACTTACCGACCACACCGATGTAGCGAATGTCGGCGGCTTGCAGGGCCTGCGCCAGGGCGTGGATTTCATCGCCATCGATCGGTTGCACCTCGCGTCCGCGATGATCGATGCTTCCGGCAACCACATGGTAGTGCGCGTTGGTGCGAAACAGGGCCGGGTCGATACCCGGACCGCTGGAAACAATCATGCCCACCGGTGCGAGCTGTTTTTGCACAACCGCGTTGGTGGTCAGGGTGGTGCTGAGCACCAGCCGCTGAACCTGCTGCGGATCGATATCGGCCATGACTTGGTCCAGTCCGGTGGTCACGGTGTGCAACAGATCCCGATGGTCTGTGGGGACCTTTATCTCTTTAAGTGGGCCCGTGTCGTCCAGCAGAACGGCATCGGTATGCGTGCCACCTACATCGAGGCCGATTATCATTGTGGATTCCGAAACATTAAAAGTTGTTGATTAAATAGGGATGAAAAATTGATATTGCTGCCAACGTTTTCGCTCCCGTTGATAGGTCATACAGCAGTGGAAGTGCGAAGCGAATGCGAAGAGGCTACCCGAATCAGTCGTGCTTGTCAACTTGCGCGGCATTGCGCGCAGGGCCATCGCATTTGGATGTTTTAAGAACAAGAAAGGTTAATATCGTTTTTTCAGGATAATTTTTAAATTCCATTGCCCTGGCATTGCGCGATGCAACGGCGACAGCCCCAGCTATTTGGTAATACTCAAAAAAATATCGATATGGTTGACAGATGCCGCCGGGAAAGAGATAATTCGAAAAGCTTATTGTTCTCAAAACATCGCCCCGTTGCCCGGCCGGGCCGATCGGGGATGATAAACCCAACACCGTTTTTACCCTTAAACCGCAAACCAACAAGACGGCCGTTATGACCATCAAGGAAAAAAGGGGTGCCCACCGCATTAACTCACTTAATTTGCTGAACTACATCTGCCTGGATGAAGACAAGGACTTTGTGCATCACGGCATGGGCCGCACCTTGAACGTTTCCCAGACAGGCATTTTGCTCGAATCCAACTTTTTTTTAAAACCCCGTTTTCGGCTGATCTTGAAAATCGAACTACTCGATGAACTGGTGGATGTCAAAGGCACGGTTGTTTTTTGCCATCGCGGTGATGACGGCAATTTCGAAGCCGGCATTCGTTTTATCGACCTGGATGAACGCGCCCACAATGCCATGCGGGAATTTATCCGCGCCTACCGTGATGTGGTCTATTACGAACGCCAGGCCAGTGAAAACCCGGTGGACGCCGGCAAAGTACCGTTCATCAAGGGGCCACTGTTTGACTACTCGTATGTGGCGGACGAGGAGAAGTATAAAGAAGGAGATCAAATAGTCGAGGAAGGCAGCTTTGGAACCTGGTTGTGGGTGGTGCTGGAAGGCGCCGTGGATATCATCAAATCCACCAGGCAGGGTCCGGTTAAAATAGCCCGCATCGGCGACGGCGCCTTTATCGGCAGCCTGGCTACGTTTTTATCACGCGATAACGTGCGTAGCGCCACGGCGGTTGCCGTGGGTGATGTCCAATTAGGCATTATCGATTTTGAACGCCTGCGCAAGGAATACCTCCAGTTTTCCTCCGGTTTTAAGGGGTTGCTTACCTGCCTCGACCGTCGCTTGCGCCAGGTGAGCGAATTAGCCGCCGGTTGCAGTCCGGAGAAATGGTGCCAAGCCGGTTTTTTTGAGGAACGCAATCCGCTCTTTCGCCAGGGACACAAAGTAGATCAATTCTATCAAATCGAAAAAGGCAATGCCTATATCGTGCGCAGTACCCAGGACGGGGCCATCGGGTTGGCGGTTTTGGATGAAGGCGATCTGTTCGGCGATATCGCCTTTCTCGATCTGGGGCAGGAACTGAAAAACGCGGCCGTCTATGGCTCCGAAGATCTTGAGTATCAAGCGGTCGCAATCAAAGCGTTAAAGCAGGAATTCAATTCATGTTCCATGACCATGCGCAATCTCATCCGCAACATCGCGGCCTACATCGCCGCAACCTCGGAAACCGCGACCCGTTTTCAAATCAACGCACGCCGCAACGAGCCGTCTTACTGAAAAAAAATCCTTACAAGGCCGGTTTTTGTTTGTGAAATGGCGTGGCTTGTTCAAAGTTGTAGGCGACGTGCAGGATTTTTTCTTCCTCGAAATGCGGGCCGAGGATTTGCAGGCCGATGGGAAGACCTTCGGGCGAAAAGCCGCACGGCACTGACAGGCCGGGGACGCCGGCCAAGTTGGCTGAGAGGGTGTAAATGTCGGACAGATACATGGTCAGGGGGTCGTCGGTTTTCTCGCCGATTTTGAAGGCCGGGGTGGGAGCTACCGGGGTAAGCAACACATCACATTGGTCATACGCTTTTTTATAGTCCCGGATGATCAGGGTGCGGACCTGCGATGCCTTGCCATAGTAGGCGTCGTAATAGCCGGCCGACAGGGCGTAGGTGCCCAGCAAAATCCGGCGCTGGACTTCGGGACCAAATCCGACTGAGCGGGTCTGGCGGTACATTTCCATCAGATCGTCGCTGTCTTTGACGCGAAACCCGTATTTGACGCCGTCGTAGCGGGCCAGATTGCTGCTCGCCTCGCAAGGGGCAATGACGTAGTAGACCGGCACGGCATATTCGGTGTGAGGCAGCGAAACGTCAACGCGTTCAGCGCCCAGGCTTTCAATGACCTTTACGGCGGTCTCCACAGCGGTTTTGACGCTGGGGTCCAGGCCGTCGGTGGCGTAGTATTCGCGCGGCAGGCCCACCTTCATGCCTTTCAGGCCATCCTTCAAGGCTCGGGTGTAATCCGGAACATCCCTGGGCACCGAGGTGGAATCCTTGGGATCGTGTCCGCAGAGGGCGTTCATCATCAAAGCGCAGTCGCCGACACTTTTGGTGAACGGGCCGATCTGGTCGAGCGAGGAGGCAAAGGCCACCAGGCCGAATCGGCTGACGCGGCCGTAGGTCGGCTTCAACCCAACCACCCCGCAGTGCGACGCGGGTTGGCGAATAGAACCGCCTGTATCCGACCCGAGTGAGGCCAGGCACATGTCGGCGGCCACGGCGGCGGCCGATCCGCCGCTGGAACCACCGGGAATGCAGGTGGTGTCCCAGGGGTTGTAAGTGGTTTGCAGACCGGAGTTTTCCGTGGACGAGCCCATGGCGAATTCGTCCATGTTGGCCTTGCCGATGATCACGGCTTGGCAGGCGTTCAATTTGTCGATAACAGCGGCGTTGTATGGGGGAATGAAGCCGGACAGGATTTTGGACGCGCAGGTGGTGCGCACGCCGCGGGTGCAAATCAAATCCTTGACGGCCAGGGGGATGCCGGTCAGCGGACCGGCGTTACCGGCGGCGATTGCCTTGTCGGCGTGCTCGGCGGTTTTCAGGGCGCTTTCGGCATTCACGGTGATATAGGCGCCGATCCGGGAATCGACAGCGCTAATCCGGTCCAATACGGCTTGGGTCAACTCTACCGAAGTAATTTCTTTGGCGGTCAAGTGGGCATGTGCCTGCTGGATGGTCAATTGGTGCAAAGTCATCTGGTTATCCTGTTGCGTTGGGCAATTATAAATTCACGGTAGACGGCCTCAGCCGACGACTTTCGGAACGATAAACGCGCCATCCTCCTTGGCCGGTGCGTTGGCAAGAGCCTTTTCATTTTCCAGGTGGGCAGCCGGTTCATCGTCGCGAAAGGCGTTGGTCAGATCGATGGCATGCGAGGTCGGCTTGACGCCTTCGGTGTCGATCTGGTTGAGCATGTCGACATGTTCGAGTATTTTCGCCAGTTGGCCGGCGAATGTGTTCACCTTGGCTTCGTCGATTTCAAGCCGGGCCAGGCGGGCCACATGCAGTACGTCTTGTTTGCTGATGGTCATGCTGTTTCCTCATGGTTGCGCCGTGCCGGGCGCGATTTTTTTTTGGGCGGCGGCACTTGCCGGATTTACTGTTTAATGACAAATCCGGTAACCGCTTTTTTCTTCAAACGGGCCAGGCTGCTTTTGGCCTGGGCCAGGGTGGTATAGCCACCGACACGCACGCGATACCAGACGCCCTTGCCGGGGATGTCGGCGCGTATCCGGTAAGCCGAGACGCCCTTTTGGTTGAGATTCCGGACGATTTTATCCGCGCCGGCGCGATCCCGGACCGATGCCACCTGGATGGTGTAAGGCTTGGCCGGGGTTGGTGCGGTTGCCCGAGGCGATGCGGCCTTTTTGACGGGCGCCGGTGCCGCAGCCTGTTTTTTGACCGGTTGCGGGGCCGGGGGTGTCGCCGCCGGCTTCGGCCGGGGCGACGGTTTTACCGGCTTCTTTTTGGCGACAACCGTCTTTGGGGGCACCGCCGGTTTTTTCACCGGCTTTTGCACCTTTTTTTTAGGCGGCGTCTTAACTTGTTTTTTGGCCGGTTGCTTGGATTGTCTCAATTTGTCGTAAAAATCGAGATTGGCTTTGGCTCCGGCTTTGGGCATATCGATTTTAAAGCGCTTTTCGTTCAGGGCGGTTTGCGCATGATCAAGATCGGCCAATTTTCTTTGCACGCTATCCGCGTCTTCATTTAACGCGATGGTGCCGCGTCCTACCATGATCCCCAGAAAAAACATCCAGCAGCCGGCAAAGACAAATAGGCCCCATTTCAGGGCTTTGCTTTTACCGGTCACGGTTTCGGCTTTGGATGAATCGCTTGACGAGGTTTTTACCGTTTGTTTTTTTTTCTTTCCGGTTTTCAACTTTACCGTCGCTTTGTTGTTCGGTTGCTATCCCCGTCGTTACTGAAACGGGTTCCGGCCGTCGGCATGTTTTGCAAGGGCTCTGGTTCAAGCGATTCCCCGGTGGCCTGTCGGCTACATTCGATCCGGCGCCGAAACCCCCAGCAGGGCCAAGCCATTGCGGATCACCCGCTTGATGGCCATCACCAGCAGTAAACGGGCCTGCGCAAGTTGAGCGTCGTCGGTAAGGACGCGGTGTTTGTTGTAAAAGCTGTGGAAAGCGGCCGCCAGGTCCATCAAGTAGTAAGTGACACGGTGAGGTTCACGTTCGCGGGCGCTTTTGGCGACTATTTCAGGAAAACGCGCCAAGGTCTTGATAAGCTGAATTTCTTCATCTTCGCGCAAGCGGTCTACCGCCTGGTCGCCCCACGTCACATCCGCCGAACCGTTCTCGGCGGCTTTGCGCAGGATGCTGGCAATTCTTGCATGCACATACTGCACGTAGTAAACCGGGTTGTCGTTGGTTTTCTGCTTGGCCAGTTCCAGGTCGAAGTCGAGCGGGCTTTCATAGTGGCGTGTCAGAAAGATGAACCGGGCGGCGTCCTTGCCCACTTCCTTCACCACGTCCTGCAGGGTCTCAAACTCACCGGCCCGCGTGGACATGGCCACCGGCTCGCCCTGGCGCAGCAGATTGACAAGTTGCACCAAAATGACCTTGAAGTCGTCCCGCTGGTGCCCCGCGGCCTCCACGGCCGCTTTCAGGCGGCCGATATAACCGTGATGATCGGCGCCCCACACGTCGATGAGGGTTTCAAAACCCCGGTCGAATTTGTCTTGATGGTAGGCGATGTCCGAAGCAAAGTAGGTGGTCCGGCCGTTGCTGCGCACCACCACGCGGTTTTTTTCATCGCCGTATTTTTCGGTGTCGAACCAGAGGGCCCCGTCCTTTTCATAAATCTGGCCGCTTTGTCTGAACTTTTCGATGGTTTCCTGGACCTTGTTGTTGTCGTACAAAGACTGTTCACTGAACCAGTTGTCGAACGTTACCCCGAAGGCGGTCAGGTCGTCCCGGATGCCACCCAGGATGATATCGGCCGCCAGGCGGGCACAGTAGCTGACCGCTTCGTCCTCGGCCTGGTTTAACAGCGCGTCGCCCTTATCGGCCATGATTCCGCGGGCAATGTCGTAAATATAGTCGCCCTGGTAGCAATCGCCGGGAAATGCGACGGTTCGTCCTAACAATTCCTGATAGCGCATGAAGACCGACCGGCCGAGGGTGTTGATTTGTCGGCCGGAATCGTTGATGTAGTATTCCTTGTGGACTTCATAGCCGCAGCAACTCAGAATCCGGGCAACGCTGTCTCCCACCGCCGCGCCGCGTCCATGGCCGACGTGCAGCGGCCCGGTGGGGTTGGCGCTGACAAATTCGATTTGCACCTTGCTTCCCCGGCCCACGTTCGATTCACCGTAGCGCCGGTCCTTATGGTGAATGTCCGCCAGGACTGCGTGCCAGGCTTCGGGCCGGATAAAAAAATTTATAAATCCCGGTCCGGCGATTTCCGTTTTGGTGATCAGCCGCTCCGGGTCATCCAGATGCGCCAAAATGATCTCGGCGATTTTACGGGGCGCCATTTTCTGAACCGCAGCCATCTGCATGCAAAAATTGGTGGCCAGGTCGCCGTGGGACGCCGTTTTAGGCGCTTGTAGTTCAATTGCGGGGAACCGGCTGCTGGATAAGTGCCCTTGTTTAAATGCTTCAGCGGCGGCATGTTGTATGGCGTCAATGAGTTTGGTTTTCATGTAGTTTCCAAAAAAATCATGATGACAGGTAGATTGAGGCTCACATTCCTATTTTCTTTTAACGCACAAAGTCAAGTTCTAAGGGCTCACGCGAAAATAATGTTTGTCCATGAATCGCTTAAAAGCGTCGGAGTGCCTGATATTGTCAAGTTCGCTTGCCGTACGCAGTTTGTGCTGGTTGCGATACCCTTTTTGCACGGCTTTTTCCAGCCATAAAATTGAATTATCTATATCGTTTTGCATCGCATAAACACAAGCAATATTATAATGCAACCTGGCGTTTTGAGGGTCTAATTTTATCAGTTTGAAAAACACATCCAACGCTTTTACCACATCTCCGTTTCTGGCGTAGCTTACGGCCAGTGCATTCAACCCATCTATGGATTGAGGCGCCAGTTGATAAACACGTTCATAGATTTGTATCGCTTTGCCGAACAAAGCCTGCTTTTGATAGCAATCACCGAGCGCTTTGAGTAAAAACACGTTTTCCGGATTCTGTTTTAAAGCGCGTTCGAGCGTACTTATGGCGTCTTTTTGTTTCTTAATGTGCTTGACTGCCGTTAAAAAATATTTCTGCGAGGCGGGATCGAAGGGAGACGCCTGCAAAGCTTTGGCTGCATATGCCAACGCCTTTTTCATTTTTTGCATACTTATAAACGCAGCACTGACATTGTTGATAATATCCATGTTATTTGGGGCCATTTCGTGTGCTTTCAGAAAATACGTGACCGCCTTTTGCATTTCATCTTGCGTGATAAAATGTAAACCAATTTCATTGAGAGCCAGATAGTGGTTGGGATTTATTCTAACCGCTTCTTTAAACGTGGTGTAGGCGTCCTTTTCACGCCCTGCTTTACGATACAACATTGCTAATCGAAATAATGTACTAGGATCATTAGGTTCGAGTTTTAAAGAGATTTCAAAATGATCTATCGCCGGGTTGATTTGCCCGGTCTTGTTGAGTGCATAAGCCAAATTCTTATGTGCCATGACATAGTGTTTGTCATGAGCTATTGCCTTTTTGAAATATGTTATTGCATCGGCATACCGGTTTTTCAGGCTATGGATTATACCGATATTGTAATAGGATTTAGTATAGGTGGGATTAATCGCAACCGCACGTTTTAGAAAGGCAATCGCTTCGGCAGGACGGTCCTGCTCTAACAACGCCAACGCATAATTGTTATTGGAAATTTCATTTTCGCCGGTCACGGCGATGGCGTGCTGAAAAAGAGTGCGGCTGTTCTGCCAATGAGATGCCTGCTGCCAGGATATAACAATAAGTGCTCCCAAAAGTAATGCGGGCAAGAAAAACGATAATGATTTTTTTACTTGCAGGCGTTGAAACAAATAGGCGCCGCCCCACACAATTACGATAAAAAAACCGATGCCCGGCACATAAGCCCAGCGGTCGGCGAGCGCCGGCCATAGCCCTGATTGGATTAGGCCGCTGGCAGGCACCATAGTCCCAAGGTACCACAACCATCCAATCAGAAGATAAGGGCGCTTAGAAGCACTCAGAGCAAAGATGCTCGTCATGGTAATGAGCAGCCCGGCAGACGCGGCGACTTGCCAATCCGGGATGCTTTCAGGGAAAGGGTAGTAAACTGCCAAATTAAAGGGCCAGATCAGTTTATACGCATACAAAACATAAGAAACGATTGCATTGCTGATACGAAGACTCAGCGGTACGGCGGAAAGAGAAATTTTTGTCGAGCTTAACGTGCTGGTGACCATCCATATCAACGCGATGGATATTACAAAAAAAGGAATTTTTTCGATCAGCAAAGTACGTATCGGAACTGATTTGAAGGTTTTTAGGCTTGCGGTCTCATCCATATGGCCGGCGAACAGAAAATTGCGATTGAAACGCCGAAGGGGCCAGTAGTCGAGCAACAGTAAAATAAAAGGAAGGGTAATGAGCATCGGCTTGGACAAAAGGCCGGCGATGAAAAACGCCAATGTTACCATGTACGCAGTCTTATTTGGGCTTTTTGCATACCGTTGGTAAGATAGTAAAGTAAGAAACAAAAAGCACGTGCTTAGTACATTTTTTCTTTCAGCAATCCACGCAACGCTATCCACATTTATCGGATGCCACGCAAACAATGCCGCAACTATCGCGCTACGCCAAACTGCGCCGGTCATCAGCTTCAGCAGTAGAAACAACAAAAAACTGTTTAAGAGATGGAAGAATACATTTGTTAGATGATGACCCGCGGGATTCAATCCGAACAACTGGACATCAAGCATATGGGATAACCAAGAGGCAGGGTGCCAATAGGTTTTGATTTTCGACGGGGCCGGATTAAAGGCCCAGGCAATACTCTTCTGATTTAAACCGGATTTAACGATTTCGTTTTTTGTAACATATATCTCATCGTCAAAATTGATGAAATTAAAATCTTTAACTTGCCAGTAAATTATCAATGTGACGATAATCAGAATTGAAACAATAATGATATTTATTTGCGAAGAGCTAAAACTGCGCTCCGGATTACGCTTATGTTTTGTCGGCGTTTTCATTGTTTAAATCATCTTCACTGCGTGTTACTGTTTTTTTACTATGGATTTAGTGCTCTATCGTTTCTCTAGTACAATTAGAAGTCTCGTCCCAAATAATGCCGGTAACGGATTGCAAAGGCGATCAATCAGACGCATCGCGGCATATGCAGACGGTGGGTATAGCTGCGGTTTTGAATAGCCTCCGGTAGCTACATATGAAATAGAGGCTACGTGCCGGGTTGCGAGGACCCGCCATTCACGCAATCGTGAAGCATAGTTTTTGCGCAAAAAAACCCTTGATGCGTTACCTTGAGCGGCATAATATTCTGAATCGTCAATACTCACGGGCGATTCCGCGAACCATTGAATCTTTTTGAATAATCCCATCGGTTCCGTGTGCAGCAACCCATATACAATTAGACCCAAAATACTAAGGCACGGTTCAAAAATTATCAGTCGCCCTTTTTTCTTAAGCACGCGACTAGATTCAGCCAGAGCGGTTCCAGGATATTTTAAATGGTGAAATACATCGAACATTATCAAACTGGAAACAGATGAATCCGGGAAAGTAAGTTCATAGGCGTTTTCAATGCGATCAATGCCGGATGCGCGAAATATATCCGTGCGAGTACAATCGGCAATGACATCTTTTATGTTGCCGCTGCCGGAGCCCAATTCAACAATATCGCAATTGGGGAACCGAACAATATAGTGAGCCAATAATTTATAAAATTCTCTATAGATCAGTCGTAATGTCTTTTTTTTTTGCCACATCCTTTCGTTTTGATTTAAAATATCAAAATGCTTGGATGTTGTTAATTTTAGTCTGTCAATATGAACCATTCACTTGCTCAGATAAACTTAATTCGCCGCATGGCGAAAACGACCATTTTGACCAGCAGCCAACCGTGACGCCAACGGTCGATATTGGTTGCGCCATAGGTTCTTTCAGCGTATCGAATCGGCATTTCTAAAATTTTATAGTTCAGTTTCACCGCACCGAATAAAAGATCAAAATCCCCAAATGGATCAAAGTCGCCGAAATAGGATCGGTTGGCCGCAATTTGCTCATAGTCTTTTTTCCATAGCACTTTGGTGCCGCACAACGTGTCCTTGATCGGTTGGCCCAACAACCAGGAAAAGGCCAGGCTGAAAAATTTGTTGCCGATCAGATTCAGGTAACGCATGGCCTGCTCTTCCATGGGATAAACCAGACGCACACCGTTTACGAATTCGCCTTTGCCGCTGATCAGAGCATCGTAAAAACGGGGCAGCGTTTCCGGCGGCACCGTCATATCCGCATCCAGAATCATAAAAATATCGCCGGTTGCTTGGGCGAATCCCAACCGGACTGCGTCGCCCTTTCCCCTGCCGTTTTGTCGCAAAAGCCGGCATCGCCGGTGGGGATTCGCTTCAATCGCATTTTTGATCACCTTGTAGGTATCGTCATGCGACCCGCCTTCGACAAACAGCAATTCGGTGCCCGCTCCCATTTCCGGTGTTCGTGCAATGATACGGTCGATATTGCCGGCCTCGTTGCGTGCCGGAATGACGACCGAAACCTTTGGCCGCCGGTTGGCACCCAAACGGAATTGTTGGGGGCGGGCAAGAATCACATTGGTCAAGGCGAAATAATACAGCGGCCACAGTTTTACTAAATAGCGATTGAAGAAACCGGCGACGGCCCGTGTTTTCACCGGCCACAAAACCTCGCTCCAATGGCGGATCGTTTCGAAATTGGTCAACCGCAACAAACCGTCCAGGTCCTGCACCGTCAACCAGTTTTGCTCCAGGTTGGCGGTCTTGACCCCCAGCCGTTGCGCGAGTTTCAGCGGTAGTTCCCACAACCGGCTGTATGTGTTGATGATGATCCTCGTCTGGCTCGTGGCGATCGAGGCGATCTGTGTCAACACGGTCTGTACGTCCCACAGGTCGTTTACGAGGTCCGACAAGATAATGTAATCAAACGAATCCCGAAGATATAGTTGATGGGCATCCGCGTGAATCAACAACAACTCAGGATGCCGCCGGGCGCCCTCCTGAAGCATAGGCAGCGAAAAATCGACGCCGACGCCGACCGACGGCCGGACCCCGGCCAAAAGGTCACCGGTGCTGCAGCCGATCTCCAAAACACGCTTGCCGCGTGGAATCAACGCCCTGTAAACCACCAGCAGGCGATCATGATAACAACCGCCCCAGGAAGTCGCCTTGGCGTTTGTGGCGGCAATCCGGTCCCAATGCGCCCGGCGTTTTTCACGATATCTGGATTCGGGTTCGGTTATTTTTACCATTTGGTATTTCCTTTATGTCCAACTGGAAAAGGGCTGATGCGTTCGCGTAAAACTAGATTCAGTTAAAGCGGCGCCATCAACTTGAAGCGACGTGATTTTATAACAAGTTACATTTAAAATGTTCAACATTTTAAAAGGGAATTTGAAAAGTCGTTGTTGATCACGGGATTGACAAACCGAACCGGCTTTAATAAGGATAGATTAACCAAAAGGCAGAAGCCCCGATCCCATAGTCACATTTCACCTAAAATAGGTTTACCACGCCGAACCGCCGTATCAGAAGATGCGCTGTGGCTGTGGTTTTTTTTTGCCTGTTTTCAAGCGATACCCAAAGACGTTCACGCGATCGGCTTATGCATATTACAGAAGGGATTTTGTCCGCACCGGTGTTGATTACCGGCGGCGTCTTAGCGGCAACCGGCACCGCCATCGGGCTCAAGCGGCTCGATTACGATCACGTTGCCCGCACAGGGTTGCTGGCGGCGGCGTTTTTTGTCGCGTCCTTGATCCATGTGCCGTTGGGGCCCACCAACATCCATCTGATTATGAACGGCATCGTCGGTCTGCTTTTGGGCTGGCCGGCGTTCCCCGCTATTTTGACGGCCCTGGTGCTGCAGGCTTTTTTTTTCCAGTTCGGCGGCATCACCACGCTGGGCGTCAATACCGTTATTATGGCGCTGCCGGCGGTGTTCTGGTTTTATGTTTGCGCGCCGTGGCTGCATAAAAAGAACCCTTGGCCCATAGTGGCCGCGTTTATCTGTGGTTTTGGGTCGGTTTTGGCGGGCGCGTTGCTGGTGGCCCTGGCCTTGGTTTTTACCGAAGAGAACTTTTTGAGGATTGCCGAATTGGTGGTCGTTGCCAATCTTCCGGTGATGATCATCGAAGGGCTGATGGCAGCGTTCTGTGTCGCTTTTCTAAAAAAAGTACAGCCTTCCTTGCTGCCCGGTTATACAGGCGATAGAACAACCTGGGAAGACAAGCCATGAGATGGATTCAAAGTTATCATGTCGGCACCGGTGTGGCCACGAAGTGTTTACGCTGCTTGATCTGCTTGCTGTGCGTGGCTTTAGCAGCCCCGGTTCGCGGGCACAAAATAGTGTTGTTCGCCTGGGTGGAAGGAGACCGGGTCCACGTTGAGAGTAAATTCAGCGGCGGTCGCAAACCGGTATCCGCCCCCATCACGATATATGATTTGGACGGGCACAAACTTCTGGAGGGTACTACCGATTCAAACGGTGCCTTTGTGTTCAAGGCGCCGGCAAAAATCGCCATGAAAATTGTGCTCAGTGCCGGCATGGGACATCAGGCCGAATGGCAGGTAAAGGCGGCGGAATTTGAGCACAGCGGCGCCTCAACGACCATCAGGCCATCTGCCCCCCCCGCCCCTGATTTGCCCGAAGTAAAGACCGCCCCTGAAGTGGGCGCGCCACTGACGGCATCACAGATCGAGACCCTGATTGAAAACGTTATGGAGCGCAAATTAAGGCCGATCATCACCATGCTGGTTAACCAACACGATCGCGGCCCCCGAATCGCCGATGTTCTGGGCGGCTTGGGATATATCTTCGGCCTGGTCGGTCTGGCCGCTTACATGCGGTACCGTAAAACCGAAGCAAAACTCAAACCGGAATCCCATGATCGTTGAACCCTTTGCCTCCGGCGACTCTGCAATCCACAAAACCGACCCGCGCCTGAAAATTGTTTTCGCCACGCTCTTTTCAATTGTAACGGCTGTGGCGCAGCAATCGGCAACCCTGATCGTCGCATTGGTTCTGGCCGTCATTTTCGTCCTGGCGGCCCGGCTCAGCATCCGGCTGGTTTTAAGGCGGCTGATCATTGTCAGCGGTTTTTTGCTGCTGATCTGGCTCATCCTGCCACTTACTTACAAAGGGACACCAGCGGTTCGCTTGGGACCGTTTACTTTGGCCCAACCTGCAATTGTGCTGGCGGCCCATGTTACTCTGAAATCATACACCATCGTGACGGTGTTCATGGCCCTGGTCGCCACCATGCCCGCGGCAACCCTGGGGCATGCGTTGGAGCGTCTGCGTGTGCCGGCGAAACTTGTCTTTTTACTGTTGATGACCTACCGGTATATTTTTGTCGTCGAACAAGAATACCGGCGGCTGGTGCGCGCGGCCAAGATACGAGGATTTAGGCCCGGCACCAACCTGCATACCTATAGGACCTATGCCTATTTTGCCGGGATGTTGTTTCTGCGTGCCTCCGAGCGGGCTGAGCAGGTGACGCGGGCCATGAAATGCAGGGGGTTTCACGGCAAGTTTTACTGCCTGAGCGACCTGTCGACGTATTCGTTAACCAAGTCCATGCTGGCGGTTATGGCTGCCGGCCTGTGCGTCCTGGCCGCCTTGGAATGGAGTTGATTCGAAAATGACCGCCACCCAACCGATCATCCAATTGGAAAACATCAACTTTGCTTATCCGGGCCGCCGGCCGGTGCTGGAACAGCTCGACTTCAGTCTGCAAGCCAAGGAACGCCTCGGCCTTATCGCGCCCAACGGCAGCGGCAAAACCACCCTGTTTCACCTGATCATGGGGTTGGTGAAACCCGCCAGCGGCCGAATCACCCTCTTCGGCGAAACGGTTGAAACCGAGAAGGCGTTCGCCGCCATCCGTGGCCGGATCGGGTTGTTGTTTCAAGACGCGGATGATCAGCTTTTCAGCCCCACGGTAATCGAAGACGTGGCCTTCGGTCCCTTGAACCTGGGTCACACCAAAACCGAAGCACTGGCCATCGCGCGCCGAACCTTGCAGATGCTGAACCTGGAAGGGTTCGAAAACCGCGTTACGTTTCAGTTGTCCGGGGGCGAAAAACGCCTGGTGGCGCTGGCTACGGTGCTGGCCATGGAACCGGAAGTGCTTTTGTTGGACGAACCAACAACCGGACTTGACCGGAAGACAAAAGCAAGCCTGATTGACATTCTCAACCGGCTGGAACTGTCATTTGTGCTGATATCGCATGAAATCGATTTTCTAGTCGAAACCACCGACGCGATCTATTCCATGGAGCGGGGCCGAATTGTCACCGATACCGGCACCCGAGTCCATTCGCACCGCCATGCCCATGCTCACGGCCATACCCCCCACGAACACGACAAGACGCCGGGATAGACGTGTTCTTGTTCTACCTGTGAAATTTACAAGTACGACTTAGATATTGGAGAAATTCGCAAAAGATATCCGCAGGAAAGGAGTGGAATCGTTATCCTTGATGCAAGGATTTACATGCAAGCGAAGAAAAACATATGCGGATTGAAGCCTTAATCAGGCGCTACGCTCGTATTTGTGTATAAAATCCCTGATGCTGGAATCGAATTTCACACTGAATCCGTCCTGTGAGGAGCGGGTAATCGTACCGGTAACACGGACGGTTTCATCAAAGGCATAGGGCGAAAATGCCAGGGAGACCTCCTCGCCGACATCCAACGGTGTGTCGGTTTGAATGTACGCCCCACCGGCGCTCAGATTGTTGATCACATCCCAGAAAACCCGTTCCTTGTTGGCGTAAACCGTGTCGATTGTGCAAACCTTGCGCTGAAACGCGCGCTTTTCCGCGGTCCCGCTTTTTGGGGCCAGGCGCTGTTTGTTTTCCAACACTTGGAGAAGTTTGAGTTGCTGATCGTCGGGCAGGTTATTGATCAGTTCCATCAACCGCTTTGTAACTTGATCTTTTTTCAATGGCGATCACTCCTTTGTAAATTGGTTAAGGCAAATTGCCTGACTGTCAATCGGCAGGGTCGGGCGTCAACCTTGCAGTGATCTTCGGGCCTTACGTAAATGATTGTGGAGACTGGATTTTGCAATATCCGTACAAAACTGCCGCAATGTTGTTGGTTTCCTATTTTAGTATTTAATCCCAATAAGTTATGCGTCTCTCGGGACGCGTTGGAATTATAAATAGTCCCCTCCTCAGCTATGTACTTCGAGTAACAATGTGGTAGTAACTACACACTATTGTTAATTGCCTTCCAAACGCCACAAAAACTAAGGGCCGGTCGATAATGACCAGCCCTTAATGGATAGACTTGATGGTAGGCACGGGCGGTTTTGAACCGCCGACCTCTACCGTGTCAAGGTAGCGCTCTCCCCCTGAGCTACGTGCCTGAATGATGGGGTCTCTGATAACACCGGATCAGGCGGCCTGTCAAGGAAAATGCACGTCCGCCGCCGCTTGACCTCATTTTTTGGCGGAGCCGTTTCCCAAGGCGTTTTGCATGATATTCAGCCCGATATACATATAGTGCAGACCGGATAATGTCGTCAGGGCCGCCGTGGACCAATACAGGACCTGACCGATAAATTGTAACCGAATCAACTGCGGGTCCAACAGTGCCCAGAAGATGGTCGTGAGCTGGCTAAAGGTTGTAAATTTGCTGACAATGGTCGGTTTTATTTCGATGCGAATGTTCAAAATCGACAACACCACGATCCCGAGGACAATGACAACGTCCCGGCTGATGACCACCACCGCCAGCGATGCAGGCAAGAGACTCAGAACCGCCAGACTGATATAAGCCGCCATGAGCAGCAGTTTGTCGGCGATCGGGTCCAGATAGGCCCCCAGAACCGTGCGCTGGTTGAAATAACGGGCGATAAATCCGTCCAGCCCGTCGCTGACACCGGCCACCACAAACACCATCAGTGCCAGTCCATTATATTTTTTCAGCAGGAAAATAACGAACAGCGGCGTCAACAAAATCCTTACGACCGTTAAGATATTGGGCAGGTTTATTTTGGTATGAGATCTTTCCAAGTCCGCACGCACGTTACGTTGCTGAGAATTAATCGTGGATCACAACCTTCAGGGATTGGGAATCAAGCCGATGGTCAGCCGGTCGGGGGTTACTTCCTGAATGTTGATGCCAAAGCCGTCGAACGATTTCAACATCAAGGCGTTGGCCAGCTCGCGCGGCGACCCCTTGTATTCAGCCACCAGGGTGGTTACGTTCGACTTCATTTCACGGGTTTGCAAATCCTTGACCCCGGAAATCTCGTCAACCGCCCGGCGCAGTTTAACAAAATGAATCAGGGCACTGGTGCCTTGGACAACGATTTCGATCATCGCCGTTTGCTGTGCGGCGCGCTGCCACGCATCCGTGATTTGCGCGGCGGCATCCTGCCCGGCGGCAACAGCCGCGCCGGTCATGGCGTCACGACTACCGGTAAAATCGTCTCCGCTGGCGGTCACCTTGGTTTCAAACAGCGCCGCGATTTGCTCGCCCGTGTCGACCCGCAGCACGCGTGCGGCCACCGTTCCCTTAAACGAGCGCATCTCTTCGCCCATGATATTGGGCGCCAGTTGCGCCGTGGCCAATCCCACCACCACCACCTGGGCCTTGAACTGTGCGGCCAGCGCCAGGGCCTGTTCGTCGGTCAGCTCGGCCGTATCGGCCCCAATACCCGCCAGGTTCATATCAGCTCCCATGCGGTGGTCGATGACCCGCAGGCCTTGTTTGCTCAACTCCTCGGCCATGATGCTTTCGGAGATCGGGAAACTAAAATACCCGGTGCCGCCCCACCAGTATTGCATGGCAAAATCGTAGACATTCTTCTCGGCAATCAGGAAAAGGACTTTGGGCAGTTGCACCCGGCTTTCCTGCAAAATTTTGTAGTACTTCAACCGGCGGCTCATCTTGTCTACAGCCACAGTGGCCTGCACGAGCACGCGATAGGACTTGCCGGATACGGCCTCGGTGAGTACCTGATAGGTCTCGATATACTGATCGGTCTGCCCGAAAATTTTTTCGTTGAGCAAAGTGAAATGGTTGACCACCGCCTCGTCGGTCACCAGTTCGGCGGCGACCCGGTTAACCGCGGCAACGAAGCTGTTGGCAAGCGCTTGCTCCTTGGCGGCCGCCACATCGTTTTTCACGACCAGGGCGCTGCCGATAACCTGCAGGGTTTTGGTGGTGGCGTCCTGGCCTGCGCCGGTTTGTGCGACACTGCCGCCGGCAGTCACTGCCGATAGAATCAGCGTCAGGAGTATGGTGCGAACAATAGCGGTCGTGCGCATGGGGCACCTCGTTTTGGTGAGTTAAATTTGTATGCGATGCATTGAATGAGTGTCCCATAGCACATCGCTACGCTTTGCGCAAAAGGGCATAATCGGCGATATCGGTCATCAATGCCTTGGCATCGCTGGGCGCAAAGTCGTTCAGGGCTCTTTGGGCCGCCGCCACATGCGTCTCGGCAGATTGGGCTGTATACGCCAGGCCGTCGTATTTTGTCAGCAAGGCAACCAGGGCGCCAAAGCGATCCATGGAAAAATCGGGGTCCCGGACGGCCGCGATTATGGCCTCGCGATCACGGCCGGCGGCCTTTGCCAGCGCATGAATCACCGGCAGCGTCAATTTGCCTTCCCGCAAATCCGCACCCACCACTTTGCCCAGTTCCTGGGTGTCGGCGGTATAATCGAGTAAGTCGTCCACCATTTGAAAGGCGAATCCAAGATGCCGGCCATAAGACTTGAGTGCTTCGGTCTGCTCGGCGGCGGCATCACAGATCAGCGCCCCCACGTGGCAGGCCCCTTGGATCAGCACCGCGGTTTTGCGCCGAATGACTTCCAGATATTCGGCTTCGTTCAGACCGACATCCCCCTTTTTGTCCATCTGGTGGATCTCGCCCTGCGACATGCTTTCCGTGATTTGAGCGATGACGTCGATAACCGCCGGACGCCGGGTGCGCGCGGCCAGGGAAAGGGAACGGGCCAACAAAAAGTCGCCGGTCAGAACCGCCGTGGCATTGCCGTAAATATGATGGGCGGCCGTCTGGCCGCGCCGCATTTCACCGCCGTCAACCAGATCGTCATGCAGCAGCGTGGCCGCATGCAGGTACTCGAAGATGACGGCATAGTCCTTGTCTTCGTTGCCGTTATACCCGCACAGACGTGCACTGAGCACCATCAACAAGGGGCGCAGGCGCTTGCCGCCGCTGAACAAAATATGCTCGGCAGTCCGGGCCACCAAATCGTAGTAAGGCGTCAGATTGCGCTTCAAGGCAATTTCGATGGCGGCCAGATCACCGGCGGCGGCAGCGAGGATGCGGGACTTCAACTCTTTCATTGCGCATTTCCAATCAGATCATACTCCAGCGTATCGGTCACCTTGACCTGGACAAATGTGCCGGGCCGCACGGCCTGCTCAGCCGGATGGATATAAACCACCCCATCGACTTCCGGCGCCTGGAAAGCCGTTCGTCCCAGAAAAACACCGTCCCGGGGCCCCTCTTCCACCAGCACCGCCAAAGTACGATCCAGATACCGTTGGTTGTTCTGTTCGGCAATGACTTGCTGGCAAGCCATCAATTCGTCATACCGAGCCTGAGCCACCTCGGGCGGCACATGATCGGCCAGCCGGTGCGACGGCAGATCTTCGGCATCTGAATATTGAAAAACGCCCAAATGGTCAAATCGCACCGTTTCGGCAAGCGCCACCAGTTGCCGGAAATCCTCGTCGGTTTCACCCGGAAACCCGACAATCACGGTGGTGCGCAACGCGACATCCGGAACCTTGGCACGAATACGGTCGAACAAACGCAGTAATTCATCACGGGAATAACGGCGCCCCATGCGTTTTAAAACCGATGACGCAGCATGCTGAACCGGGATATCGAAATAGGCGCAAATGTTGGTGTGACCGGCCACGGTGGACAAGAGCCCCGGATGCATGCTTTCCGGATGGCCGTATAGAAAGCGAAGCCAATAGGCGTCGTCGATGGCGGCCAATCGCCGCAAAAGGGTTGCCAGGTCGGTGGCCGGTTGCAAATCCCGGCCGTAACCGGTGCTGTCCTGGGCCACCAGCACCAGTTCCTTGACCCCGCTTTCAATGAACTTGCGCGCTTGCGCCTCGATGGCGTCAATCGTGTGGCTGCGCTGGCGGCCCCTTAATTTGGGAATGATGCAGTAGGTACAATGGCGGCTGCACCCCTCGGCGATCTTGACGTACGCCATGGGGGCTGGCGCAGCAATGCAAGGCTCGCCGGCCTGCTGCAACACCGCCTTGTCCGGGTCGGGCAGCTCACATTTGGCGGGACTTAACGACTCGTTCAAAGTGGCCACAATCCGGTCGAACGCACCGGTCCCCAGAAAAAAATCAACTTCCGGCATGGCCGTGACAATATCGCGGCCATAGCGCTCGGGAAGGCATCCCACCACCACCAGACGCCGGCAGCGGCCCTCTTTTTTCTGACGGGCCAGTTCCAGGATCGTATCGATCGACTCGTTGACCGCCGGCTCGATAAAGCTGCACGTGTTGACTACAATCGCATCGGCCAGCGCGGGCTCATCCGTCAACCGCCAGCCGGCCCTGGCCAGGTGGCCTTGCATGACGTCGCTGTCAACCTGGTTGCGGGCACACCCCAGACTTTCAAAATAAAGGTACATGGTTCCTGATCGTGTAGTCGCCGGCCTGTGAAACGGATTAACCTTTTAATTTTTTCACCTCGGCGGTTATTTGCGGTATGATTTCAAACAGGTCGCCGACAATGCCGTAATCGGCCTTTGCAAAGATGGGCGCATCCTCATCCTTGTTGATCGCAACGATGGTTTTAGAAGAAGACATGCCCGCCAGATGCTGAATTGCACCGGAAATACCGCAGGCGATGTACAAATTGGGCGCAACCGTCTTGCCGGTTTGCCCCACCTGGTCGGCATGCGGACGCCAGCCTTCGTCGACCGCCGAGCGCGATGCCCCCACAGCCGCGTTCAATGCCGCCGCCAATTCTTCGACCACCGTGTAGTCCGAGCCGCCCATGCCCCGGCCGCCCGAAACAATCACGTCCGCTTCGGTCAATTCAATCTTGCCGGTCTCAAGGGCTTTTTCAACAAACGTCAACTTGACATCGCCCACATTGACCGCCACCTTTTCAACCACCCCGGCGCCCGTTGTTTCGCTAATCGCCATGGCGTTGGGCCGAATGGCCACAATTTGCGGTGTGCCGTTCAACGCCACCTCCGCCAGCAGCTTGCCGCCGTAGACAGGACGGGTCGCCACAATCGCGCCATTGTCAACGCGCAGGGCCGTGCAATCCATCGCCACCGGCGCATCCAGCCGTGCCGCCAGTCGCGCGGCCAAATCCTTGCCAATGGACGAAGCGCCCAATACGATGGCAGCCGGCGACTGCTGAGCCACCACATCGGCAACAACATTGGTGTATGCATCGGTTAAATAGTCGGCCAACGCGGCATCGTCGGCCACAATGATTTTATCGGGTCCATAAACGGCCAATTCGCCGGCGGCCGCCTCTATGCCCGCTCCCATGACCACCACGGTCAAGGGGCCGCCCAGGGACTCGGCCAACCGTTTACCTTCGCTGATCGCTTCGAAGGTCACTTTGCGAAACACGCCGTCGATCTGTTCTGCTATCGCAAGTACGCCTTGTGACATTTTCTTCTCCTTATCAAGCACAACCGGGTAATAACAGTCATGCAATTAACTCGTGCCCATCCGGAAGCAGCATCTTTTGGCCCAGGACGGCGTTCTCGCCCAGTTGCGATCCTCGACGTAGCCTGCTACGCCTGCGGTCGCAACTGGGCTGCGGCCTTGTCCTGAACCAAAAGCTACTATTTCCGGATGGACACTAGCTCGATTAACTGTTTTGCTTAAATCGCTTTGGCTTCTTCACGCAACGCCTGCACCAGGGCCGCGGCTTTGGCGGCGGCATCGTCGCCTTCGATCATGCGGCCGCCGCTTCTTTCCGGGGGCGGCTGCAGGGCGATGATTTTGGTTTTGGCGTTGCCCAGGTCATCCGCGCTCAAACCGATATCGGCCAGGGTTTTTGTCTCCAGCGGTTTTTTCTTCGCCTTCATAATGCCGGGCAACGACGCGTAACGCGGTTCGTTCAATCCGCGCTGAGTAGTAAACAGGGCCGGTAGCGGTGCTTCCAGCACAAGCGTGCCCCCCTCGATGGTGCGGCGGCATTTGATCTTGCCGTCGGTGATCTCGGCCTTGACGACCATGGAGATATTCGGCAGGCTCAGTTTCTCGGCCACCGCGGTCCCGACCAGGTAATTATCGTCATCCACGGCCCGCTGGCCGGCGATGATCAAATCACAATTCATCTCCTTCAAGGCCGCGGCCAGCACCGTTGCGATTCCCATGCTGTCGGTGGCCAGCGCCGCCGGGTCATTGATCAACACGCCCTTGTCTGCGCCCATGGCCAATCCGGTACGAATGGCTTCCACGACCTTGTCGCCCCCCACGGACAAAATGGTCACCGTGCCCCCCTGGGCATCTTTGATGCGCAGCGCCTCTTCCACGGCAAATTCATCATACGGATTCATGACCCATTTAACATCGTCGGTTTTAATGGTGAGCCCGTCATCGGCTACCCGCACCATCGATTCGGTGGAAGGGACCTGTTTCAACAAAACAACAATATCCATAATTTCACCCTTTACTTGTTTACTAGCTCAAATTCACGCTCGAGCAAGTCAAAAATGATATAACTATTTAAAATGTATGCTAAATTTTTTTACTAACCGGTGTTTCTACAATACACCCCCGGTTTTGTCAACCCATTTGTCCGCAGGGTGCAAGGTTCCCGCGTTTGGAAACCATTCGGTTGGTGGGCACTAGCTACATGTTCGCACGAAAACCGGGGGTGACGTATTCGCGATAGTCGCCGTGCGCGCCTCTGACGATTACCAGCCCTTCCACGTGTTCCAGCCGGCGCATGACGGCCACGCCCTGCTCGGGTCCCAACACCATCACGGCTGTTGCCAGACCATCGGCCAGGGTGCAGTTGTCCGCCAGCACCGACACGCTGACCACGCCGTTTTGGACCGGATAACCGGTGCGCGGGTCGAGGATGTGGGAATAAAAACGGCCGTCCAATTCAAAATAATTGCGGTAATCGCCGCTGGTGGCAAAGGCCCTGTTTTTTAACGCAACCACTTTATGCACGGCATTCACGGGCGCGCCCCGTTCCGGCCGGTTGATGCCGACGCGCCAGGGGTTGCCGTCCAGCCGCACACCGGCGGCATAGACCTCGCCGCCGATCTCCACCAGAAAATCTTCAAAGCCGGCCCGGTGCACCACACGGGCCACTTCATCAACGCCGTAACCTTTGGCGATGGACGCCAGGTTCAGGGTCACGCCGCCCGAGTTTTTAATCAAATACCCCGGCTGGGAAACATCGATATGACCAAACCCGGTCCGCGCCAACAGCGCCTTGATGGTTTGCGCCGGCGGCAATCGATCCGGCGGTTCGCCCTTGTTGCCGAACCCCCACAAATCGACCAGCGGCTTGACCGTCCCGTCCCAGGCGCCGCCGGTTAATTCATGAAGGTTTTGGGCCACCGCCATGACATGGTAAAAGTCCTCGGAAACCGCGAACTTCTCGCCGGTACGCTCAAGGGCGTTGAACCGGCTGATTTCACTGTCGGGCAGATACGTCGACATGCTCTGGTTGATCGTTTGCAAACGTCCGGCAATTGCTTCTTCCAGCGAAGATAAATCCTTGTGGAACCAGGCGATCACCTTGATATGATAGATCGTGCCCATGGTTCGGCCGGTAAACAGAATCTCCTTTTTCAGGTTGCAACCAACAGCCACAAACAGGATGCACCCGAGCAGTAATAAACGTTTCATCAAGTATTCCTGATTAGTCAACGGTGGGCCGTGCCCACCAACATGATCTATTTGCCGGATGGACATGATCTAACAAATTCGTGGCAGTTGTTCGCCGGTTAACATATCGACGATGCGGTGGCCGCCGATGCGGGTTTGCATGAAGACTTTGCCCGGATGATCCGCGATTACTTCGCCGATGATGCAGGCATCGGCGCCATGCGGGTCGGCCTGCATGACCGCCAGCACGGCAGCGGCATCTTCGGGCGCCACCACGGCCAGCAGTTTACCTTCGTTGGCTACGTAAAGCGGATCAAAGCCCAACAGGTCGCATACGCCGGCCACGTCGGGCTTGACCGGAATTTGATCTTCGATCAACCGGATGCCGACCGTTGAACTCTGGGCAATTTCATTAAGGGTGGTGGCGACGCCACCGCGGGTCGGGTCCCGCAGCACGTGCACCGCGCGACCGTCCTGGAGCATGGCGTCGACCAGGTGATTCAGCGGTGCCGAATCGCTCTCAAGCGTGCTATCGAAAGACAACCCTTCGCGTTGACTCAGGATCGTCATACCGTGATCGGCCAGGGTGCCGCTGACAATTACCTGATCACCGATCCGGGCATTATCGCCGCCGACGGCAACGCCAGCGGGAATCACGCCGATCCCGGTGGTGTTGATAAAGACTTTGTCGGCCGCACCCCGGGGCACGACCTTGGTGTCGCCGGTCACCACCAGCACCCCGGCCTGCCGGGCGGCAGCCGACATGGCGGCCAGGATGCGCTTGAGATCGTCCTGGTCAAAGCCTTCTTCGATAATCAACCCGACACTTAAAAAAAGCGGCCGGGCCCCGCACATGGCGATATCGTTCACGGTGCCGTTGATGGCCAGGTCGCCGATGCAGCCGCCGGGGAAGAAGATCGGATCGACCACATAACTGTCCGTTGAAAAGGCCAGCCGCTGCCCGTTCAGCTCCAGCACGGCGCCGTCGTCCAGCTTGGCCAGCATCGGGTTGTCAAAGCCCGGCAGCATCAGATCGGCGATCAAGTCCTGCGCCATCTTGCCGCCGCTGCCGTGATCGAGAAGTATTTTGGTTTTAGTCATAAGCAGAATCACCCCTGATATCTGTAGTAGGCCGCACACGTCCCCTCGCTCGACACCATGCACGGTCCCACCGGCGCGGCCGGGGTACACTTTTTTTGGTAAAGCGCACATTCGGGCGGTGTTTTTAAACCGGTCAGGATTTCGCCGCAGGCGCAGCCTTTGGGTTCGGGCACATCTTCAACTTCAATCTGAAACCGCCGGGTCGCGTCAAATTCGCCATAGGCTTCCGCCAGGGCCAGACCGCTTCGGGGGATCACGCTGAGCCCCCGCCAGAGCGCATCCACCGGTCTAAAAACGTCGGCTAAAATCTTTTGGGCCGGCTGGTTGCCTTCGGCCGTCACCGCGCGGGGATAGGCGTTGGCCAATTGCTTCTCCCCGGCTTCAATCTGCGCCACTAGCAGGGCAAGCCCCTGAAGTATGTCGATCGGCTCGAAACCGGTCACCACCGCGGCCATGGGGTGTTCGGCAAACACCGGCCGGTAGGCGTTCAGGCCGATGATCACCGACGCATGGCCCGGCAGGATAAACCCGTCCAGCCGGATGTTGGCGGTTTGGATCAAGGCGGCCAGGGCCGGCGGCACCAGCTTGTGGGCGCTGATCACGGAAAAGTTCTTCAATCCTTCGGCCCTGGCGGCCATCACGGCGGCAGCCACGGTAGGGGCAGTGGTTTCGAACCCGACCCCCAGGAACACGACCTGTCTGGCCGGATTTTCACGGGCAATGGCCAGGGCGTCGGTGGTGGCGTACACCATGCGGATATCCCGGCCGCCGGCCCGCTGTTGTTGCAGGGAAGAGCAGGTGCCGGGCACGCGGATCAGGTCGCCGAAGGTGGTGATGATTACATCTTCTTGCCGGGCCAGGGCGATAAATGCGTCGATCTCCTGCTGAGCGGTGACGCACACCGGGCACCCCGGCCCGGACAGCAGACTGATGGTTTCCGGCAGGACGGAACGGATACCGCTGCGAAACAGGGCCACCGTGTGGGTGCCGCACACCTCCATCAGCCGGATCGGGGTGCGGCTTTTTGCTTTGATCTGTTGAATCAGTTGCTGCGCCAGTTCCGGTTCGCTGAAGGCTTTGAGAAATTCCACGGTCATTGTCAACCTTACAGTCCCAACTTCTTTTCGGCCTCTTGCAACGCCGCTTCCAAAGCGTCGGTATCCAGCGGCTTATGGATAAACGCGCTCGCCGCCAGGTCAAATGCCTGCCGGGCCAGCGCGCTGTCGCCATGGCCGGTGATAACGATCACTTCGGTGGCCGGCGCGACGGCCTTGATTTGCCGCACCACTTCAAACCCGTCCTTGCCCGGCATCTTGATATCGGTCAGCACAATGGGCGGCCGCTCCTGCTCAAACAGGGCCAACCCGTCGGACATGTTTTCAGCCGTCAAAACAGTGTAGTCCAAGGCTCCCAAAAAAAGCTGCAACATCTCCAACGTGGGCGCTTCGTCGTCGATAACCAGGATTTTCTTCATGCTAAAACCTTTGTTTCGGGTGTCCACCCGGTTACTTCGTTTCTTTGACACCGGGAAAACTCAGGATAAAAACAGTGCCCTGCCCTTGATGGCTTTCCACCTTGATGCTGCCGCCGAAATCGCGCACAATGCCGTAGGAGATTGCAAGCCCCAGGCCCATCCCCTTGCCGACCTCCTTGGTGGTGAAAAACGGCTCAAAGATCTTCTCGCTCATTTCCCGCGCAATGCCGACACCGGTGTCGGCCACAGTGAAGACCACCTGCCGGTTTTCACGAAAACTGGTGAAGCGGATTTCGCGCACCGCGGCCAACGAATCATCACCGGACGCCTGCTCAATGGCGTCGCGGGCATTGGTCACCAGATTGAACACCACCTGTTCGAGCCGGTTTTTATTGGCCAGGATCGGCGGCAGATCGGGCGCCAGGTCGAAACCGACATTGATATTTTGCAGGATCAATTGTTGACCGATGATGCTGTGCACATATTTAAGCGTATCGTTGATATTGACAAGCTCTTTTTTGAAATCCGGTTTGCGGCCGAATTCCCGCAAGCGGTTGATAATGTCCGAGGCCCGTTCCACCTGACCGGTCACCGCCGTGGTCACGGCCAAAAGATCTTTTTCGGATACTGCCCGGCCCTTCTGGACCATCTTCTTCAGGTATTCATTGCCGATTTTGATGGCGTTGAGCGGCTGGTTCAACTCATGGGCGATTCCGGCCGACATTTCTCCCAGGGTGGTCATTTTGCCGGCCTGGAAAAGCTGGGCGTCTTTTTCCACCGTCTCGGTGATGTCGGTGGCCGCCAGGATGATCGCGTGGCGATTCTTGTATTGGGCCGGGCAGGCCTTGACCTTGGTGTAAAACGGCTGGTGCCCTTTTTTGTAGTGACGGATCTTCTGGCTGACCACGCACCCCTGGGACCAGTCGCTGTCGCCCATTTCGGCAAAGGTTTTGTGTTCGTATTCAAACCGGCCCAGGTCGGTGAAACAGCGGCCGATCAATTCCGCCTTGGCGTAGCCGTAGGTCTGTTCGGCACTCGGGTTGGCGTCCAGGATTTCCAGGGTTTGGCGGTCGAGGACAAAAATCGGGTTCGGCCCGCCGGCAAACAGCGACCGGTATTTTTCCTCGGACTGGTGCAGGGCCTTTTCGGCGGCCTTGCGTTCGGTGATGTCCAGAAAGGCGCCGGTGATAAACTCGATTTCACCGGCGGCGTCGCAAATAATCTGGTTGCCGGCCTCCACCCAGATGACCTCGCCGTTTTTTTTGCGGATGCGGTACTCGCGGATATACTGCTTGTCGCCTTTCAACGCCTGGATAAGCGCGGCGCGCACACCGGGTTGGTCGGCTTCCAGCACCAGGTCGGGCCAGTTCACCTTGCGCGACATAAACGCTTCGCGTTTGTAACCGGTCAGCGCTTCGATCTTGTCGTCGAAAAAATCGATGCTGCCGTCTTTGTAGCCCTTGAAGACGATGTTGGGGATGTTGGCCATCAGCAACCGGTAGTTGCGTTCACTCTCCTTGAGGGCCTTATCTGAACGCTTTTTTTCGGTGATGTCCATGGCGATGCACAACAGGCCGTTGAATTCGCCCAGCGGGTCCAACAACGCATTGATCGACATGCTCACCGGAAAATGCTCGCCGGTTTTACGCCGGTAGATCCATTCGGTCTGCTCGCTGTATCCCTGGCGGGCATAGGTCAGCAGCACATCAATCCCCGCCTGGATGGACTGGTTGTACTGCTGCGCTAGTTTTGCGGCATGGCGCCGAAGTTCTTCCGGCACGTGAAAGGCCACCGGCGTTTTAAGCCCGATGATGTCGGCCGCCCGGTACCCGAGCAGGTTTTGCGCCCCGGAGTTGAACACTGTGACGAGGCCGTCGATGTCGGTGGCGATAATGGCGATCTGGGTGGCTGAGTCGAGCACGGCTTTACGCTGGGCGTTGGCGTCCTGAAAGCGTTTTAAAACCCGCTCGGTCTCCTCGAATTGTTTGACTACCAGGTTGGCCGTGATCTCTGCGGCCTCGCGCGCCACCTGGATTTCCTTGCGCAGGCGTCTATTTTCCCGCAGCAACGCCTGCAGTTGTTCGGCGGTAACGGTGGCCTGGGGAAGAGATTGCGGGGTCGTCATAGCGTGTTATGTTGCGACCGTGTGAACCGCACACACCAGGCAGGGGTCGAAACTGCGCACGATATGCTCGGCCTCGATGGGCTGTGCGGGGTTGTCGATGTGGGTGCCGACCAGGGCCTGCTCCCAGGGGCCGCGCCGTCCGGCCCCATCGCGCGGTGAGGCGTTCCAGGCGGTGGGGGTAATGATTTGATAGTGGGCGATCCTGCCGTTTTCGATTTGCAGCCAGTGGCCCAGGGCGCCCCGGTGGGCCTGCACCAGGCCGAAGCCCTGCCCGTCGGTCACCTTGGCGTAGTTGGTAAAAAAACCTTCCGGCGAGTGGCCGATTTCCTGCAACCAGGTATCCATGACCGGTAGAATTTGCGCCGGCCGGACCAGACGGGCCAACTGCCGGCTGAACACGCTGGGTCCGTCGGGCGTGACCAGATCGATAAACAGCGGATCGGCGGCAACCACCCGTTCGGCCAGCGGTCCGGTCTCCGCCGGCAGGTTGTGATAGCGCGGGGCCTTGGCCCAACTGTATTTGACGTCATCTTCCGTTGCGGCCAGTGGCCGGGTCAGGCCGTTGAACGGGTGCCGGCTGCCCGTGTAACCGGTAAAACGGGCGCAGGCAATATCTTCGCCGATTTTCTCCTGGTTGAATGTTGCCGGCACCCCATCGTTGACAAATCCGCCCGGAAGCAGGGTTTTGCCGCCGTTGATGCGTTTTACGGCTGTTTGCCGCGGCATTTCAAAGGCGCCGTAGGATAGGAAATTACGGTAGCCGCCGGTCGGCCGGATCAAGCCGGCGGCAGCGCAAAAGCGGATAAAAAAACCGAGGTCGCTGTCGTGGTGGGCCGGTTTTTCTTCCAGCCAGCGAAACAGGTTGGTCCGGTTTTTGACGTCCAGCCAGCGCTCCAGGGGGCAGCCTAAAATGCGGTGTTCATACCAGCGGCGAAAATTGCGCAGCAGACTGCGGCATTGGTTGATTTCGTTGACACCGGCCACCGACACCACACCGCCCGGCACCATGAAGGAAGAATGAGGCCACTGACCGCCCAGGACCGCCACGATTTCCAGCAGCGTTTTGGTCTGCTGGATGACCTGCCGCGCCGTGGTCCCCTTGAGCGGCAGGTACCGCTGCACGGCCTCGGCATGCAGGGGTTGGCGGGCATGGGCCGCATGGGTAAAATCCGGACAGAAAAGTAAAAAGCTGTGGCGCAGATCGTTTTGAAGCTGCTCCGCCATCAGGGTGACATTGCGCACCCGGCGGGCATTGTCGGGCACGTCAACGCCGAACACCATGTCCAGGGCTTTGGCCGCGGCTTTCAGATGGGCGGTGCTGCAGATTCCGCAAATTCGCGGTGTAATTACAAGGCTGTCCAGGGGCGCGCGGCCCTTCAGGATGTTTTCTATCCCGCGGTACATGGTGCCCACACTGCGCACCTCGTAAACCGCGCCGTCGCGCAGTTCGAGGTGCAGTTCCAGGTCGCCTTCTACCCGGTTGAGCGGCAGGATCTGGATTTTTTTGGCACTCATGGCAGCAGGCCCTTTAAATTCCGGTTTTGCGTTTGATCAAGCGTCTGGGGGCCGCGGCGGCAGCCATCCCTTTGTAGGCCAGGTAATGCGCCCGGCTGACCCCGTCGGGCAAATCGATGGGAATGCCTTCGATGTTGCGCGTTTGAAAGAACGGATACTTCTGGGGAAAATCCGGCCGCGTGCAGCCGAAACAGGGCACGCCCACGCGGGTTTTGGAAGACCGCCGGTTCCACAGACTCTTGTTGCAGGGGCCGTAAACCAGAGGGCCGTGGCAGCCCATGTAGAAAAACAGGCAGCCTTTTTCCCCGAACCGTTTTTCTTCCACCCGGTACTCGTGGTATTCGTTGCGCGTGCAGCCCTGGTGCACCATGATGCCGTACCAGTCCGCCGGCGCGTTGTAGTGGTCCAGTTCAAGGGGGGTGCCGTTGACCAGCGCCGTAAGAGTGCCGGTGAGGGCGTCACAGTGGCAGGGACACCCCGGCAGGTTGATCACCGGCCGGCCGCTGCCGGTGGTAAAACCGGCGTCCAGCAAACCGCCGCCGGTCCACTTGTCATACTGCAACCCGGTGGCCTGGGCGGTGGCATCGCCGCCGATGCCGCCGAAGCAGGCACAGGTGCCCACGGCGACCACGTGGTGGGCTTTTGCGGCCAGGGCCCGGATCAGATCCATTTTGGGCCGGCCGGCCAGGGTGTCGCACATGCCGGTGCCCTCGGGTCCCTGCAAGATCGCACCCTCCACGCATAAAATATCCAGGGTTTGGTCGCCGGTCTCAATTTGGTGGTGCAAGGTTGCCAGTTCGGCCGGCCGCAAACGGGAAAAAGACGGATGCCACAGGACATCGACCGCCAACATGTCGACCAATTCGCTGACATCCGGCGATTCAGCGCTGAGAAAAGACCAGGTGTCACCACCGCAACCGCCGGCCTGGAGCCAGTAGAGTGTTGTTGTCATAATTTTCATCTACTTTTCTTCCGTTGCCGGAAAAATCAATTTCACGATGGTTCCTTGCCCGACACTGCTTTCAACAACGATCCGGCCGTCATAATCCCGCACGATCTCCTTGGTGATGGTCAGCCCCAGCCCTTTGCCCGTGCCCACCGCCTTGGTGGTGAAGAAGGGTTCGAAGATACGGTCCCTGACGTGCGCGGGCATGCCGATGCCGGTGTCGGCCACCAACGCCGTGACACGGGTCTGCTCGGTCCGGGTGCTGATGGTGATGCGGCGCGGGTTACGGCCGGAGGCATCCGCGTTGATCGCCTCGCCGGCATTGGTGATCAGGTTGAAAAAGACCTGCGCCAGCCGGTTGTCGTGGCCCATGATGGGCGGCAGGGTTTCATCCAGGGTTAGTTCAAGTTCGATATTCTCCACCGCCAATTGTCCTTCCATCAAAGACAAAATCGCCCGCACGGCATCGTTGACACCAACCTGCCCTTTGGCCAGATCGGGTTTGTAGCCGAAATCGCGCAACCGGTTGATCAATTCCGAGGCCCGGTCCACCTGGGCGCTGATGGCGTGAACCACCTGCGCCAGTTGGTCTTCTTTGATGGCAGCGCCCTGTTTGAGCATCCGTTTTAAAAATTCACTGCCCACCTTGATGGCATTGAGCGGCTGGTTGATTTCGTGGGCCAGCCCCGGCGGCATGCCGCCCAGGGTGGGAATCAGTTTCAGCAGGTCCCAGGCGGTCACCAGCTCGACATGCAGCATCAGCGACGGCAGTAAAATTAAATCACCAACCAGGGCCGACAGCATGGTCACCACCATCATGACGCCGAACAGAGCGGTCGGCTCGAAGTGAGAGAAAATCAAGACTGCAAACCCGAGGCTGATGGTGATGGTGGTGAAAATAATCGGCTGGCCGACCTGCAGGATAGTATCCTTCAGGGCCCGGTCCTTGTCCAGGTCCTTTTTGAATTCCTCGTTGTAGCGCACCAGAAAATGGATCGTATCGTCCACGGCCAAGCCGATGGCGATACTGGCGATCAGGCTGGTGGCCACCGACAACTGGACCCCCAGCCAGCCCATCAGGCCGAAGTTGACCACGATGGGAAACAGGTTCGGCACCAGGGCGATGCAGCCGACCTTGCTCGACAGAAACAGCGCCACCATGATGGCGAAAATCAGGATCAGGGTCAGCGACAGGCTTTTGACCTGCCCGCTGACCAGCAGATGACTGCTGGCGGAGATCACCAATCCCAGGCCGGTCACATCCCATTGGAGCGATTCATTAAAGTTTTTTGCCACATGGTCCAAAATGGCACTTTGGGTGTCCAGGAACCGGCGCGAGCTTGAGATGTGGGTGAGCAGCAGCACATTGGCGCGGGTGAAATCGTCGTCCATGAATCGGCGCAGCATGTCGCGGCCCAACAGGCTTTTGAAGTTGTTGATCAGCATGCGCAGTTCAAATGCTTCTTCGGGCAGGCTGTAGAATTTGGGGTCGTAGCGGTTCAGGGTGTAATTGACCAGTTTGAGGTAGTCGACAAAGGAGACGGTCTTGTCGACATCCGGCAGGGTTTGCAGGTAGCGTTGCAACCTTTCGATCTGACGCACGTTGGCCAGATCTTCGAAGAAGTACTCGGTGCGGCCCTGCATCATGACGTTGATGGGAAAGCTGCCGGACAGATCCTGGTAGATATCGTGAAAATGACGGCTCACCGGCACATCGGCCTTGAAATAGCCCACCGGGTTGGTCTCCACCCGCACCCGTGTGATGCCGATCAGGCACACCAGCACGAAAACGCCGATGATGCTCAAACCGATTTTGCGATGTTCGAGGGTGATGCGGATAATCTGTTGCAGCAGTGCATTGATCCGTCGTTCAACCGGGTTGCCGTCATGGTTGCGTCCGGCCGGGGTCGGCAGCAGAACCAGCACCGCCGGAAACAAGGTTAAAATCACCACCAGCAGGCTGAACGCGCCGAACACGGAAAACACGGCAAATTCCCGGATGGCGCTGATGTCATTGATCAGCAGGGTACCCAGGCCGATCATGGTGGTCACCACGGCCAGCACCGTGGGAAAGGCCAGCTTGCCGAAGGTGAGCGACACGGCCTCGCGCGAGTCGGCCGCCGTGGGGCTCACGTGCAGATACTCGGAGCAGATGTGCAGGCAGTAGGCGGTGCCCACGGCGATCAGGAACACCGGCACGATCATGGTCAGCATGGTCAGGGGCACCCCCAGCCAGGCCATCAGGCCGAAGGTCCAGATCTGGGCGACGGTGACCGTGGCCAGGGGCACCACCAGGCAGGTGAGGTTGCGAAACAGCAGAATCAACAACAGGGCGATGATGACGGTAGTGACCGGCGGGATGCGCAGAAAGTCGGTTTCGGAAAACTCCGCCAGCGCTTCGGACACCAGCGGCATGCCGATCTGGTAGATGGCGAGCGATGCCGGCGTGGTGTCGATCAACGCCCGCACGGCGGCAAGGACCGCGGCATTGTTGGCGCCGGTCTTCAAAACCAGTGTGATGACGGTCGATTTGTGATCTTTGGCGATAAGATTTCGTTCAAAGAGTTGGACCGGCGCAATCAGGGCGGCAAAGGATTTCAGGTCGTGCGCGCCGCCGGTATCGACCGTGGCCTTGATGCCCGGCAGGCTGATGATGCGCCGCACCCCTTCAATGCGCGCTGCCTGGTCGGCCAGCGCGGTGATCGCGGCAAAGGTGGCCGGCTCGAAGACATTTTGCGCCTTGACAACAATGCGGATGATTTCATCGGACCCGAAGATTTTTTTAAAGGCTTCGTAGCGGCGGGTTTCCGGCAGGTCTTCGATGACCAGGTCGTAGACTGTGGTTTTGAATGCCAGGCGTGGCAGGGGGTAGATAAACCCGAGGGTCACCGCCAGGATGATGAGCAACACCACCAGTGGGCGGCGCAGGATTAAATTGGGAACGCGACGGAAGATCCGTTGAGGCGAGAAACGGCTGATGACGTGATCAGGCGGACTCATCGTCGACCCGGGAGACCGCTTCGCGCAGGTAAGCGATGGTTTCCCTGGCGGCCGCCTCGTCGATTTTTTTGATGGCAAAGCCGGCGTGCACGATCACATAGTCGCCGACTTGGGCGTCTTCGAGCAGTAAAAGGCTGGCCTGACGCCGGATACCTTCCACGTCGATGACCGCCATGTTATTCGCGTCGATCTGCACAATTTTGGATGGAATCGCAAGGCACATCCGTCGCACTCCTGGGGCTGTAGGACACGTCCAAACGATCGAGTTCCGTAAGGACCATGGCGATCAGGTCTTCGACCCGGGCTTGAATCGTGGGTGTCAGTTCATCTTGCAAGGTTCGAATATCTTCGGGCTCCACGCCGACAATCACCGTCTCGGGATGCTTGTCGATGGCGTTGCAAAGCGTAAGGGCTTCCAGCAAATCGACCTGATGCAGCGAATTTTTAGCCAGAATCCGCTTGGGAATCTCGTCACCTGCCAGCCGGTGCAACGTTCCCGGCTTACTTTTGTTGCGGATGGCGTCGATGACGATCAGTTTGTCGGCGTTGGCGATCACGCCGAGCAGATTGACGCCCAATACCCCGCCGTCCACCACCACGACATGGTCGGGAAAGTCGTACCGTTGTTCGAGCAGTTCGGCCACCCGGACGCCGATGCCTTCGTCACGAAACAACAGGTTGCCGACACCAAGGATTGTGATCTGTTGCTGCTGCATAATTTTGATTCTGCTTCTTAAAGTGAAATTTCAAAATTAAAAGTCGAAATGTCAAAGGCACCAATGCCAAATTACCGTTACGCCGTGCGTTTTCAGGCTTTGACATTTGCAATCCTGTTTCTTTAGCAGGACCCAAGGTGCGTGTCAAAGAGACAATCCCCGGCCTCCCGATGCATTCGGGAAGCCGGGGACGTTGGACGGCAATTAATAATTAAAAATGGGGAATTAAGAATAAAGGTTTTCAGTCTTTCTATAATGACCCCCAACCTCAATTCTTAATTCTTAATTAAAAATTCTTAATTGTCATTTTAAATGACTCTGATTTTGTACACCTCATTGCTGTCCGGGTCGATCACGTGCACGGCGCAGGCGATGCACGGGTCAAAGGAGTGGACCGTCCGCAGGATCTCAAGCGGTTGCTTGGGGTCGGCGACCGGGGTGCCGATCAGTGCTTCCTCCACCGGGCTGATGTTGCCCTGGCCGTCGCGCGGGCCCAGGTTCCAGGTGGACGGTACCACGTACTGGTAGTTGGCGATCTTTTTGTTCTTGATTTTGATCCAGTGGCCCAGCGAGCCGCGCGGCACGTCGTTCAGGCCAAAGCCCTGGGCTTCGTCCGGCATTTCATAGGATTGGTAGACCTTGGTGTCGCCGCTTTTGATGTTGCCGACCAGCTCGTTCAGCCATCCTTGCATGGCGTCGCCCACGGCCACGGTTTCCAGGGCGCGGGCCGCGGTGCGGCCCAGGGTTGAAAACAGGGCGCCGGCCGGAATGCCGAGCTTGGTGAGCGTGCCGTCCACCAGCGGCTTGATGTCCTTGTGGCCCTTGCCGTAGGCCACCAGCACGCGGGCCAGCGGGCCGACTTCACAGGCGTTGCCGTCATAGCGCGGCGCCTTGAGCCAGGAGTATTTGCCGTCGCCCGGCCGGTATTTGGGATCTTCCTTGAGCGGCTTGGTTTCACCGTCATAGGGGTGCTTGGGCGAACCGTCCTCGTACCAGGCGCGGGTCACGTCTTCGGTGATTTTCTTTGGATCGACCATGCCCACGCCGCCCAGGTTGCGCTTTTTGATCATGCCGCGCGGCATGTAGAGGCTGTCCGGTTCCTGGTCGGTCTGGGGAAACTCGCCGTAGGCCAGAAAGTTGGTGGTGCCGCCGATACCGCCCCAGTCCTTGTAGAACGAGGCCACGGCCAATAGATCCGGGATGTAGACGTTTTTGATGAAATCCTGGGCTTCCTTGGTGATGAAGAGAAATTCGGCCAGCCGGTCGGGGCGCAGATCCCGGATACAGGTCATACCGCCGACCACCAACGACTGCGGATGCGGGTTCTTGCCGCCGAAGATGGCGTGTAGCCGTGCGGTGCGGGCTTGCAGGCGGATTGCTTCGATGTAGTGGGCCGCCGCCATCAGGTTGGCCTCGGGCGGCAGCTTGTAGGCCGGGTGGCCCCAGTAGGCATTGGCGAACGGGCCGAGCTGACCGCTGTCGACAAAGGTTTGCAGGCGTTGGGCCACCTGTTTGTAGTAGGCAGTGCCGCCGACTTTGGCGTTGCTGACGTTGTCGGCCAGCTTGGCGGTTTTGGCCGGGTCGGCTTTTAAAGCGCTGATGATATCGACCCAGTCCAGGGCATGGAGATGATAAAAATGGACCAGATGATCGTGTTGGACCTGGGCACCATGGAGCAGATTGCGAATCAGGCGGGCGTTTGGGGGGACTTTGACACCAACGGCGTCTTCGACTGCCCTCACCGAGGACAGAGCATGGATGTACGTTCAGACCCCGCAGGAGCGCTGCACAAAATGCTGCGCGTCACGCGGATCGCGCCCCAGTAAAATCATTTCAATGCCCCGGAACATCTGCCCGGAACTCCAGGCGTTGACGACCTTGCCACCGGCGATCTCCACTTCGACGCGCATGTGGCCTTCGATTCTGGTAATCGGATCGACGACTATTCTTTTACCCATATATTTATCTCCTTATTCAAAAGCGGTTTGGCTAGGAATTACAGTTCCTCGTAAAACGGCGTCATTTTATCCCAGAAACCGGGCTCACTGCAGCCGATGCATGGATGACCGGCTTCAATGGGCCAACTGGTGCCGTCATTGAATTTGGCCACCGGGCAGTTGTTGAAGGTTTCCGGCCCGCGGCAGCCGAGCTTGTAAAGGCAGTAACCGGCCGCCGCCTCTTCGGAGCCGAACTCCTCGACAAATTCCTCGTTTTCAAAGTGGGAGCGGCGCGGGCATTGATCATGAACCGTTTTGCCGTAGGCGAACAAGGGACGCCCCAGATTATCCAGAGCGGGTAGTTTGCCCAAAAGGAGATAATTGACCACGGTGCCGACAAAATTGACCGGATTGGGCGGACACCCGGCGATATTGACGGTTTTGATGCCTAGAACTTCACCCACCCCCTTATAGCCGCCGGGATTGGGCGCCGCCGCCGGGATGTTGCCAAAGCAGGAACAGGAACCGATGCAGATCACCCCGGCGGCCTTGGGGATTACTTCCTTGGCGATCTGTTCGAACGACTTGCCGGCCACTTTGCCGTAACCGCCATTGTACTTGGTGGCCACGGCCCCTTCCACCACGCAGATGAACTTGCCGGCGTATTTCTTCATGGCCATGTGCAGATTTTCTTCGGCCTGATGTCCGGCGGCGGCCATGATGGTTTCATGGTACTCCACCGACAAGGTTTCCAGCACCAGGTCGTCGGGGTAGGGATACTGGGAGCGCAACAGGGCCTCGCTACAGCCGGTGCACTCGCCCAAATGCAGCCATATGACCGGCGGGCGCTGTTTGGGAGCGGCCAGGACCTCGGCGACCTTGGGTACAAAGGACGACGACAATCCCATGGTCGCGGTCAGGGCGGTACAATATTTCATAAAGCCCCGGCGCGATACCCCCTTTTCCTCCAACCTGTCCATAAACTGTTTTTCCTTTTCCATGGCACCTCCTGATGAAATAGGTCTGTAAAAAAACCGTTACGTCAAACTTGTATCAATCCGCCGATACACCGGATTATCCATAGGGAAAACGCCGGCGCGGCATGCGCAAAATTTTCGATCGGGAATGCAAGTGGAGACAGAAGCCGGTACCGTTGAGCAGTGACAAAAAAAAGCGGAGATGGACGCTCTCCGCTATTCGTTCGATCATATTAAAAATTCTCGCGGGTATGAACACGCATAATACCCATGAATTGGATTTCCTTTTAAAATATGAACACCATTCATAAAAATAATATCTAATCATATAGCTATATGCTAGCTACCGTCAAGCAAATTCGAAATGAGGCCGCTTCAGGCCGAGGTTATTCTCGTTTTGATCCTGGCCCCCGGTGTCCATCCGGAATTCTTAATTTTTAATTCATAATTCTCAGCGCCGCCACGGCCGTTGCCCCGACAATTGACGGACAGCGCGCATTGCGTTACTATTTTTTGTAGTTGCCATCCAAACACGTTTACTTTCAAATTATCCCCGCCCCGATTACACGGACAAGGAGAACAAACATGCGTTTTTTGACCGGTGTTATTTTAATGATTGGCCTGGTCACCGGTACGGTTGGGGCGGACTCATCCCATCCGCGGCCCCAAGCTGGCCGGCCGTTGCCGCATTTTAGCCTGCCGGTGCCGTCAAACCCGGACCACCAGGCTTATCTGGGATTGCCGGCCACCGGCCAGTTCGGTATCGGCAATATTAAAGCGCAGTTGGTGATCATCGAAATTTTCAGCATGTACTGACCGTTTTGTCAAAGGGAGGCTCCCTTGGTCAACCAACTGTACCGTCAAATTGAGTTGAACCCCAAAAGCAGGGATCGGGTCAAGCTGATCGGCATCGGTGTCGGCAACAGCGATTTTGAAGTCGGCTATTTTCGACAGGTCTACAACATTCCGTTCCCCTTGTTTGCCGACGGCTCGTTCGCCATCCACAAACAACTCGGGCAGGTGCGCACACCTTTTTTTATCGGCATCAAAATCGACCCCGACGGCAACCGGGAGACGATTTACGCCAAACGGGGCGGTTTCGGGAACGCCGAGCAATTTTTAACCAAGCTGTTGCATTTGTCCGGTCTGTGAATCCGAAAAAGGCCGCTCGTTGCAGTAATTTGTTTTAGGAGGATGTCATGCGAATTTTTACGCAAATCCTGGTCATCACGGCCGCCGGTCTACTTTGGAGCCTGCCCCCGGTCCTGGCATTTTCGGATATCTATGGCGATAAAATTTACAATCCGGGTCAATTAAAACCGATCGACAGCCGATTAAAGGTAAAGGCCGGCGATCCGGCTCCGGACTTCTCCTTGCCGTCCACGCGCGGAGAGACAATTACGCTCAGTCAATTCAAGGGGCGCAAGAACGTGGTGCTTTCGTTCGTGCCGGCGGCCTGGACTCCGGTTTGTTCGGATCAATGGCCCGGTTACAATATCGCCAAGGGGTTGTTCGATAAAAACGACGCGGTATTGCTGGGCATCACGGTGGACAACATCCCGACCCTGCATGCCTGGACCCGGCAGATGGGCGGGTTGTGGTTCCATGTCCTGAGTGATTTCTGGCCGCACGGCGCGGTGGCTGAAAAATACGGTGTTCTGCGTTCGGACGGCGTCAGCGAACGGGCGTTGATCATCATCGATAAAAAGGGGCTCATCTCGTTTATCGAAGTGTCGGACATTAATGTCCGGCCGGACCTGCGGGTATGTGCCACGGAGCTGGAAAAACTGAATAAAAAATGATACGCATGCGTCAGCTTGTTTTTCGCAAATTGTTTCGAACCGTTGCGAGGGATCGTCGTATTGACATGACTGCTTCAGGTTTCCGGGAGACCATCCGTCCGATCTTCCCCCAAAATACTTCCAGGCGTTCGCCGTCCACGAAGCGACGGCTGCTGTTTATCGGTTTGGTTTTATGCCTGCTGTGCAATGTAGCCGGGTGCCGGCCAAGCCCGTCACCGGCGCAACCCCAAACCGGGGTGCCGGGGGTCAGCGACACGCAAGTCCGGTTGGGCTCGTCCTTGGCGTTGAAGGGACACGCCGGTTATCTGGGCACCCAGACCCTGCATGGCGCCATGGCCTATATTAACTCGATAAACGCCCAAGGTGGTGTGCACGGTCGCAAAATCAACGTCACGGCCTACGACGATGGTTATGATCCGCCCCGGTGCCTTGCCAATACCCAACGCTTGATTGTCGAAGACAATGTTTTTGCCCTGTTCAGTTACGTGGGGACGCCCACCACGGTAAAAATACTTCCCATGGTCGAAGAAGCCGGGATTCCGTTGCTGGGCATGTTCACCGGCGCCAATGCTCTGCGCGAGCCGTTCAATCGCTGGGTGATCAATGTGCGTTCATCCTACTACCAGGAGACCCGGGCGGCGGTCCGGTTTTTTCTGGAAAATCTCAAGCTGCGCAGAATCGCGGTGTTCTATCAGTACGATGCTTACGGTTTCGACGGATTGACCGGCACGGAGCTGGCATTAAAGGAATTCGGCCTGGCCCCGGTGGCGCGCGGCTCCTATATTCGCGGCACTTTGGACGTGGAGGACGGCTTGAACCGGATTATCACGTCAGGGGCCGACGCAGTGGTCATGATCGGCACGTACGATCCTTGTGCCAAATTTATCAAGCTTGCGCTGCAAAAGGGCTTCAACCCGCTGTTTTATAATGTCTCGTTTGTCGGGGCTGAGGAATTGGCCCGGCGGCTGGCCGATTTGAGGCAGGTCGCGGTGATCATGTCGCAAGTCGTGCCCCCGCCTGAAGGACTCCGTGACGGTTACCGTGACGATGAGGCCGAAGAATATATTCGTCTGCTGCAAGCGTCTTTTCCGGAAGACAAACCCAACTTCGTCAGCTTTGAAGGCTACATCAACGCCAGGGTCCTGGTGGAAGGGCTCCGGCGGGCCGGCAGAGAGTTGACCCGGGACAAGTTCATCCGGGGGATTGAGTCGATCCGCAACTTTTCCCCGGGTCTGGATGTCGATATTTCCTTTAATTCCTCGGATCATCAGGGCATGGAGCGGGTCTATTTTACCCGGCTCACGCAGGGTAAATTCAAATTGATCGATGACTGGCAGATGGTCAAGGCGGAGTTGGACCGCCGCAACCGGCAGTCGCCTGAGCAATGATTCATGAAGCATTTTCGCGCCATCAGTCTGAAAAACAAAATCTTCTTCTCCATCCTGGCGGTTATCCTGACCATCAGTGTGGCCATTGCTTTTCTGGCCCGCTGGATATTGATCAGCAGTTTGACGTCGGAACTCGAACTGCGGGGCATTGCCCTGGCCCGCAGCATCGCTGAGAGCAGCAGCGGCTACATCCTCGACAAAGACTACCCCAAACTGCTTAGTTTCATTTACGACGAGGTGCAGCTTAGCGAACGCAAGGATCTGATCGTTTACATTTATATTGTCGATCCGGATAACAAATTGTTGAGTCATACTTTTGTACGCCCGTTTCCCAAAGACCTGCGTAGCATCAATCGGGTGCCGCCGGCGCAGGACAAAAGTGTCAAACTGATCAATATCGACCGGCTGCCGATCTATGACATCGCCACGCCGATCAAAGAGGGTATCTACCGCATCGGCACGGTGCATGTGGGCCTGAGCAAAACCCACATCGACAAACTGATTTCAAAACTGCGTTTCATGTTCCTGGGGTTCATCTCGCTGGTGATCATCATTACTTTTATCATCTGCCTGAAGCTGTCCAAATATATCACCATGCCGATTACCGAACTGACCCGGACGGCCCTTGCCATCAGTCGCGGTGGATTGGATATTCCACTGAACATGGGTGAGCAACCCGAAGGCAGGCAACCGCCGAATTGCCCCGCCCACAAGGAGACCGGCCTGCCGTGCTGGCATTTCGGCGACCCGATGGTCTGGCAAGCCCAGGCCAAAAGCACCGGCCAGAACACGCCCCGATGCGACGCCTGTCTCTTCTACCGGCAGTCCCAGGGAGACGAGGTGGCCCAGTTGGCCGATTCCTTTCATAATATGGTCTGGAGCATCAAATTGTACCGCCAACGCCTGAGTGAAAGCGAAGAAAAATACCGCAGTCTGTTCGACAGCGGACCGGATCCGATATTCGTCCTGGATGCCGAGACCATGCGCATCATCGACGCCAATCCGCGCACCGTGGAGCTATACGGCTACACGGTGACGGAATTGATCGGCCGGTCATTTGAACACTTCGGCCCGGACTACGCCAAGGTTACACCCGAAGATCTTGAAAAAAACACTGCTGATCACGGGTGCATGTTCTATCCCAAATTACGCAGTTTCAAAAAGAACCGGGATGAATTTTATGTGAATCTGCGCAGTTGTGCGATCAGTTTCAAAAGCCGGCCGGCGGTCATTATTGCCGCCACTGATGTCACTGATATGATCGAAAAAGACATTCAACTCATTCAAGCCAGCAAGATGAAATCGCTGGGCGAAATGTCGGCCGGCATTGCCCATGAACTTAATCAGCCGCTCAATGCAATAAAAATGGGCAGTGATTTTCTGGAAATGGTCGTCGCCGGAAATTATGATGTCCCCCGGCAGCAGACGGTTGAAGCGGCCGCCACCATCAGCACCCAGGTCGACCGGGCGGCCGATATTATCAGCACTCTGCGCTCGTTCGGCCGCAAATCGTCCCTGGTCAAGGAAAAAATGGACATCAATCGACCGGTCAAAGGTGTTTTTGCCACGGTCAGTGGTCAATTCGAGCTGGATAACATCAAGATTGAGTTGGCATTGACCGACAACCTGCCGGCGATCATGGCCCACGAGAATCGCGTGCAACAGGTTTTTTTCAATCTTGTGACCAACGCGCGCGATGCCATCAAAGAAAAGCCGCATGATCCCGAAAAACAGGGCGGCAACATCAACATTCGAACCTACGCCGCCAATGGACGCGTTTTTGCGCAAATCAGCGACACCGGTGTCGGTATCGACGAAACGGTTCAGCAAAAAATATTCGAACCCTTTTTTACTACCAAGGAGATCGGCAAGGGAATGGGCTTGGGCCTGGCTATCACTTATGGTATCATCAAAGATTATGGCGGTGATATTCAAATCGACAGTAAAATGGGTCAAGGAACTGTTTTCACACTGAGCTTTGACGCCGTGAACTGATTTTATTCAAACTGCGTAATTGCCCTTTCAAGGTGGGTGGGATGCTATGGACAAAATTCTGATCATCGACGACGAAGCACCGACGCTGACCATGTTCCGGCTGATATTGGGCGCCTATGGCTACACGGTGTTTACTGCGCAAAACGGTAAAGAGGGGCTTGCAATTTTTGAAAAGGAAAAACCGACACTGGTCCTGACCGACATCAAGATGCCGGGGATCGACGGCATTGAAGTTCTAAAGCGGATCAAGAAACTCGATCCGGAAACCCAGGTTATCGTCATCACCGGGCATGGCGACATGGATCTGGCCGTCAAGGCCCTGAACCTGGATGCCACCGACTTCATCAATAAACCGATTCAGCGTCAGACTTTGGATCATGCCTTGAAGCGGGCCGAAATCCGCCGTCAACTGGCCGCCGATCGGGCACGCGTCGTCTCGGTCGACACACAGGACGATGCCGTGGTGATCAAAATTCGTGGTAGTGTGACCACCCAACATGAGACGCTTTTGAAAAACGCGTGCGACAGCGCCCTGGCCCGGGACAAACCCAAGGTGGTTCTGGATTTCGATGACAATGCGTCGATCAGTGGTGCCGGACTCGATATTCTGTCCCATATACTGGAAACCGGCAAGGCCCAGGGACGCCAATTCGTTATCACCGGTTTGCAGGAGAATTTCAAAAATCTCTTCGAGCAGGTTGGGCTCGCGGATTTTATTGAAGAGTGACTATTTCGCGAGTGTCCATTCGAAAATAGTAGTTTTTGGTTCAGGACAAGGCCGCAGCCCAATTGCGACCGCAGGCGTAGCCAGGCTACGTCGAGGATCGCAATTGGGCGAGAACGCCGTCCTGGACCAAAAGATGCTATTTCCTGATGGACACTAGCAAGTCCTAAGCAAGCGGGTCGAACATCATCGCACCGGTAAAGCCCGACTCACGGGCTTTGACGTCCAGATGCAAGGTGGCGATTTGCTCCAGGGGTGTAAAGAGCGGCCTTGTCAGCTTGCGGGCATCGATGGTTTTCAGGTAGCGCCGGCACTTGCGGCAGGTGTTGACCCGGTATTCGTTTTCTTCCTCGGCATAAAAATAGTCAAGTTGGTCCGTGTCGGTGGTTTCACAAAATGGACAAAACAGCCGTCGTCCCGGATAGCGATGGCGGCAAAAACCGCATATCAGACTACGCTGTCCTTCACCCTCCAGAACCGCCATGCACGGCAGACTGCCGCAAACCGGACAATACCCTTTGGTCCAATCGTCCGGCGACTCAAAGTAACCGGCCAACTGCCCGACGCCCGCCTCGATGGACGGTAGCAAGCTGTTATAGGTCAAAAACGCCAGGGCCGCTTTGTCGATCCCGTATTTGGTTTGCAAGGCATCGAAATAGTCGTCATCATCATCCATCATCCGTTCAAACAAGGCTGCCGGTTCGATCCGGCCGGTGCGACATTGCGCCAAGGTATTTCGGGCGGCGGCCCCGAGCGGCGGATCGCAAGCACTGGTCAACCGGCACAACTCTTCGAACAAACGACCTGTCTGATAAAGGTCGTACTTGAAATCCGCGGCAGTGATCAGCGGTAACTGCTCAGATTGCTTAATTTTCAATATCTCCGCCGGTATCTTCGACAACGGCACATTGACATGAGCACGTGTTTTTGCTTGGGCCTCAAAAATCGAACCATACAACGACAACAGGGCCGTGTAGTCCGGCCAGCGCTTTTTCAGGATTTGCAAAACGGTCTGGATTGTGGTGATCGCGTTCGCATCAAAGGTCATCGGTTTTTTCCTCCGTACATTCTTTTGGGGGCAAGACTCATTGCAGTCTATTCCGAATCGTTTGTCTGAGCCAAGGGCTCGCGCAAAAAAAAAGGGGAGAAGACCGCCCCATCTTCTCCCCTGGGATTGCGCAGCCTCAAAGGCCACGCAAATCATGAATCAAATTTAAACCGGAAACCGAACGGCTTTGCGGTTAAATGGCCGCAGCATTTGACGCAACGCCATTTTGCGTGTCATATGAACCGGAGAGCGAACCGCCGCGACGGCGTTCTTATGGTAAAGGCCCGGATCATGGGCAACCAGATAAATCACCCGGACGTCGCCGGGATCGAGCAGCGCTGCGTTTGGAAATTTCGCCTGCACGGTTTTCAGCCGTTTTTCAGCCAGGCTGAGCATATCTTTACGGGCCCCGAAATTCATGGCACCTGTTCCGCAGACCTTGACGCAGGCCGGGGCCAGACCATTTTGTACACGATCATAGCATAAGTCGCATTTTGCCAACGTACCGTCGGCAGAGCGCCGCGGCACGTCATAGGGGCATGATTCAATGACCTCGGCGGCGTCCAGATTCCGGGTGTTGGCGGTATAAATCACCGCTCCGGTGGCGTCGTCGGTGAAAATGGCGCGTGCGTCATCGGCCGTGTCCCGGCACGGCGGTTCGAGACAATGGCGGCATTGATCCGGAAAAAAGAGCCAGTGCAACTTGCCGTCGACCATCTGTTCACTCATCCGCACGAGCTTGTAGGTGTTGAAGGACAGGTCGGCGGGATTCTGGTAGGTACCGCGGTTGACGGTTTTTTCCGCCGGCAGATCGTGCCATTGTTTGCAGGCGACCTGGCAACCCCGACAGGCGGTGCACAGGGTGGTATCGATAAAAATTGTCGTATCCATTTTAGCCCACCTCCTTTATGTCCGGGTTACATTGACCATAAAGGCCTTGGTTTCAGGAATCCGTGTATTCGGGTCACCAACCGCCGGTGTCAGCAGATTCGCACTTTCTTCGGCGCCGGATTGCGGCCAGCGCCAGCCAAAATGCCAGGGAATGCCGACCTGATGGACCGTTGTGCCGGATATCCTGAACGGCTGCAGACGTTTGGTGACAATGGCCGTGGCCTCCAACGCGCCACGGGCCGAAGACACCTTCACGCGCTGTCCGTTTTTGATGCCCCGCAGCTTGGCCAGTTGTTCGCTCATTTCGACAAACACCTGGGGCTGAGCCTCCATGAGCCAGGATTGCGGCCGGGTCATGACGCCGGTCTGCCAGTGTTCGACCACCCGGTAGGTGGTGGCTACGTAGGGGAAGCGCGGATCACACGTGGCAAAGGCATCAGTGTCGGCTTTGTATACCGGCGCGGTCGGGTTGATGTACTGAGGATTCATGAAATTACGCTCCACCGGGCATTCCAGGGGCTCGTAGTGCTCGGGTAAGGGCCCGTCGGCGCGTCCCGGTCCGAAGATCTGGGCATGACCATGGGGCCGCATGATAAACGGGTGCTTGGCGTCCGCGCGGGCCGATCCGTCCGGGTTGCGCAACGGGTACCAGCCGCCGTCGGGCACATCGCCGATCCATTTTTTGGACACATATTTGCCTGCCTTGGCTTCGCCGACAAAGCGGATCACCCAGTCTTTGTGATCCCAGGGTTGTCCGGTCACATCGACCGAGGCGCGGTTGTAAATGATGCGCCGGTTGACCGGCCAGCACCAGGCAAACTGGGGATACAGACCGATGCCGTTGACCGCGTCCTTGTGGCTGCGCCGGGCGGCCATGTTGCCCTTTTCCGTGTAGCTGTTGCAATACAGCCAGTTGCCGGAACTGGTGGAGCCGTCCGCCTGCAAGAAAGCGAAGCTGGGCACCAGGCTGCCCTTGCGGTACGTTTTGCCCTTGAGGGTGACGTCCTTGAGAAAATAGCCGTTGATCTGTTTGGCTACCTTGTGCGGATCATACTGCCCGGCCGTGAGATAGTCCCACTTCAGGTTGGTCAACGGCTGGGTGAAGGTGCCGCCCTCCTTTTTATAAAGTTCGATGATCTTGTGACCCAATTCCATGATAATGTCGCCGTCGGGACGGCTGTCGCCCATCGGTTTGGGTCCCTGGTAGCGCCATTGCATCCAACGGCCGCTGTTAGTGATACTGCCTTCTTTTTCCACCGACACCGCCGCCGGCAGCATGAAGACCTCGGTTTTGATTTTGGCCGGATCAACTCCCGGCGCTTTCCAGAACGAGCCGGTTTCGTTCCCGAACAGGTTGACGTTGACCATCCAGTCGAGTTTTTCAAAAGCCTTGCGGTTTTTCCCCGCATTGGCGCCGCTGCAAGCCGGGTTTTGGCCCCAGGCAAAAAAGCCTTTGAAGGTCCCTTTGTACATTTCGTCGAACAGGTCGAGCCAGGAGTAGTGGGTGCCGGCATCGACCTTGGGTACCCAGTCGTAACCAAAGTCGTTGGCTGCCGAGGCATTGTCGCCGAAAAGCGACTTGAGGATGCTGACCATGTATTTGGGTTCGTTCTGCCACCAGTTGGCCGACAGGGGATCCTTGCTCTGCGGACGGCGCTTGAGGTAGTCCTGCAGCTTGGGCCACTTGGTGCTGGGGGTGGCCAGGTAGCCGGGCCAGATGTGCCACAGCAGACAATGGTCCGTGGAGCCTTGCACGTTCGATTCGCCGCGCAACGCGTTCACGCCGCCGCCGGCCACACCCATGTTGCCCAGTAAAAGCTGGATGATCGCCATGGCACGAATGTTCTGCACCCCGGTGGTATGCTGAGTCCAGCCCATGGCGTACATGATGGTGGCCGCCTTGCCGCGTTTGCCGGTGGCGGCGTAGGTTTTGTAAATTTTGCGCAGATCGGCTTCCGGGGTACCGGTGATCTGCGAGACCAGTTTGATGTTGTAGCGACGGTAGTGTTTTTTCATGAGCTGAAACACACTGCGTTTGTGTTTCAGGCTGCGGTCCATTTGGGGCACACCGGTGCCGTCCTTGGCAAAAGCCCACCTGGATTTGTCGTACTTGCGCTTTTTGGCGTCGTAACCGGCAAAAAGTCCGTTTTTGAACTTGTAGGCTTTGCCGACGATAAAAGAGGCATTGGTGTAGTCGGCCACATATTCGGCGTGGTAAAGGTCGTTGTCGAGAATATATTTGATCATGCCGCCCAAAAAAGCGATATCGGTGCCGCTACGCAGGGGGGCATAAATGTCGGCGCGTGCCGATGTGCGCGTAAAACGCGGATCGACGCTGATCAGCGTGGCGCCGTGGGCCATGGCCTCATTGACGTATTTAAAAGAAATGGGGTGGTTTTCGGCAGCGTTGCTGCCCATGACTAAAATGCAGTCGCTGTTCTTGATATCGATCCAGTGATTGGTCATCGCGCCGCGTCCGAACGACTCTGCCAGAGCCGCAACCGTAGCGCTGTGTCAGATACGCGCCTGGTGTTCGATGTACACCAGGCCCAGGGCGCGCAACAACGTTTGGTAAAGCCAGCACTCTTCGTTGTCCAGCGCTGCGCTGCCTACCGAGGCGATCCCCTCGCAACGGTTGACCTGCTGCCCGGCGGCGTTTTGGGCACTGAATGTTTGATCGCGGGTCGCCTTGACGCGTTTGGCTATTTTTTCCAAGGCCCAATCCCAGGATACGGTCTGCCATTTGTCCGAATAGGGAGCGCGATACATCGGCACGGTCAACCGGTTTTCGTTTTCCACCAGTTGCTTGAGCCCGGCCCCTTTGGCGCAAAGGCTGCCCCTGTTGATCACATGATCCGGGTCGCCCTCGATGTTCATCACCCGGCCATCGCCCCGCTTGCTGGTATGCACAATCGCGCCGCAACCGACCGCGCAATACGGACAGATGGTCGTGGTCTCCTTGGCGTACTTGGTCTTGAGCATTTGCGCATGGGACTTGACCGGCTTTAAATCAACGCCCAGCCCGCTGACCGCAAGACCTGCCGCCGTGGCACCGGAAATTTTGATAAAACCCCGACGTGTTAATTCCATACAGGCCACCTCCTTGGTAAATGATGGATCATCATGCCCTCCTTCAATCCGGCCGAAACCGGGGAAGCAGACTGCCAAGACCTTGTGCTTGTCACGGGTGCCAATCGGCGGTTGGGAAACACGGTCAACTGAAAAAGCGCCCAAGCACGGACAGTATCGCGAAGAGCTGTTACTCAAAGCTTATATCACAGGCGGGGTTACATGAGGGTTACAAAACCAAGGGGTTACAAGAAGGGCTTAAATATGGATTTAACCAGTAGTATCAAATAAATAAAAATAGGCCCTCAAAATTAGGGGATCCAATATATCATTTTGTAACCCGAACATGGGGCTTACGTTACAAATTTATTCCACCCGCCGGGCGGCATCGCAAAGTTTTTTGTAAATGGCCATGGTCACCAATCCCGGTGGGGCACCGATTTCAGCGATCAACACATTGCGGCACTGTTCAAAAACTTTTAATCCGGCGTTCGGCATTCCCCGGTTCAGGTAGATGGTCATCTGTTTTTGATAGGCGTTTTCCAGCAGCGGATCGATAAGCGCCATTTTTTTATAACACGCCGTGGCTTTGCGTATCGCGCCGCGACTTTCATACAGTTCACCCATGCGGCTGAGCAAAACGATCTGTTTTTCCTTGAGCAGGGAGCGTTTCAAATCACAGTCTTTTGCAGACGGCTCATCCGGTAAAAAATCACCTTGATAAAGATCGGCCGCTTGTTGAAAACATGTCAGCGCGCCTTTATGGTCGCCCCGATTGTCCGCTTGCCTGCCGGTGCTAAACAACGTCAGATAATCGATCATGTCAACACGGACAAGCTCGGGGTCCAGGGAAACGCAATTGTCTCTCAAATGGAGGTAGGCCGAACCATAGGCGGCATTCAATTGCGGCTCCAGCAGTTTGCGCAAGCGGTGCAGATTGACTTTAAAGGTTTTTTCCGCCGCCCGCACAGAGCTGTCCGGCCACAGGGCGGCGAGCAGGTTTTCCTTGGGCACGTCGCGGCCGCCCTGGACCAGGATCGCCTTCAATAAAGCCCGGGGGCGGTGGCCTTCCCAGTTGAACTCATCATCGGGTTCGGTGGACCGCCGGACACTAAAGGCGCCCAGGGTTTGAATTCGAAAAAAAGGCAAATTGGCCCGGTAAATGGCTTGGCTGACCTGTCTTGCAACCTGACGACGGGGCACATCGGTGCTGTCACTTCGGGCTTTTAATTCCGCTGCCACCGCATCGGCCAGACGGGTGGCCAACAGGTGCAGGGCGAATCCGCACACGTCGGGCAGTGCCATCTCCACCGCCGCCAGGCAACAGCGGGCAAAGTCTTCCGGTTGCATCACCGGCAGGTGGCCGTATCCTTTTTGTCTGGCGATGGTCAGCCCTTCCTGCAAATGACCGGCTGCTTGCCGGTCGTTGCCCATTTGGCGATACAGCAAGCCCAGCGCAAGATGCGCGCCGGTTTTCGACACCAGGCTACCGGAGTTGGTATAGTAGTCCTGAACCGCCAGCAGTTCACGCTCAGCCGGTTGATAGTCACCGGCATGCAGGTAAATCAGCCCCAACAAATTGCGGATCCGGTAGTAATTCATATTGCGGCGTCCGGCTTCACGCAATGCGGTCAGGGCCGAACGGGTGTGCTCCCGGGCCTCTTCAAAGCGTCCCTGGAAATAGGCGCTTTTTCCTACTATCCGTTTGGACAGGCCCTCGTAATAGAGACTGTTGGACAGGATCGCCAGATCCGACAAATGGGTTGCCATTTGTTCGGCCGCATTATGCCGGCCCTGGTAAATTCTCAACATGGCCGCGGCATCGACCCACATGGGATACAAAAAGAGCAAACCGTAGGTTTCAACATCTGTTTGCGACAGCGCCAGGTAGCGCTCACCGGCGTCGATGTCGCCCGTAACCATGGCCAACTTAAGTTTGACCAGATTTTGCAGCGCCCGGAATTCGGGATAACCCCGCTTGCCGATCAAGCGGCCGATTTGGGCCAGGGCTTTGTTCGCTTTGGAAAACTCGCCGGCCGACACCAACCCTAGTATCGAAACGATCGTGGCGTTTATCTGCAGCCCCGTATCTTTCTGTTGGGCGGCCATCCAGGAAGCACTCCGACAGGCCGCGATGCCTTTTTGCAGATCCCCGTCACCGGCGATGTGGCCGAATCCGATTTGCAAGGACAACACCACACTTTCGGGGCATTCAGCCTGATCGGTTTTTAACGATTGCAGCATGGTTTCGGCTTCTTCAAGCCATTGGCGCAACGGCACCGGATGATGGCCCAAAAAAATCGAAGCCTCGATCAAATAGGCCAGCGCCAATATGTGCCCGCACCGATCGCCTTGTAATTTGAACAATTCGAGGGCCTGTTGCAAGGTAACGATGTTTTGCCGGCCACCGGAAATGCGTTGCGCCATGGCCCGATAGAACAGCAACCAGGGATCGGACGCCACTACTTCGGCCGGCAGGGCCTCGACCCAGCGGCCCAATTCGGCCAGGCGTCCTTGTTTGAGCATCGCCGAACCGACCTGGGCTATCAAGGCGGCCGCATGGCGAAACTCACGCGCCTGCAGGTAAAACCGGACACTGTCATGCTTCTGATCATACTGCTCGTAAAGCTGCGCTGCTGCCAACAACAAACTGCGTTGCGCGTCAACGTCCATCGTGCTGTTGCGTTTTTGGGTCAAAAAATCACGAAACAGTTGATTGAACCGAAACATGCGCCCTTTGGCGGTGTCATGCACCGTCTGAATGAATAGATTGCGGCGGACCAGTTCGCTGAATATCCGCGCCGGATTTTCATCGGGCGCCAACTGTCGCATAAACGCCGGATCGATGGTTTCAAAAACGGAGGCCTTGATCAGTAAGTTTTGGATCCGGTCGGGTTGTGCTGCTAAAATTTCTTCCGAAAAATAGGCAAATACTTCCTGGGATAGTTTTTCGGGCAACTCGTCGAAATAGCGTGCCCGCTCCTCTGACGGCAGACGATGGAGCGCTTCGGCCAGCAACACCACTCCGCCGACCCAGCCGTCGGTGAGGCGGCAAATGCACTTTAAGCGGGCTTCCGTCAAAGCCAGGCCGTGTATTTTTTGAAAAAAAGCGCGCACTTCACCAGGTGAAAACGCCAACTCATTATTTTCAATGACCAGCGCCGCCCGGCGCATTTTCAATTGCTGCACCCCCAAAGGCGGAGCTTCGCGCCCCAGGATGATGACCCGGACATGGGCCGGCAATTCGGCGATGATTCTTCGCACAAATGTCATGGCCGAGCAATTCGAAGTCAATTGGTCGATGCCGTCCAAAACAATATCCAGTGTGTCCGGAACCAATGCAAACACCGTCTGGAGCCATTCGTGGTAGCGTAAAATCTCCTCACGCGGCCCCAGTGTCATGGAAGGATAATTCAAAAAGGCGGTTAAATCGTTAAGGCTGGCGGCGTGCTGGATGGCGTGAATCATCAAATAGTAAAAATTCACCGCATCGCCGTCGGTGGCATCCAAATGAAGCCAAGCCACCGACGTACGGCAGTTCGCCAAATGCGATGCAACCAGGGTCGATTTGCCCTGGGCCGCCTGGCCGATAACAAATACTAGTTGTTTGTCGCGATTGTCACCCAGGCGATCCAACAGATGTCGGCGCTCTATAATCGCGGGCAAGCCGGGAGGATAAAATTTGGCTGGATTGATAGACAGCGTCATTGTCGCATAATCACAATGCGAGCCGATCGGCAAAGGGCAACCCCCAATGTTAGGGCGTGCCCATCCGTAAATGCCGTCACGGGCCCGGAGATGCTATTGCCGGATGGACACAAGACAGGGCCGGTCACATCCATGACATTTCGAATCAGACCGGCGACGCCAAGGCACGACATCGCCAGTATTCGGTTTATAGCGTACCCCAAATTATGGATAGGGTCAAATTACGACACAGGGTGGGTGGATCAGGATGGTATGAAATCGGATTGACAACGCTCAATCCGCGTCTTTATCGGTTCGTTTGGCATCGTCGCCAGCAGTCTTCACCTTACTCGCCTCATCCGGCTGGTCGGCATTTTTTTCGAGGTCGTCTTCCAGCATGTCATCAATGTCCGGGGTTTCATCATCGGATTCGGTCGCTTCGGCCAGGGCGGCTTGATCGCGCTCGTGCGACAAAAAATCCATATCATTGCAAAAAAATTCCGTCATATCCATGCCCTCATCCTGACAAAGATTCGCAACGGCCGCCGCTATTTGATTTGCGTAGTAAGTGGAGGGATACATATTGGCCGTTCGCAGCGCCGTGATAAGCTTTTCCCGGCCCAATGCGCAGGCTGTTTCAATGGCATCCAGCGCATACTTCTCCGCACACAATAACGACAGGACATCCTTGTCTAGCTCGGCGAATTCTTTAACAACTAGAGAGTTCTTGGATTTATCTTTGATGATCTGGTATTTTTGCTTCATTCGGCATTCTCCTTGATCGACCGGTCGGGTCGGCTGAAATGTTCATGATGGGTAACCATAAATGGCCGTTCGTGTCAATAACCAATGCCGGGTGGACACCAACCAAGCCGGATTTGATAAAAATATTGACCTGTCACCGGGACGGTGATATGGACAAATTTTATTTTTGAGGGAGGGATGGCCGAGTGGTTGAAGGCGGCGGTCTTGAAAACCGTTGAGCGAAAGCTCCGTGGGTTCGAATCCTACTCCCTCCGCCACCCTTTATTGCTTGAGGGCAAGCAACGAGCAGTAAATTTCAATTTCAAATACGGAGAGATGGCCGAGTCGGCTGAAGGCGCTCGCCTGCTAAGCGAGTGTGGGGGGAAACTTCCACCGAGGGTTCGAATCCCTCTCTCTCCGCCATTCCGGTTTCGCAGCCCATCTTCGGATGGGCTTTTTTTTTGGCATCAGTACGACCGCAACACCGCCAGGCGCCGTTCAATGGATCGCAACCTTGGTGTCATCGAGAACCTTGCGCACGGTGTCGGCAAGATCGTCCCTTTCGATCGGCTTGGTCATCAGCCCTTTGATTCCCAATTGTCTGACTTTTTCCGGTGTAAGCTTTTCACTGAACCCTGTGCAGATAACAATCGGTATGTCGGGACGTATTTTCAAAAGTTCCTGAGCCAACCGGTCTCCGGTCAATCGCGGCATCGTCATATCCAAAATGACCAGGTCGTACGCATAGGGCGTTGAGCGAAACCGCTCGATGATTCGAACCGGATCGGTTTCCGACGATACCGTGTAGCCCAATCGTTCCAGATTCCGGCGGCAAACATTGACGATTGAGATTTCATCATCGACCAGTAGTATTTTTTCAGAACCGGTGGGACCTTTTTTAGCGGTGCGCACTTCAAGGCGCGCCTTTTCCTTGCTGGCCGGAAAGTAAATGTGAAACGCCGTGCCCATACCGACGTTACTGGCAACGTCGATGGCGCCGTTGTGCGTTTTTACGATACCATGCACCACCGCCAGCCCCATGCCGGTGCCCTGGGTCACATCTTTGGTGGTAAAATACGGGTCGAATATTTTATCCAACAGATTCACGGGAATGCCGTGCCCGGTGTCGCTGACACTGAAGCGGACGTAATCTCCCGGCTTTAAATCAGGGTGTTTGGACGCGGCGGTAAAATCGAGGGTCACATTGCTCAATTCAATCGTCAAGCTACCGCCGTTTTCACCCATGGCATGGGCGGCATTGGTGCACAGGTTGATCAACAGTTGATGAATCTGGGTGGGATCGGCCACAACCGTATCGACAGCCTCGGGTAAATTTTCCCGCACCTGAATACTGGAAGGCAGGGATGCTTTCAGCAGTTTGAGCGTTTCCTTGACAATAATCCGGATATCGACCGGTTCACGTTTGATATCCATCTTGCGGCTGAAGCTGAGTAACTGTTTGACCACATCCTTGGCTCGCAGACTGGCCAGTTTGATTTCACTCAGATTCTCAGTGACCGGATGCCATTGCTCCAGATCTTCAATCGCCAGCTCTACGTTGCCGATGATGATCCCGAGCACATTGTTGAATTCGTGTGCTATGCCGCCGGCCAGATTCCCGATGGCCTCCATTTTGTGGGCGTGTTGCAGTTCGGTTTCCAGTTTGATTTTTTCGGTGATATCCCTGAAAACGATGACAACGCCGATGGTCGTGCCGTTGATATCCCGTATGGGCGCCCCACTGTCGGCAATGATTTTCCTGGTCCCATCCCGCGCCACCAAAACCGTATCGTTGGCCAGGCCGACAATCCCATCGGTTTCCAGAACCTTGGTGGCGGGATTTGCGCAGCGTCGACCGGTGTGCTCGTTTATAATGTGGAACACCTCATCCAGCATGCATCCGGCGGCCTCTGATTGCGACCAGCCGGTCAGCATCTCGGCCACTTCATTGATCAGGACAACCCGGCCGTCGATATCCGTTGTGATGACCCCGTCGCCAATGGAACGCAGCGTCACGTTCAAGCGTTCCCTTTCCTTTTGCAACGCTTTTTGCGCCTTTTTGCGGTGGGCAACCTCCTGCTTCAGCTTTTCGTTGGCGGTTTCCAGTTCCAAGGTACGCTGACGCACACGCTCTTCCAGTGCATCATGGGACCGTTTCAGGGCGATCTGCATGCGTTTCAAACTCAAGTGGGTTTTAACGCGCACCAGCACTTCCTCAACCTGAAACGGTTTGGTGACATAGTCGACCCCACCCACTTCAAAGGCTTTGACCTTGTCAATCGCCTGGCCCATGGCACTGAGGAAAATTACCGGGATCGACCGCACGGCGTCACGGGTTTTTAAGCGTCGGCAGACTTCATAGCCGTCCATATCCGGCATCTTTACATCCAGCAGAATCAGATCGGGCACCTTGTTGGCAACCGATTCAAGGGCCAAGCGGCCGCTGGTGGCCGGCCTGATCTTATATCCCTGACTACTCAACGCCGCGACCAGCAACTTCAGGCTGTCGAGCGTATCGTCGACTACCAGAATTTCCGAAATTTCATCCTGTTGATCATTTAAATCTTTCATTGCGTGCCTTTTGGAACAAATAAAAAAATGTCGCCAAACTCTCCGGGCGGCCCGCTTTCAATTGACCGGCTTTTGCAGCAATTCAATCATGCGCCCGAAATCGAAACGATCTAAAAGTTGTCTGAAACCCGCGGCCAAGTGATCCAGGTCGGGCGGCATGTCTGCGATAAGTGCGGCGGTATGATCGATATCAAGCGTCACCGCTGCGCGGTGCAAGGCCTGCCGCTGATCCGCGGGCAGCTTTGCCACAAGGCCGGGGTCGATGTTGTCGAGCGGTCCGTCCCCTTGCCCCATCCGGGCCTTGCCCATGGTATAACTGCGCCTCACGTTCAGATGTTTTTGCAGAATGTCAAACAAATCCTGCTCATGATACGGCTTGTGAACAATGGCGTCACAACCGGCTTCCAAAATGGCCTCCTGTTCCTGCTCCAAGGCGTGGGCCGTGAGCGCCACAATCGGCACACGGGATGCCTCTGCTTCCTTGGCGCGGATGGTTCGTGTCGCCTCACACCCGTCCACATCGGGCATGCGGATATCCATCCAGATAAAATGGGGGTGCCACTGCGCATGTAGTTCAATCGCCTCCTGCCCGTTGCGGGCTTCACGAACCTTGAACCCGGCCGAACGCATGAGGGTGCCGAGCAGGGTACGGCTATCGGCATGATCATCCGCAACCAGGATGCGATAGCATGACGCCTCATTTTTTAAATCTTCAACGCCGCAGGCCGGTGTCGCGGCCACCACCTCCATGGCGGAAATGATTTCGGCCTGAATTTGAAGAATAAATTCCGATCCCTTGCCTTCCTCGCTCGTAACGGTTAGATCACCACCCATGAGCCGGGCGCACTGCCGGCTGATGGTCAGCCCCAACCCCGTCCCCTCATGGCTGCGGTTGCCTCTGTCAACCTGCACAAACGCATCGAAAACAGTGTTGATACGGTCTGCGGCGATTCCGATACCGGTGTCACGCACAATGAAACGCAAGGTCTGCGTCGTGTTTTGAGGTTGGGCCCGATCCACCGCATCATCGGATTTGTCGTCGGGTGGCACAGTTTCAACTTTCAGATCGATGCGGCCCTTGTGCGTGAATTTGACCGCATTGCTCAGAAGATTGATAAGCGCCTGCCGCAGCTTGTGTGCATCGGTCTTGATGTAACGTGGGACCTGCGGATCACGATCAATTGCAAACCGCACCCCCTTGCTCTTTGCACGCCAACTGATCATCTCGCCGATGGCGGGCAAGGTGTGCTCCAAATCGATGTTCACCGGATTCAGGGTCATGTGCCCGGCCTCGATTTTGGACATCTCCAGGACATCATTGATCTGATTCAACAAGTGATCACCGGCCAGATTGATGGTTTGCAGATGCCGCCGCTGGTCGGCGGATATACCCGGATCACGGGCCAGCAACTGGGAATAGCCTAAAATCGCGTTCAGGGGCGTGCGCAGTTCATGGCTCATGTTGGCCAGAAAAGCGGTTTTCGCTCTGGTGGTGGTTTCCGCAACTTCCTTGGCTTGGGTCAGCTCACGGTTCATGCGGGACAATTCGGTCGTGCGTTCCGCAACCCGTTTTTCAAGCTCCAGTTGCGACCGGCGCAAGGCAGCCTCGGCTTGACGCTGGTGGGTGACCATCTGATTGAAGGCTTTGGCCAGATCACCGATTTCGTCGTCGCGGCCTTCATCGGCCTGTTGTGCCAGGTCACCGCTTTCGATGTGACGGGCCACGCGGGCCAGGTCGTCGATGGGGCGCACGATTTGACGCCTCACATAAACCAAGCCCATCAAAATTGAAAAAAACACGCTAAACAATGCCACCACGATAAGGATAAAAGAGATTGCCGTTCGCTGTTGGCGCACGGCGGCGTTTTTCCGGTCAATATCGGCACGGGTTTGCGCGACAAGCCTGCGCACTTCGCTGTCCAGGCGCTGGGCGAGCGAGCGGATCGAGGTGAGCAACGCCTGGGTCCGGGCAGCATTTTCAAGTTCGCGACGTCGCAAATGGATAAGCGACTGGCGGCCCTGATTCAGCGAATCGAAGCGTTCCAATATATCCGTGTAGGTTTGCGCCATCGCCGGTGAAAAGCTGCCGCCTTTTTCACGCATATCGACCAGATTGGCCTTGGATTTAAGTTCGAGAATCTTAAGCGTCCTCGGCGCATGTTCAAACAGAATGGAAAGCAGATTGTTCGTGAGAATATCGCCCAAGCGGCGGATTTCCATCAGATCGATCACTTGGGGCACGCGCGCTATGACACGTTGACCGGCTGACGTTGAGCGGGCGCGGTTCGCGTTGTCCTGTGGTCGTGCCTGAAGTTCGGCAAGCGGTGCCAGGGACAGTGAGATGTGTGGTTTGATGATCGCCTTAAAATCGGCGTAAACCGCCAGTAGCATCCGGCGACGGTTGTTCATCTCGGCAACCAGCGCCAGTTTTTTTTTCACGTTTTCGTCGATGGCGTGGATATTGTGCACAATCTGTCGCCAGTTAGTGTCCAAGGCCGCAATTATGGGCTGCGCCACCGGTGCCGCGCCAAGACCGGAAATCAGGGTGGACAATTCAGCAGCATCGGCTTCAAGTTCCGCCGCAATTGCGTTGCGCCGGTCATCACTTTCCGATGCGATCAAGGCCGGCGCACCGGCGATCAACCGTTCACTCCGAACCGCCAGTTGCTGGGCCAGTACCATGGCCGGCACGTCTTTACCGGTGATACGGTCCAGCGCTTGATTGAAATAAAAAAAAGCATACAGTGCCAAGGCACTGGTCGCCACCACCATCACAGTGGCGGTCATAAATGAAAGGGCCAGTTTGGCCTTGACACTTCGCATCGCAATAAACGGCATGGGGGTTGTCCGCGATCAAGGAGTTTGTATTGCCGGATAAACACAAATTTTTCAAACCGGCTTCAATTCAGCCACCAGCGTCGTGCAACGACATCCTCGGCCATCGTGTCGCCGGGAATTTCACGGGCCGTTTCATAGATCGTACTGTAAACATCGAAGTTACCGGCCATAGCATTTAATTTCGTGCGCCACTCTTCCCAGGGTGCGGGGTTGGCATTGGGAGCGCACAATTGCTCCGCCTTTTTCAGCTCTTGTGGCGTCAACCGGATAAACCGAACATTGTGGCTCGCCAATATCGTTCCCGGTTTCTGGGGCTTGGAAGCGCCGATGGTGTTCACCATGGACGCCTCGCCGGCCAACTGGCAGAATATCTGGGTATGATAGGCCGATTCCATCACTGCATCTTGCAAATGCCCCGGCAGGGTGTCAAATACCTTGGCGCTGATGGCGGTGTGTCCGTTGCCACTGTACAACCGCAGGTCGATCACCTGGGACAAGACCTCCGGCATGACCGCGGCGGCGGCCGACGCCCAGGTTTCCATGCCGTCGACCAGGCCGTGTTTCAGAGCGCCGGCGGTCTCGCTCCAGGCAAGGGGCAACGGTTTGACGCCGAATTGCTCCAGGGCAAGTTTGCCCAGGTCGCTGGCCGTCACGCGGATTTTGAGACCGGTCAGGGCCTTGAGCCGGCGGATGGGCGGCCGGGCGGCCCATTTACGCCCCATCATCAATCCGCGCAACCGGCAACTGGTAAAAAGAAAATGGATGCCGTGATGTTTACGTAAGGGGGCCCGCAATAGTGCTTCACTCTTGGGGTGATAGAAAAAGTAGTATTGACTGGCACGCGAGGGGAACAGATAGGGAAAGTCAAGCACGTTAAAATAGGGGGCTGCTCCGGCTGAGTTTTGGGTCGATGAAAAATAAAGGTCGATGATCCCTTGCTGGACGCGCTTGACACAGTCAAGCTGATTGCAGACACGAAATCTGTCGATCATCTCCACGCGTATTTCGCCATTGGTGCGTTCTTCCAGGTCCCGCACAAACTGGGGACAACCGCTCATTTCGACCTGATACACATTCCCACCCACGGATGCAACGCCGTAGTTAAGTATTATACGGGGTTTGCCGGCGGTGCGGCGGGCATGTGTGCGTTGGGTTGCCGCGGCCAGACGGGCAAAGGTGAATGGCCCGGCCAGCACGCCCGCGGCGAGAAATATCGAACTCCAACCGTAAACTTTTGCCAGACGAAACAAGTCTCGACGCGCCAGCCGTGAAACATGTAATCGGCTCATGACGGCACCCCGTTTTCTTCGCCGGCTTTCCACCAGCGGCGCGGCATGACATTTTCCGCCAGGGTGCCGACCGGAATTTCACGGGCGATATCGTAAATGGCTTGATAGGTGTCAATACCGCCGGCCATGCGATCGAGTTTAGTGCGCCATTGCGTCCAGGGGGCCGGGTTGTATTTCGGCGCACAAAGCTGTTCGGCTTGGCGCAATTGCGCAGGCGACAATTCCACGAAACGGACCTTGTTGCGGCCGAAAATTGTGTCCGCTTTCTGGGGATTCGATGCCCCGACGGTATTGACCAGTGAGGCCTCGCTGGCCAGTTGGCAAAACATCTGGGTGACATAAGCCGATTCCATGACGGCGGCTTGCAAATCAGGCGGCAGTTTGTCGAATACAGCCGCGTTCATGGCCGTATGACCGAAACCGGAAAACAGGCGCAGATCCACGACCTGGCTGATGACTTGCGGCATGGCTGCGGCAACAGCCGACTCCCAGCTTTCCATCCCGTCGATCAGGCCGTATTGAAGGGCATTGGCGGTTTCGTTCCAAGGCATCGGCACGGCGTTGGTTTTTAACAATTGCAGTGCCAGTTTGCCGAGTTGGCTGGCCGTTACCCGAATCGTCAAGCCCTCCAGCTCGCTGATTCGACTGATATCCGCGCGCTTTTCCCATTTTTTGCCCATCATCAAGCCCCTCAGGCGGCAACTGGTGAACAGAAAATGGATGCCGTGGTGCTTGCGCAAGGGTTCGCGCAGTATTTTTTCACTTTTGGGATGATAGATAAAATAGTTCTGTGCCGCCCGGCTGGGAAACAGATAGGGAAAATCGAGCACATTATAGTAGGGGGCGGCCGTAGCCGAATTCTGGGTGCCGGACATGAACAGTTCGACGATGCCCTGCTGCGCCCGTTTGACACATTCGAGCTGGTTGCAGATTTCCATTCCGGTAATCAACTCAACGCGGATTTCGCCGTTGGTGCGTTCTTCCAGATCCCGGACAAATTCGGGCGGGCCGAATTTGCCGATGCGAAACGGTGCGTCGCCGAGCACCGGCACGACATAAGTCATGCGCAGCCTGGGCTTTTGCTTTTCCCGTTTGGTTTGGACGGCTTGCGCGGCTTGCGCCAAACGTGCTACCGAAACCGTGCCGGTCATGGCGGTTGCGGCCAACAGCGTTGAACTCCAGCCAAACGTTTTGGCAAGACGCAAAAAATTTCGACGGTTGATCATGATGTCACCTCCCTTTTGGTAAAAGGTTGCCGACTAAAATGATGCGAGTGGGCCGTGTCCGGCGAATCTGAAATTTAGAGCTTCCCGCTCAATGGTTGATAATCCCGGCAGGTTTTAAGGACTTTCACGAAATGCGGCGAAGTGGAAGGGGTTGAAATTACAGTAAGATAGGAGGCAGTACAAAAAACAACGTTCCCCAACTGGGCTAATGGGTATAACTCCCATATTGAGAAAGACCTTTGTATCAGGTTAAATCAACGATCCCATCACGGATTATTGTATTATTTTAAAAAAAGTATCAATTTAGATTGGAAATAGCAAGCAAGCATTGATGCGCCGGTATTAGATAGTGCCCATCCGGAAATAGTAGAAACCTGCATCGTCTTATTTGAACACCAACAGATCGTCCCCGGCAACCGCGGTCACGGTCCCGATCATCCGGGCAGCCCCGAGTCCCTGGGCGTGCAGTGCCTTAAGGGCTGCGTCCGCTTGGCTTTGCGGCAGCGCCACAAGCAGGCCGCCGCTTGTTTGGGGATCAAAAACGATCTCCCGGCGCCGGGTCGACATCGCCGGATCGAATCGAGACTGCGCTTCAACCAGGGCGCGATTGTGCTTGTTCACACCGGTGGACATCCCTTTGCGGTACATCTTGAGCGCATCCGTCATGGTTGGGATTTGATCGAACGTGATCTCCAGGGTCACCGCCGATCCGCGCGCCATCTCAAAAGCATGCCCGGCCAAGCCGAAGCCGGTTACGTCGGTGCCGGCATGCACGTCAAAGCGCTCAAGCGCCTCGACCGCGCCCCGATTGAGTTCTGTCAGCGCAGCCAGGCAGGCTTGCAGGCTGTCCGGCGAAACCCAGCCCTTTAAGTTGGCATTAAAAAGCACCCCGCTGCCGATCGGTTTGGTGAGTATCAAGGCGTCACCCGGTTGTGCACCGGCATTGCGCCAGATTTTGTCCGGATGGACCACGCCCGTGACGGCCAAGCCGAATTTGGGTTCATCGTCCTCGATGGTGTGGCCCCCGGCCAGCACCGCCCCGGCTTCGGTTATTTTACTCAGCGCCCCGGCAACAATTTGATGCAGATCCTTTGCCGGCAATTTGCCCGAAGGAAACGCCGCCAGGTTGATGCAGGTCACCGGACGGCCGCCCATGGCGTAAATATCGCTGATGGCGTTGGCGGCGGCGATCTGGCCGAACAGATACGGATCATCCACCGGTGGTGTGATGATATCGGCCGTGGTCACCAAAGCCAGGTCCGCGGTCAGACGATACACCCCGGCGTCATCGTTGGTTTCAAAACCGACGAGCAGATTCGGGTCCTTGTTTCGCGGTAGTGAGCGCAAAAGCTGATCAAGCCCGACCGGGCTTAATTTCGCCGCTCAGCCGCAGGTTTTGGACAGACCCGTCAGGGACGGTTGCTGGAACAGTTTTTTCAGCGGCATCATCATGGTTTGCGAATACGATCCTGTAAATCGGAAATTTGCAATGTTTTTTGCGACTTAACCTTGGCCGTCGTGTTTCGTGAAATCGGTACTAAGGTTTTTACGCGGCGTCAAGCCAATTATCAATACCTCCTGCGGATGGATACAAGTTAAACACGAATCATATCGCGCGAAACTACAGGGCGTCTTTCAGGTTGCGGTAAAGCCCCCTGAACTGATGGTAGGTCAATCCCATGCGCGCGGCGGCCTTCTTCTGATTGTAACGACAGTGTTTCAGAGCGCGCCGCATAAAATCAAGTTTAAAACGCTGCAGTGCAGCATGATAGTTCTCCTCTTCGGGTTCGGCCCTTGTGACCGCCGGTGTCGGACCGGATGCTGCGGGCGTGCTTTGTGTTGCCGTCGGCGGCTGAGCCGCGTAAGGAGATCGAAAGGGATCGAAATCGATCTGTTTGATAAGCGCGGAATCATTGCGGTAAACGGCCCGCTCCACCACATTTTTCAATTCGCGCACATTGCCGGGCCAGGGGTGATCGAGCAGGGCCAGTTGCGCCGTGGCGCCGAAGGTGGGTAACTCGCTACGTCCCAATTCAAAGGCCATGCGCCGGGCAAAATGGTCGGCCAGAAAAAGGATGTCCTCCCGGCGCACCCGCAAAGGGGGCACCATCAACACCTCGAAAGAGAGTCGATCCAGCAAATCCTGCTTGAAGCGGCCCTGGGCCGCCAATGCCGGCAGGTCGGCATTGGTGGCCGCGACAATGCGGACATCAACCTCAATGCTTTGGGTGCCGCCGACCCGCTCAAAGGTGCCGTACTCCACCACGCGCAGGATTTTCTCCTGGGCTTCCAGAGGTATCGTACCGATTTCATCCAAAAACAGGGTTCCCCCGGAAGCGGTTTCAAACCGGCCTTTACGCTGAACCGTGGCACCCGTGAAGGCCCCTTTTTCATAACCGAACAACTCCGATTCAATTAACGTTGCCGGCAAAGCGCTGCAGTTCAGGGCAATCAGGGGCCCTTGCCAACGATGCGACAAATAATGCAGGCGGCCGGCCGCCAACTCCTTACCGCTGCCACGCTCGCCGATCAACAACACCGACCGATTGATGGGCGCCACCCGCGACAGACGCTCCTGAAATAACAAAAAAGCGTCTGATTGCCCCAGAGCCTCCTGCATACTCACGCAGGGCGATTCGACCGGACCCGTTGACATTGATGCGGTGTTCATGGTTTTTATTGCCTACTTTTGGTTGTTTTTACCATAATTAAGTTAAATTATTGTGCGCCAAATACCTCCCTGTCAATCCCAAATTGTGCAAATATCTGTATTTATTGTAAAAATTTTTTTTGGCACGTGCAGTGCTATGCCAGATGACCAGTCACTGTGCAAAACAAACGACAAACCATTTTTCTAAGGAGTCAAATCATGGGAATTTTCACACGTTTTCGCGATATCGTCAGTGCCAATATCAACTCCATGCTGGATAAAGCTGAAGACCCGGAAAAAATGATCAAACTTATGATTCGGGAAATGGAAGATACGTTGGTGGAAATGAAGGCCGCCTGCGCCGGCGTCATGGCCCAGGGCAAAAAGCTGCAACGGGATCTGGAGGAAATTCGCTCCCGCGAAACCTACTGGGAAGAGCGGGCCGCCCTGGCGGTCACGAAGGGGCGTGACGATCTGGCCCGCGAAGCGCTGCTGGAAAAACGGCGCTTTTCACAACGAGCCGACCAACTCGACACCGAGCACCTGGAAAACAACTCGCTGGTCGCACAATATCAGGACGACATCCGGCAACTGGAGGATAAATTACGCTCGGCTAGGGAAAAACAACGTCTGCTGGTTCAACGGCATTTGCGGGCCCAGAAATCGAAAAAGGCGCGTGAAGACATGCGGCGCTGGGAAAATTCGGACGCCATTGTCAAATTCGAGGAACTTGAAAATCGTATCGAACGCATGGAGGCTGAAGCCGATCTGGTCAACCTGGGCCGCAAACCGGACCTCGACGAAGCATTCGACAAACTTATGGTTGACGATGAAATTGAAAAGGAACTACAAGCCATTAAGAAGCGAACTGAAAACAAAGGCGACTCAAGCGACAACGATTAGGTGGTGTAATTGACCACCGCGCCTTAGTTTGCGACCAAACCTTAGTCATTAATTCTTAAATTGCCTTCCGGCGGGGTTTTAACCATGAACGTTGTTTCTATCGTTGCCATCGTTTTCGGATGCAGCCTGCTGGCGCTTGGGGTAATCGGCGGCACCATTTTGATAGCCATTCGCATGATCAAAGGGTCCGCCTCCCAAAGCACCCAGCAACAGGAAAAAGAAACACAAATGATCCAGGAGATTTTCCAAGGCTTGCAACAGATGGAAGAACGTGTGGATGCCTTGGAAACCCTGCTGATGGAGCGCGAACAAAAGGAAAAATAATAATGCGCACCCAAAGCCAAAACAGCTATCGACGCAGCTTATATCGCTCCCGTGACGGCGTCATCTTGGGGGTCTGTCGCGGTCTGGCCGACTATTTCGACATATCGACGACCTGGATACGCTTGCTCGCCGTTTTCATCTTTTTTGTCAGCGGGCTGTGGCCGGTGATCGGCCTTTACCTGATCGCCGCATTGATCATGAAACCCGAACCGGTGATACCGTTGCACTCGGATGAAGAACAGGCCTTTTACGAAGGCTATGTTCATTCACGCACCGGGACCCTGCACAGCCTGTATCGCCGCTTTAAAAACTTGGAGCGCCGCATCCGCCGCATGGAGGATGTGGTCACAAGTAAAGAGTACGACTGGAATCGGCGGTTTCGCAGTTGAAATTGGAGGACGACCGTGGTCAAGCTGTTGCTAGTTTGTGCGTCATTTGCTTGATTCGGTCTAAATATTCGGTCATGCCGCGAAAAAACAGATCGTTATGATTCGCGCCGTCGATTTTTAAAAATGTTTTGTCCGGCGACGGACTGGCCTCAAATAACGCCCGGCCCTCGTCGCAGGCGATAATTTGATCGAACTCGCCGTGAATAATCAACGTGGGGCCGGGATAACGAAGGATCTTATCCACATTGCGCAAACCGCCCGTGTCGATCCCCAGGCTCTGAGCATCGACCCCCAAAAGCTGCAGCAAGGGCGCCGGATCGGCAAAGCCACTTTCAACAACCAGCGCCCTGATGCGCTCCGGGTAGGACGCGGCCAATTCTATCGCCGAGGCGCTGCCCAAGGAACGCCCCATGACCGCCAGCGGCCCTGTGTAGCTTTTCGCGACCAGCCAATTTGAGACAAAATCAAAAATTGTGTGTGCATCCTGCATCATTGCCGCCACCGTCGGTCGTCCCTGCGAGCGCCCATAACCACGGTAATCAACCACCAGAAAATTAATTCCCTGGCGCACGAATAACGGCGCCATCTCATCATAATCGGCTACGATCTCCCCGTTACCGTGAAAAAACAACAGGGTGGGAGCCGTTTTAGCCGACGGATGAAAGCAACCGCCGACATGGATACCAGGCGCAACTTCAATCGACAGGTCCTCAAACGTGCCCCGGCCGGCCGACCGTCCCGTTTCCGGCCGGGGATGAAACAACACCTGCAGAATTTGCGGTTGATCAAAGGCTTGGTACTTTTCAAAAGACTGCGTCATCTTGGCTCCTTTCGCAACGGTTTGAAATTTTGTGACATAGTAAGCATTGATGCCGTTTCCAATCAAGGCCGGCCTGTAAAAGCCACCAAATGCTTGTCCGGCAGGCTTTCCAGTTATCCCTGCGTATTTGAATAGGCTTGACAAACCTGTCTATAACGACTAATCAAATATCTTTTGTATGCAGCCTAACGATCGGAACGTTGCAAAAACGTTAAACTATAAAAATAGGGAAAGGAGAAGGTATCAATGTCACAACTTATTCCTCCGCATGGCGGCAAAGGGTTGACCGTATGTCTGCTTGAGGGCGCCGACCTGGACGCCGAAAAGAAAAAAGCCGAGGGCTTTCAAAAGGTCTCAATTTCACCGCGTGTAAAAGGTGATTTGATCATGATCGGCATCGGCGGTTTCAGCCCGCTGACCGGTTTCATGACCAAAGCCGACTGGAAAGGGGTCTGTGAAAATTTCCTGACGGCTGACGGCACTTTCTGGCCGGTGCCGGTTATGCTGGATGTAACCGCCGATGAGGCGGGCGCCGTCAAGGAAGGCGATGAAATCGCTCTGTACGATTCGGAAGGCGATGAAATCATGGCTACCATGAAGGTCACCGAAAAATTCGAAATGACCGAGGCCGACAAAAAATGGGAGTGCGAAAAAGTTTACATGGGCGAAGGCACCCCGACCGCCGAAGAATTCTGGAAAATCGCCAAGGACGATCATCCGGGCGTCCAGATGGTTATGAACCAGGGCGCATTCTGCCTGGCCGGCCCCGTGAAGGTGCTGAGCGAAGGCGAGTATCCCACCAAGTATGCCGGTATTTATCAAAGACCGGCCGAATCCCGTAAAATTTTTGAAGAGCGTGGCTGGAAAGAAGTTGCCGCCCTGCAACTCAGAAATCCGATGCACCGCAGCCATGAATATCTGGCCAAGATTGCCATCGAGGTTTGCGATGGTGCTTTCATCCATTCACTGGTGGGCAACCTGAAACCGGGCGACATTCCCGCGGAAGTGCGTGTCAAATGCATCGACGTGCTGGTGAAAAACTACTTTGTGGAAGACAAGGTGGTTCAGGGCGGGTATCCGCTGGACATGCGCTATGCCGGTCCGCGTGAAGGCCTGCTGCACGCCGCTTTCCGCCAGAACTACGGTTGCTCGCGCATGATCATCGGCCGCGATCACGCCGGTGTGGGTGACTTCTACGGTATGTTCGAAGCGCAAACCATCTTCGACAAAATCCCGGCCCCGGCCGGGGAAGGCAAAGCCCTGCTCTGCACACCGTTGAAAATCGACTGGACCTTCTACTGCTACAAATGTGACGGCATGGCGTCCCTGCGCACCTGCCCGCATACCAAGGAAGACCGCGTCCTGTTGTCCGGCACCATGCTGCGTAAGGGCCTGTCCGAAGGCACCGACCTGCCCGATCACTTCGGTCGTGATGAAGTATTGGATATCCTGCGCGAGTACTATTCCGGCTTGACCGAAAAAGTCGAAATCAAAACACACTCCGCCGCTACCGGCGAATAAAGCACATCATATTTAAAATCCAAAGGGGAGATGCCGTGCGGCATCTCCCTTTTTTTATGGTATCCACCTCTCAATTGTGAATTTTATTTCACAACCTTCAGCCCCTATTTCACTCCCAAGTCACATTGCCAAAAATAAATTACCCATAAAAACAGATAGATAAAAATAAACGGCGACATGGCCTCATATTTGCTTTTGAGACTCGACATGTAAAAACACGCTAATCATAGCGTGTTGGGTCCCTCTAAAGGGAGCGCCTTGTGCGCTCCCTTTTCCATTCCCGAAGGCCTGTATGGCTTGCAAACTCAAGTTTTACGGCGAATTCCCGATCCCAATTCTTAAAAAGTGGCATAAATTATCGATATGTCTTATGGTAGATATAATGTGAGGCACTAATCGAGAGGAGCCGGATAGATATGGACGGCGATCGGACGGCGGTATTGGGCCAAACGCCCAAGCACAACAGTAAACGTGAATTTTGCCTGGTAGTTCTATCAGGCAAGGACATGGGCAAAACCCTGAGCATCAGCAAAGCCAAAATCAAACTAGGCCGTGACGAGTCTGCCGATATCCCGTTGGACGATCCGGCCGCCTCGCGCAATCATGCCGTCATTCTCAAAAAAAATGATCAAATCCATTTGATCGATCAAAGCAGCACTAACGGCACCTACCTGAACTTGACCAAGGTCGACACGGCAGTGTTAAAAAACGGCGACCGCATCCTTATCGGCACAACCGTATTGAAGTTTTTATACGCCGACTCGGTTGAAGTTAACTTTCATGATGAAATCTATAAATTGGCCGTTCTCGACGGTTTAACCCAAGTCTACAATAAAAAGCACTTTACCGAGTTGCTCAAGGTTGAGATGAGCCGGGCGCACCGGCAAAAGACACCGTTGAGTTTGAGCCTGGTTGATATCGATAACTTCAAACAGATCAACGACACTTTCGGTCACCAGGCCGGCGATTATCTTTTGGCCAACATTGCCAAACTGTTTAAAAAAAATATTCGCTCCGAAGATGTACTGGCGCGGTACGGCGGCGAAGAATTCATTTTCATGCTGCCGGATACCAACATCCAAATGGCGTTGACGGTCATGGCGAAACTCAGAACCCTGCTTGGGCGGGCCGTCTACACTTACAGCGACCAGCAAATCAAGGTAACCTTCAGTGCCGGTATCCAGGCGCTTGAACCTTCCATTGTATCCATTTCCGAATTTATCAGTTTGGCCGACAAGAAGCTTTATTTGTCCAAAAAGCAAGGCAAGGATCGAATCAGTATTTAAGGGCTCGCGCAAATTGGTCCCGATGAAGAATATGCCACAACCCTGGATCGTATCGTTAGCGCCGTAACCGCTAAAAAGCCGAGGTACATGGCGACATCGAAGCGGTTGGCGGCATTTTCAAGATTGCGGTCACGTGCCTTTCGCAGCTACCGGAGGAAAAGCAGGAAGCCGCCCAAAAGGCGTTGGCCGATTATCTGGTCGGCGGCCCGGAGCGTGATCGGCTGCATCGACATCCAGCATACGTTGCAAATGGAGTATGAGGCCTAGCCGTACTGCGTGGCAACCAGACCGGGCACCTCGTTTTTACGGTGGCAGGCCGCATAGCCCCGGCCGTTCTTTTCCAATGGCGGTTCCTGTTCGCGGCAAATCGCGATACAAAACGGGCAGCGCGTGTGGAAACGGCAGGCGTCGGGCGGATTCAAGGGGCTGGGCACGTCGCCGGTCAGCACCATGCGGGCCGGGCGCGGGCCGACCTCGGGGATTGGTATGCCGGATAAAAGCGCACAGGTGTAGGGGTGGCGCGGGTCGGCAAACAATTGGTCCGTGGGTGCCAGCTCGACGATTTTACCCAGATACATAACCGCGATCCGGGTGGCGATATATTTTACGACCAGCAAATGATGTGAGACAAACAGGTAGGTTAAATTCAGTTTCCTGCGCAACTGCTGCAGCAGATTCAGGATTTGAGCCTGGACCGACACATCGAGGGCTGAGGTCGGTTCATCCAGCACGATGAATTCAGGACTCGCCGCAATGGCGCGGGCCACGGCGATGCGTTGGCGTTGGCCGCCCGAAAACTCGTGCGGATACCGCAACAAATGATCACGGGTCAACCCGACCATCACCAGCAATTCCAGCACCCGGTCTTCAAGCTGTCGGGCGGTCAGGCGCTCGCGTTCGCGAATCGGTTCGGCAATGATATTTTTAACCAGCATGCGGGGATTGAGCGACGTTGTCGGATCTTGAAACACCATCTGTAATTTACTGCGCAAACCCATTTTCTTCAACCGTCGGCGCGGCACCCGGGCGATATCCATATCGGCATCCCCGTTGGCCGGATGAAAGTGAATACTACCGGCCGTGGCAGCATGCAGCCGTACAATGGCTTTACCGGTGGTCGTTTTGCCGCACCCCGATTCTCCCACCAGCCCCAGGCATTCTCCCCGGTAGATGTCCAGATCGATACCATCCAGGGCTCTGACCGTGTTCACTTGGCGCCGCAGCACGCCGCCACGGATCGAGTAGTGCTTCTGCAGTTTTTTCAGTTCTAAAATGGTGTCCATGTCGATTTTGTGTTTTTCTACCCTTTGCCGAATTTCAAGTTTCAACTTCCAACGCCCAAACCATCTCAGTACAAATGACACGCCACAAAGTGATCCTGCGCCATGCGTTTCAGTTCGGGATTTTTCTGCAAACAGATTTCCAGCGCCTTGTCGCACCGGGGGTGAAAACGGCAACCGGTGGGAGGCGTGACCAGGTTGGGCACGCTCCCCTCGATGGCGGCCAGTTCGCCTTTTTGATGTAATTTGGGCACGGAATTCAACAGGGCTGCCGAGTAAGGATGCAGCGGCTTTTCAAACAACGCCCTCACCGGGGCAACCTCGCAAACCGTGCCGGCGTACATCACCCCTACCCGGTCGCAGGTTTCCGCCACCACGCCCAAGTCGTGCGTGATCAACAGGATGGATTGAATGGTTGTTTTTTTTAATTGGTGCAGCAGATCGAGGATTTGCGCCTGGATGGTGACATCCAGGTTGGAGGTCGCTTCATCGGCGATCAGCAAATCCGGCTGACAGGCCAAGGCAATGGCGATGACGATGCGCTGTTTCATGCCGCCGGACAACTGATGCGGATAGCGGCCGATAATCTCTTCGGGGTTGGCAATCCCCAATTGGCCGATGATTTTGACGCTCCGCTTGAGTGCTTCGGCCAGCAGCGGTTTGCGCCAGCGTCGCAGCAGGGGCAAGCGGTCGGCGATTTTCAGCATCGGAAGCCGCGGGTCCTGCCCGGCGGCCTTTTGCAGGAAGGATTTAAATAACCTTCCCGACAGGCCATAAGCTCCTGGTTCGTCCTGCATCCTGGCGACGGCATCACGGGCCAGGGAGGCGGTCCGGTGAAACAGAAAGCTTTCGGCCACCTGTTCACCAACGGTCATCACCGGATTCAGGGCGGCGTTCGGCTCCTGGAAAATCATCGATATGGTATCGCCGCGAAGGGCCTGCATGTCGGCTTCGTTTTTTTGCAACAGGTCTTCAGCTTCATCCGGCTTGGCTTCGTCGCGAAAAAAAAGGACTTGGCCGCCTTCAATTTTACCGGGTGCCGAGATGACCCGCATGATGGAGCGCACGGTTACTGATTTGCCGCAGCCGGACTCCCCTACCAAGCCAAAGGTTTCACCGCGCCGGACTGTTATGCTCACGTTGTTGAGCGCCTTGACTACCCCTTCGTAGGTGTAGAAATTGGTGATCAGGTTTCTGGTTTGCAAAATCGCCGACACGGGTTACCTCCGACGCAACTTGGGATCAAAGGCGTCACGCAAGGCGTCGCCGATCAGGTTCCAAGCCAGAACAAACAAAATGATGCAGCCGCCCGGAATGACCACGGTGTACCAATAGCGCAACGGGTCGTCGGGCGGCCCGACAATGTAGTTGCGCGCCAGGGCGACCATCTGCCCCCAGTCAGCAAAACCTTTGGGCGCACCCAAGCCGACAAAACTCATAAACGAAGCCGTGATCACCATCGAGCCCATGTCCATCGAGGCCATGATCAGCACCGGATAGATGGAATTGGGCAGGATGTGACGCCACATGATTTTGAAATCGGAGACCCCCATCAGCCGCGCGGCCTGCACGAAATCCTGATCGCGCAGCTTGAGCACTTCGCTGCGAATCACGCGCACATACCAACGCCACTCCACAAGAATCAGCGCGATGATGATATTGTTCAAGCCCCGGCCAAAGGCCACCACAATGGTCATGGCCATCACCAAAAGCGGCACCGACCACATGATATCGACCAGACGCATCAAGATCTCATCGAACCAGCCGCCATAATATCCGGCGATCACTCCAAGGGCGATCCCGATCACGCCGGCCACGCACACCACCCACAAACCGATTTTAAAGGCCGTGCGGGTGCCCCACACCACTCCGTAGTAGATGTCGTACTGCCCGGAAGTTGTGCCGAAGATATTCTTCTCACTGGGGGCTTTCGGGGTAGGCGAAAAGCCTTTATGCGGCATGCGATACGGCGCATGCGCATATTTGGGCGGCGCCAGGTAGGGTGCGGCCAGGGCCACCACGGTAAAAAAGATCAGCAGGCTGAAACCGATGATGGCCGCCGGATTTTTGAAAATGCGATAAAGGGTGAACTTGAATTCTCGCAGTTTGGGATGCTCGGTTTTCATAATGTTTCGCTTAAAATGACGTCAACCTCAACTCTTAATTATTAATTGCATTTATTCTAGTCGGATGCGCGGATCGATGGCCGCATACATCAAGTCGATAATAAGGTTGGCAACCACAAAGACCACGCCGATAAACAGGCAGACACTCATCAGCACCGGCATGTCGAGCTGGGTGGCCGAGCCGGCCAGCCACCACCCCATCCCCTGACGATTGAAGATTACTTCCACTGCGATGGAACCTTCCATTGAAAGGGCCACCAGTTGACCGGCCACAGTGATCACCGGGATCAGCGCGTTTTTGCGGGCATGCTTGTGGTAAATGGTGCGAAAATCGGCCCCCTTGGCCCGGGCGGTAATGACATAGTCTTTGCCCATCTCTTCAATCATGCCCGAGCGCATGACCCGCATCAACAGCGCGACCACCACGATCACCTGGGTGATCACCGGTAGCACCAAATGCGCCAGGGCGTCCGCAAATACCCGCAGATTGCCGTTCAGAAGGCCATCGATGGTGTACATGCCGGTGTAACGCGTAAACTGATCCGGATGGTCGGCCAGCCACAGTTGCACGGAATCGGAAATGATGCCCGGACTGAAGATATTGAAATAGCCGTAAAAGACCATCAACAGCACCAGGGCGAACAGAAAGGTCGGCAGGGACCAGCCAACAATGGCAAAAATGCGCGTGGCATGATCGAGCCAGGTATCCCGGTTGACACCGGCCAGAGTCCCCAGCCAGATACCCACCAGGATCACCAGCGGAGCGGCGAACAGATTAAGTTCAAGGGTTGTGGGAAAGTAGCGCCAAAATGCATCCCATACCGTACTGGAGGCGACCAGCGACCAGCCCAGATTGCCCTGAGCGACACGGCCGACCCACCGCAAGTACTGCAGGTAGACCGGATCGTCGAGGCCCAACTGCTCGACGATCCTGGGGATGTCCTTGGCCTGCTGTGGCGAGGTGATATAGGCTGCCGCACGGCGTTCAGGGCTGAACGTCATCATCAATCCGAAGATCAGGACCGAGACGCCGAACAGCACGAACAGTAGAAAAAACAGCCGGCGAATGATGTAAGCCGCCATTGATTACTTCTTCGACAGTCGTTTTAACAGATCAAACGGATCGTTGAACATGGGATGAGGTACAAATCCTTGTACCCAGTCCCGGTAGGTTAAAAAGGCGATTTGCTGGTAGATCACGGCCCCCAGGGCTTCCTGATACCATAGGTCCTGCAGGCGATGGTAAACTGCTTTGCGCCTGGCCGGCTCGACCAGTTGACGGCCGTCTTTGCAAAGCCGGTCGACCTCTTCGTTTTGGTAGGCCATGTATCTTCCGTAGACACCGGTGGAGCCCATGAAGGTGAACAAAAAGTTGTCGGGGTCAGGATAGTCGGCGCCCCAGCCGATGATAAAAATAGGATACTGGTAGTTGCGGTATTTGACCAGATAGTCTTTCCAGGCTACATTTTGCACTTCGATGCGAAATTTGGGATTCAGGCTCATGATGTTTTCGGCCAGCATGTGGGCCGCGGCTTCACGCTGCGAGTTGCCGGTGTTGTGCGTGATGGCCATTTTAAATCCCTTTTTCCAGACTTGCCCGTCCCAGGCCTTTTTCATCTCGGCGGCCGCTTTTTCAAGGTCAAAAGCGTAGACCGGTACGTCTTCCTTGAAATAAGCCAGCCCGACCGGGTTGGGGGTGGGGGGCAGCAATACTTCGCCGTTCCAGACATCGGCCTTATAGGTCTCGCGGTCAAAGGCATGCAGGAACGCCCGGCGGACATGGATGTCGGAGAAGAAATCGGGTGGAATCCCGTCACCGTCCAGTTTACCCGAGCCGATATTCGGATTGCCCGTGGGGTTGACCTTTTGGCAAAAAAGCGCGCCGGTGACCGACAGTTGGGGCACCTTGTAGATTTTAACCCCTTGCATGGCCTGCGCTTCGGGTAAGAACTGCGCATCGACAGTCACTTTGTCGGCGTCGCCGTTTTGAAGCGCCAGCTTGCGGGAAGACCACTCGGAGACGTGTTTGATAATCGCTTTTTTCAGGACCGGTTTGGGGCCCCAATAGTCTTCAAAGCGCTCGAAGATAAACTGCTTGGACGGTTCCCAGGAGAGCATTTTAAAGGCGCCGGTGCCGCTGGCCTTATTTTGCAGGGGTTCGTGTCCGGGCTTGGGATTGTTGTATTTGGCGGCATTGGCGATATTGCCGTCCCAACAGCCGTTTTGAACGGCCCATTCCTTGTCGACCACGATACCGCCGTAAGAGTTGGCCAACAGCGTCAGGAAGGGGGGGAACGGACGCGGCAGGTTGAAAACGACCTGATCTGCCTTTACGGCGACCGACTTGTCGATCTTCTCAAAAACCCCGGTGACGATGTTGCCGTCCTTGCCACGCGTGGACCCCTCGCCGGTCAAGGCTTCAAGCATCATCCACATGGGGCCGCCGTCCGGGTCGGCGATCATGTGACGCTTGAATGAATAGGCCACATCCTCGGCGGTCAACGTACTGCCGTGGTGAAATTTGACGCCTTTGCGGATCGACACCCTGTAGGTTTTACCGTCGGCCGAGATGCCGCCGTTGGCGACCGAGGGCACTTGCGTGGCCAGGACCGGAATAAATTTATCCGTGGCCGAGCCGTCGAAGAAGATCAACGTTTCGTAGAGGTTCAGAATCCGCTGCTGGGAAACATTGTCGTATGCCACGGATGGGTCAAGGGTGCGCACCGTGCCGTAGTCTTCGAAGATAAATGTGTGCGGATTTTTCGGAGCCGCATGTAAACTGCTGGCCACCGCAAATAGAACAATCAAAAGGCAAATCGATTTACGCATAGCCGGACACCTCCTTTGGTGTTTGGGAAACAATTTGTAAATGGTGAAACGTTTACATGAAAAGACGGGCGAAGATAATTTGCACCGGCTTTGAATGCGAGCACAGGAGGTAAACGCACGCCGGGAGGGGAGATCGCCGTGCAAACAGCGTTCACTTTGTATAACGCCTATTTCAACCCCTTGTCAAGACCGATGAAAGGGAATTTCAGAATAACCGCATTTGGGAATTAGGAGAGCGTCAATTCTATTCTGGATGCCGGATCAAGTCCGGCATGACGAAGGCTTACATATTTAGTCGCCGG
>JANQIE010000249.1 GCA_028282295.1 Desulfobacterales bacterium | reverse complement strand
GTTCTCGCATTTTTAAAATCCTCGACATAGCCCACTATGCCTGCGGTTTTAAAAATGCTCGGGCCTTGCCAGGAACCAAAATCTACTATTTCCGGATGGGCACTAGCTCGCTATGGCTGCGGTTTTGGCCCCTCAGATCGAACCAACCTGACCTGAAACCGGGATGCATAAAATGTGAAATAATTTTTGCGCGAGCCCTTAAGGTTTTTCGCCCCCCTCTTTCAGGTTTTTCGACCCTCTTTTTCAGGTTTTTCGACCCTCTTTTTCAGGGATATCCTGATTTACAAGTTTCATAGTGAAACGATATGGTACCCGCCATCCTATCATAAAGAAAATCAGAGCCTCGAAAATTTATCCAGCCAAACTTGGCGATGGGAAAAAGTGGATTGGCACACGCCGATTCAGGGTGGGCCTTTATTGCTACCTGACAGATATGCCCAGGTGTTTCAGGGGGATAAAGTAAGGGTTCGCGCAAAAATAATTTCACATTTTGGGCGCCCGGATTTGGGTCTGGTTGGTTCGATACGCTGCAAGGGGTGCTGGGAGTTTGTCGTGCAATTATGCCTTAAAATCACAACTTGAAAGGAGAAGACAGATGGGTGTAAAAGGTGTTGCAGGAGATTATAGAACAGTAGCGCAGCCAAAAAAAGACCAAAAAAAAGAGACAAAAAAAGACTCGGCAAAAGAGACAAAAGAAGATCCGGCAGGAGGGCCGAAAGAAGAACCTAAAACAGAACAAAAAGAAACAGGAAGTGCTAAGGTCAGAAATCCCAACGCAAAAAAAGGGGGCGCCGATCCAGTAGAAAGACAACGCGGGCAAGATGTTGCCGGCACTCCAAAAGGTCTGCCGCATAAGCGTACGCGCCCTGAGGTTGATCAAAAGGAGGAGGCCGGCCCAGCCGGATCCGGCACAACTGGCGCTGCAGGGGCCACTCCAGCCGAAACCTTTGAGTCCGGCAAAACCGTCGGGTCCAGTGCAACCGCCCCCGCCGAGTCCACGCCTGCCCAAACCGTCGAGTCCGGCGCAACCGTCCCCACCAGGGGCACGCCTGCCCAAACCGTCGAGTCCGGCGTAACCGTCCCCACCAGGGGCACGCCTGCCCAAACCTCCGGGTCCGGCGCAACCGTCCCCGTCGGGACCGCGCCGGCCCAAACCGCTGCGTCCGGCGCAGCCGTCCCCTCCGGGGCCAATAAGGCAGGCACCGATTCGCTTTTGGGGTCGGGGCAAGCGGGTGCGCGCTTGCGGGCTCAACTCCAAGAGCCTTTGGGGCTGAAACCGATGGTCGAGTCGATCGCACTTTTTGATAGCAACGAACTGGCAAAGTCGGTCGCTAGTTCTTTACCACAAGCAAAACCCATACACCCCTCCTCCCTGGTTGTTCAGCACGCAGGTGACGCCGGCAGCGTTGAGGATCCCAGATCGTTCGCCTCGGCCGTACCTAACAAAAAATCCTACTCAGTAGTATCAGCATTACAGGCAATCGAGAATTCGAACCCGGCCGCCATTGAAAATTTGGTCACGGAAAATGACGACGGCAGTTTTACTGTCAAAATGTATGACAACGATTTAAAACCATTTGAAACAACGATTACTGAAGAAGATATGTTTGACACAGGCTCGATTGCCTTTAGTTCTCGTCGTGACCAGAACACATGGACGGCCAGGGCGGTGGAAACGGCTTTTCTTAAACACCATAGAACTGCGGAAAACCTGGCGAAGTATAGAGAAGGCGGTGAGTATTCCGACACCAAGCCCGCATTGTCGCTTTCCGCGCTTACAGGTGAAAAGACCTCATATTTTAACCTCAACAATCACTTTCAAGGCCACCTGAATGAACAATTGCAAGCCGGTAAAGCGGTCGTTGTTAGTTCGTTGTTGGATGGGGCTGGTGGGTCTTTAAAGCAGGTTAACGCCCACCCCTATTCTTCTTGGGCGCTTGTTGATTATGATGCCGCGAATGAAGAATACGGGGCATATAACAGGGAAGGGAGTCTGGTTCGTGTAAAAGCGTCGGACCTCTTGAGCAACGATCTTTGGGCTACTGTTGCCGGAGACTCTTTACAGCCGGCAGCCCTTGATCCCCACAAGTCGAATTTTACAAGGGAAGATATCCTGAATGCCAATCCGGAACTTAGTGGCAAGCTTCTCGAATGGGGTTTTGAGCAAGCAGGTGGTGCTGATCGCGTGTCCCGTGAACGCGCGCAACAAATCGGGGTTATGGGAAAAGTGCTCGCAACCAGCGGAACACATCTGGAAGACGTGCAGAAATTGAACAAAGGGGCTGACGGCGGCATTCTCAACGCGTTGCGTGATCGTAAAATCAGCTACGATGATATGCCTGATTTTGTCCGGGATTTTGCCCGGCTTGGTTTTAATCAGCGAGGGTATCAGTTGGATAGTGCCCGTTTACAATCGTTTGCAGAAAACGCTAAACATGTTGACAAGGATGTATATCAGGGTCTCTGGCAGGCCGGAGTGCGGCCCTATGTTATTGCCTCGCTTACTGACGACCGCAACGGCGGCTTGCTAAAGGGATTAAACGACCGCAAATTGGGGACGGAAGGCATGAAAAATGCGATTGATAGAATTACTTCAGTTCGTACGGATTCCCATCTTGTAAAGCACCATAGTGTCACTGATGATTCCAAAAAATCATTAAGCAGCTTTATAGACATTGCAAAGCACAAACCGAATGAATGGGCCCAAAGTTTGTTAGCAACGGACGTACCGCATTTGGATTACGTCACGGAAACCCTGAACACTAGCACCTTGCGTGAAATTATCGATGACCGTAAAGTCGGTGCCGACCGGGCCGGCGCTGTTTTTGAGTGGGCTTACCAACAATCCGACGACAACCTGAGCTCGACCTTGACAGCGCTCGAAAAATTTAACGAGTGGGCAAAACCCAGGAGCCGGTCGGAAATACTGGCCCGTATCGACTCCGGCAACTTTGAAGGCATCTTGTGATGATGTAAGGCCAACGTTAATATATAGGGAAGGTCAGCTCTTCGGTTGACCTTTCCTGACCCTATCAAGGCGGTTGAAGCAGTAATTATTCAACCGCCCTGTTTATCTTAAAAAAAGAGACCCCCCGGTGGCGAGTTTTTATCTTTGTCGACCCGGATAACCACAAACTGTTTTCTCTTTCACGCAAAGGCGCAGAGTTCGCAAAAGGGAGTTGGGAAACATAAACACTTCGCGTGCTTTGCGCCTCTGCGCGAAACAAAAAACAGTTATCGTCAGTCCGTGGAGGATTTGCCTACCCCGAGAACGGTCCCAGTATTCACCGTAACAACGGTTGGATAAAATTCCGAACTTTCCTGAAAATTCGAGACATCGTGTTCTGCTCGTAACACCCATCTCGTATCAGGTACGAGGTGAATTCTACTTCGTCATGCCCGCGCAGGCGGGAATCCGGGAAAAATGCCAGGATGCACAAATTGATTATTCCGGCGGTCCGCCGCAACGTAAGCTGTTTTAGATATTAAACCGGCGACTAAGGTTCGAGGAAAAAATAAGTTCCTCATTTTAAGAGTGCATCCCCGGAAGGTCTCAAAGAATAATTCCATCTGGGCAAAACGTTATCATATGCAAT
>JANQIE010000245.1 GCA_028282295.1 Desulfobacterales bacterium | reverse complement strand
ATCTACGAAAACGCGGCAATTTATGATTGCTCTCCAGGGTGGGCGCGAGCCTTTGGGCATTCACTTCGTCTTGGTACTAGCCCACATAGTATCTACGATTCTACCCACCGGCAATAACAGGGGGAGGCCGTGCCTACCGTCCAAAGGCAGTCAAAATGGCGCAAGCGGCGATGTCAGCCTGCGGAAAAGTGGGTCACAATCGCGTCGCATAAACCGTCGATGGTGAACGTATCGGCCGTGACGTCGATACGCAGACCCAGGTCATGCGCCGTTTCGGTGGTAATGGGGCCAATGCTGGCCAAGTGAACCGGCCGGAGCAGGTCATCGATGCGCTCTTTCGGCAACAAGGCGTGAAAGTTCTTTGCCGTGGATGAACTGGTAAAGGTCACCATGTCGATGGCCCCGTTTGCAAGCCCCTCGATCAGGCCGTCAGCCTGCTCGTTGACCGCGTGGGTTACATAGGCGGTAATTTCATCGACATGGGCACCCAATTTAGTCAACTCCTCCGGCAAGATCGGGCGTGCTTCCTTGGCCCGAGGCAGCAACACACGGCAACCGGAGACATTTTCCTTGCGAAACGCGTCGACCACGGCCTCGGCCCGGTAGTTGGCCGGAACAATATCGCTGGCAATGCCGAACCGGGCCAGCTTTTGTGCCGTGGCCGGTCCGATGGCAGCGGTTTTCAGGTGACCCAGAGCCCGGCTGTCGAGTCCCCGGGCATTGAGGCGTTCAAAAAAGAAACGCACCCCGTTTACACTGGTGAAGACCAGCCAGGTGTATTGAGCAAGATTTTCAATGGCCCTGTCAAGAGGTCCGAAATCCTCGGGCGGTTCAATTTTGATGGTCGGGCATTCGATGCACGTTGCGCCCAGGTCGGTCAGACGTTGCACCAGATCGCTGGCCTGCCGGCGGGCACGGGTGACCACGATGCGTTTGCCCAGCAGCGGGCGGCGGTCAAACCATTGCATCGATTCGCGCAGGGTTACGACATCACCGACAACGATGATGGCCGGTGCGGTCAAACCGGCGGCCTTGACCTTTGCCTCAATGGTCGCCAGGGTGCCGGTAACCGTGACCTGCCGGCTGGTGGTACCCCAGCGGACAAGGGCCACCGGCCGCTGCGGCGCGACACCGTGAGCCAACAATTGCCGGGTGATCTGCGGCAGGTTTTTGACCCCCATGAAAAAAACCAGGGTGCCGATCCCCTTGGCCAGACTGGCCCAGTCGATGCTTGAATCGGGTTTGGTCGGATCCTCGTGGCCGGTGACAAAGGCCACCGTGGAGGTGAACTTGCGATGGGTCAGCGGAATCCCCGCATAGGCTGGGGCGGCAATCGCCGACGTGACCCCCGGCACGATTTCAAAGGCAATGCCGGCGTCGATGAGAACTTCCGCCTCTTCGCCGCCGCGCCCGAAAATAAACGGGTCGCCCCCCTTGAGGCGTGTGACGGTCAGCCCGGATTGGGCTTTTGCGACAATCAGTTGATTGATCCCGTCCTGGGACAAAGTGTGATCGCCCCCTTTTTTGCCCACGTAAATCAGTTCGGCCGTTTCCGGCGCATGGCGTAAAAGGGTCGGAGAAGCCAGATAATCATAAATAATACAATCGGCCTGTTGAATGCATTGCAGGCCCTTTACCGTGATCAAGCCCGGGTCGCCGGGACCGGCGCCCACCAGAAATACCTTAGCTGTCATTATCTCTCGCAAATTCGTCTTTTAGGGTTTCCAGAAGCCGGTCCGCGCCCTGTTGCAACAGATTCCCGGCCAACTCGACACCAACAGCGGCCGCCCGCCGGGTCGCCGCGGTCATGCGGTGCCGGATCACACGCTTGCCGTCAACATCCGCCACCAGGCCGGTCAAAGTGACCTCGTCCCCGGCAACCACGGCATGACCGGCGATCGGCACCTGGCAGCCGCCTTCCAGGCGATGTAAAAAGGCGCGCTCGGCGGTTACGGCAATGCGGGTGTCGGGATGTTCCAGCGGCGCCACCAGGGCGGCAATTGCAGGATCATCGGTGCGTGTTTCAATGCACAGCGCCCCCTGCCCCACCGCCGGCAGCATGGTTGTCACCGACAACGCTTCACTGATTTGATCGGCCAATCCCAAGCGGCGCACGCCGGCCGCAGCCAGGACAATGGCGTCCAGGTCTTCACGGTGCAGTTTTTTGATTCGGGTGTCCAGGTTGCCGCGCAACGGCACAATGGTGAGATCCGGGCGGACATTTTTTAACTGGGCGCTGCGCCGCAAGCTGCTGGTGCCGACCCGCGCCCCTTGCGGCAACTGGTCGAGAGGAGTGTCGTTTTTCGAAATGAGAATATCGTTGGGAACCTCGCGCCGGGGCACTGCGCCGATGGTCAGGCCGGACGGAATTTCCGCCGGCATGTCCTTCATACTGTGCACGGCCAAATCGACCCGGCCGTCAAGAATCGCCTCCTCGATCTCCTTGACAAACAGCCCCTTCCCCCCCACCCGCGCCAGCGGCACGTCCAGGATTTTATCCCCCTTGGTTTTGATGATGAGCAAGTCGACCGTGGTGCCCGGATGCCGGGCTTCCAGTTCGGATTTGACCCAGTTGGCCTGCCACAGGGCCAGCTGACTGCCGCGGGTGCCGATTTTGATTCGGGTTGTCATTATTTGCTGCACCCCGCGCAACCGGCGCTCGGTTTGCAGCCACTGCAAGCTGAACCGGCGGATTTGCCCACCGTTTGGCCGCCGCTGCCTTTACTGACAAAGCCGCAGGCCGACATTTGCTTGCAGACCTTGGGGCTCTCACAATTAGGACAGGTAGGGCATTCATCGCCGAAGACAAGACTTTCAAAATTATTGCCGCAGGCTTCGCAACAGTATTCGTAAATAGGCATTCTAAAGGATTCTCCTCGTGGGTTGTGGTATTGCGCTTCACACCGGCGCGATCAACCCTTAACTATAACTATCACCCGGTTAAAATCAACGCTGGATGTTTGAAACTGGAAACTTGAAACTCAATGTTATAAACTTAAAGGCAATGGCACCGGGCTTTTGCCTGTAGCCGACATTTGTAAAACGCCCTTACGTTGCCGCGGGCCGCCGGAACGAGCAATGTGCGCATTTAGGGACATTTACTGGATTCCCGCCTGCGCGGGAATGAGTGTGAGTCGCAGGTGTACCGCGCTCAGTCTTAAACGGTGCGGTTTACAATGTAAACCTAATCCTACCTGTGC
>JANQIE010000236.1 GCA_028282295.1 Desulfobacterales bacterium | reverse complement strand
TTTCCCGAGGTGCGCATATTGCTTGTTCCGGCGGCCCGCTGCAACGTAAGTGCGTTTTCATAGATTTATGACGGCTACTGTTTCCCAACATTCAATGCGACCGCTGCCGGAAATCGTTTTCTTGGTTGTCAACAGCCGGTGCAACCTGCGTTGCCGGATGTGCGATATCGGCCGCCGGAATCGACAGGGCCAGTTCTACCGCACCATGAACCGCGACGGCGAAGAGTTGGCACCTGAAAGGATCTACACGCTGGTTGATGATCTTGTGCAGGCGCCGGGCGGACCGGTCAAAATCGCCTTGACCGGTACTGAACCGCTGCTTTATGAGGATTTGGAAGCGGTTTGCGCGTACATTCTTCGGGCCGGCCTGCCGTTGCAAATCACGACCAACGGCTGGTTGTTGGCGGATTTTGCATCGTTTTTGGTCAAAACTGGTTTGACGGAGCTGTGGGTGTCGTTGGATGGTCCTGCGGCCGTCCATGACCGTATCCGGGGTCGCGACGGGGCGTTTGGCCGCGCCATGGCGGGGTTGCTGGCCGTCGCGCGTCTTAAGACGGCGCAGGCTGCACGGCAGCCGAAAGTAGCGGTGAATTGCACCATCAGTGAATTGAATCAGGCCCATCTGGCCGCTTTTGCCGAAGAACTGGCGGCGGCGCCGGTGACCATCGACAAGCTGACTTTCTGCCATACCAATTTTGTGACCACGGCCATGGCTGAACGTCATAATCGCCAGTGGGGCGGGCGTTTCCCGGTTCGTCCGAGCTGCGTGTCGGCGTTCGATCCGCTAAAGATCGATCCTCAACTTGTCTGGGCACAGATGCAACGAATCAAGGCCATGGCCTTGCCGGTGGCGTTTGTGCCGGAGCTGGCCTCGCAAGCCATGGTCGCCCGATACTACCACCATCTGGATAAACCGGTGACCGACAACGGGTGCAAAATGGCCTGGCGTCATGCCCAGGTGCTGGCCGACGGCACGGTCACGGTGTCGACCCGCTGCTTTGATGTCGCCCTGGGTCATCTGGACCGGCAGTCGCTGCCGGCCTTATGGAACGGGGCCGAGCGGGAAGCATTTTTGCAAACCATTGCCCGGCAGGGCGCCATGCCGGCCTGCCTGCGCTGTTGTGGTGTTTTTTGAAACGCGCAAGGCCGCCTGCAATGCCGCGCATCGTTTTTAATTCGAACGATCCGTTGCGGTATCACTTTTTTTGGGACGGGCTGTTCGGCCTGCCGTTTGAAAAAGGGGCGTCCGGTGGCTTTCACCGGTCCGACGGTATCCCGGTGGTGAACTATAAATGGGGCGGGCCGCAGGTCAATCCGGCCTATGTGGCGTTGTGGGGGCTGAACTGTTTGCACCGGCGGCAGCAGCAGGACTTTGAGACGGCGATCGCCTGGTTGCACGCAAATGCCCAAACCGCAAGTAATGAGACCAGGGTTTGGCACTACGGGTTCGATTGGGTGGAAGGCCGGGCGTTTTTAAAAGCGCCCTGGATTTCAGCCATGAGTCAGGGGTTGGCGGTCAGCGCGCTGGTCCGTAGTTACAGGCTCTCCCGGCGGCAAGCCGATCTTGACCTGGCGCTGGCGGCGGCGCGGATTTTTCAGGTGCCGGTGGCCGATGGCGGCGTGCTGGACGACCGTGCCGCCGGAGTTTTTCTGGAAGAGTATCCGGCCAAGCCTTACGCTCGGATTCTGGACGGGTTTTGTTTTGCGGTGGTGGGGCTCCTTGATCTGCTTCAGGAGACTTGTGGCGAAAAGGCGTTGCAAGTGCTTGCCGGACGATGCCTGGATACCATCGAAGCGCAGTTGCCCGCCTGGGAGTTCATGGGGTGCTGGAGCTGGTACGGCCGGGAAGGGTTTTTGTGCGACGACACGTATCACCGGTTGAACCGCACTTTGCTTACGGTGTTGGCGCGGGTCAGCGGCCGTGAGGGGTTTGACCGGTATGCCCGCAAATGGAATCCCGCGCGACTCAATCGCGTGCAACGAAAGGGGATCGCCGTGTGCGGCCGTCTTTTGTTGACGTTGCGCCGCCACCAATACAATCGCATTCGGCGCATGCGACTAAAGGGCGATTAGATGGAGACGATTCTCGGCATTCATCCGGGTCATGATGCCACGGCGGCCCTGGTGCAGGCAGGACAGGTGGTTGCGGCGGTGGGAGAGGAGCGTTTGTCGCGGATCAAGGGGCATTTGGGCTTTCCTTTTCGCGCTGTGGCCGAAGTGCTGCGCCTGGGGCGGTTGCGTCCGGATCAGGTTGATCTGGTGGCATTTACGTTCAACGATTATCTGAACGCCTCGCCGTATTTCACGCGCCTGATTCTCGATCCGGCCGGCGGAGCCATCGATCTGGCCAATGAACTGCCTTTGACGGCCCGTTGGGCCATGTGCCGGCGGGAATGGGATGTATGGCTGCGGGGGGTGCACCGCACCGGCAGGGCGTGGCGGCAAACGACCCGGCGGCTTTACCGGGACGCGCTGGACCGGCTGGGGCTTGTCTGTCCGTACCGGAGTATCGAACATCATCATGCCCATGCCGCGTCCGCCTACTACACGGCCGGTTATCGCGAGGGGTTGGTTTTAACGGGCGACGGGTCCGGCGACGGTCTCAGCGCCACCATCAGCCTCGGCCGCGCGGGCCGGATTGAGCGGATCGCCCAATCGGCCGGGCAGGTGTCGCCCGGCTCGTTTTATGCGGCGGTGACCAGATATCTGGGCTTCAAGCGGCACCGGCACGAGGGCAAGGTCACCGGCTTGGCGGCCCACGGCGATCCGGGTCCGGCCTATGAGATTTTGGCGCGGTGTTTCGGTTTTGATGCCGACCGGTTGTGTTTTACCACGGGGCTTGGCAACGGGCAGCGTCCCGGTGGTCCGTCCTTGCGCACCGGCCTGCGGATGTTGCGGGGGAAGCGGTTTTGGGGCGCCGACACGAACCGGTTGTTGGCCTATTTCGATAAAAAACTGGCCGGCATCGGCCGGGAAGATGTTGCGGCGGCTGTTCAAAAACGCCTGGAAGATTGCTGGCTGGCGATGCTGGCTGCGGTGGAAGCCCGCCACGGTGTGCAGCCGCTGGTCATGGCCGGGGGCACTTTTGCCAATGTCCGCTTGAATCAAAAGCTCATGGAGCACGGCAAGGGGCGTCCGATTTATGTTTATCCCAACATGGGCGACGGCGGTACGGCGGCCGGGGCGGCTTTGGCGGTCCGGGCCGATGCTGCCGGGATCGATCCGGCGCCGTTGGCACATGTTTATTTGGGGTCCGGCGCGTCGGAAGCGGACATGCGGGCCGCCCTGGAAAATGCAGGGCTGGTTTATGAATATTGCGATCCGGTTGAGCCGCGCGTCGCGGCCGAGGTGGCCGGTGGCAAGGTCGTGGCCCGGTTCGACGGTGCCATGGAGTACGGCCCCCGCGCTCTGGGCAATCGCAGCATTCTGGTCAAGCCCACCGATCCCACGGTCAATCGATGGTTGAACCGGCGGTTGCGGCGCACTGAGTTCATGCCCTTTGCACCGGCGGTGCTGGCCGAGGAAGCGGACGCCTATTTTCACAACACGGCCTCGGCCCGGTTGCCTGGTCGTTTTATGACGGTCACGCTGGCGGCCACCGGGCTTTGCCGGCAAAAGGCACCGGCGGTCGTGCATGTTGACGGCACGGCCCGGCCGCAACTGGTGACCCGTGATGCCAATCCGGGCTTTCACCGGGTGTTGCGCGCGTATCAGCGGCTCACCGGTCTGCCGCTGATGATCAATACCAGTTTCAACATGCATGAAGAGCCGATTGTGTGCAGCGCAAAGGATGCCGTGCGATGTTTTCTGAAGGGGCATCTGGATGTGCTGGCACTGGGACCCTTTATTGTTCTCAACCCAAACGGGCGTAATCCGAACAAGGAGTTCTGACAAGGTCATGTGCGGTATCGCGGGGATTGTTGATTTTGACGGCCGTCCGGTGGCGCGGGCACGGGTGGCACGGATGTGCGAGCTATTGCGCCACCGGGGACCCGACGGCCAGGGGATCTATCTGAACCGGGACGGGATGGCCGGCCGGAACGGACCCCGGGTGGGGTTGGGCCACCGGCGCTTGAAGATCGTCGATCTGTCCGACAGTGCGCGCCAGCCGATGACCAACCCGGACGGCTCGCTTTGGTTGACTTACAATGGCGAGATTTACAATCACGTCACCCTGCGGGAGATGCTGGTTGCCAAGGGGTATCGGTTTGCCTCGGCCGGCGACGCCGAGGTGGTGCTGCATGCCTACGAGGCTTGGGGTGAGAGGTGCGTGGACCGTTTTGACGGCATGTGGGCCTTGGCCGTGTGGGATGCCCGTGAGCAATCGCTTTTTCTGTCCCGTGACCGTCTGGGGATCAAACCGCTTTACTATCTGGCGAACGGCGATGAACTGCTGTTTGCCTCGGAGATCAAAGCCTTGATCGCGGTGACGCCGGCGCGGCGCGATGTCGATTTCGGCTCGGTCGCCCGTTATCTGTTCGATGGGAAAACCGATCGCGGTGCAGATACGTTTTTTGCCGCTGTCAAGGCGCTGCCGGCAGGCCATTCGATGCGGGTTAGCCGCGAGGGTAGACGGCGGGTTTTCAGGTATTGGGACCTGGCGCGGGCCGCCGGCCGAACCGACCGGTTTGAGCGGACCGGCGTTTCAATGGACGAGGCCGCCCCGGCACGTTTGCGCTCCCTGCTGGATGACGCCGTCCGAACCCACCTGTTCGCCGATGTGCCGGTGGGCGCCTGTCTCAGCGGTGGTATCGATTCGAGCGCGATTGTGGGGTTGGCGTCAAAACATCATTCGGTCCTGAAAACATTTACGGCCACGTTTCCCGGTTATGCGTGCGACGAGCAACTGTATGCCGCCCAGGTCGGTCGGGCCTGTGGTGTTGAAGCCTATTGGGTCCGGCCCGGCGCGCAAGACTTCATGGCGCTGCTGCCGCGGATGATCTACCATCAGGACGAACCCTGCCAGGCTTACGGCATGTTCGGCCAGTGGCAGGTGATGGCGCACGCCGCGCGCAAGGTGAAAGTGGTGCTGGACGGACAGGGGGGCGATGAGTTGTTCGGGGGGTATTTGCATTACTTCCCGCACTATCTGAAGACGCTGGCCGAGGACAGTTCGGTTGATCGGAATCGGCGGCTTGCGGTTCGATCCCGGATCGCCGATTGTTTCGGCCGGACGGCGGCCCGGCCTTTTGCCGCCAATGCAAATGGTGCGTTCGCGGCCCGCACCGCTATTTTATCGGATGACTTGAAAGCCTGCCTGACGTATCATGACGATTCGGGTGCAAAGCCGTTCGACGACCATTTGACCAATGTGTTGTTTCATGCGGTCACGCGCGACAGTTTGCCGTCTTTGCTGCGTTGCGAGGACCGCATGAGCATGGCCCATTCGGTGGAGGCGCGGGTGCCGTTTCTGGACCATCGGCTTGTGGCGTTCGGTTTCGCGCTCCCCTATGATTTGAAGATTTCAGGCGAGGTGACCAAGGTGGTGTTGCGGCAGGCCATGCGCGGGATCGTGCCGGACGGCATTTGCAACCGGAAGGATAAGTTGGGGTTTGAAGCGCCCCTGGCGATCTGGCTGCGCAACGAGCTTGCAGGGCCGGTCAAGGCGATCCTTTTGTCGGACCGCTTGAAAAACCGAAATCTGATTCAAAGGCAATTGCTTCAACAAAAACTCGCGGACCACTGTGCGCAGGCAGCCGACCACACCTGGGAAATCTGGCGCTGGCTGAGTCTGGAAATCTGGTTTCGGGAATTTATCGATCAACCGATCAGGGCAACCGATCAGGGGGGAAGACCATGGCACTGAAAATCGGTATGGTTCTGGAACGTGATTTTCCAACGACGCCGCCTGACTTGCGGGTGGAAAAAGAGGCCCGCACACTGATCGAGGCCGGCCATGAGGTTCATTTGCTGTCGCTTCTGGAAACGTCCGTGGCGGCGCGCGAACAACGCAACGGGGTGAATATTGTGCGGGTGCCGATCCCCATGTTGCGGATTGCCGACTGGACACCGGCCAATGTCAAGTCGCATTTTTACAGCCGGCAATCGCCGTGGGTGCAAGCGACACGGCGCTTTGTTGCGGCCAATCGCATCGACGTGCTGCACGTGCATGATTTGCCCCTGGTGTGGCCGGTGGCGACGGCAGCCCGTGAGATGGGGCTTCCGGTGGTTTTCGATATGCACGAGATTTATCCGCCCATGGTCGCGTTCATGCGGCCCGGCACCGGTGACAGGTGGCGTCCCGCCCACTGGGCGGCGCAATACGAAGATAGATGTCTGCGCCTGGTCGATCATGTGATCACCGTGGTGGATGAATCGCGCCAACGGTTGATCGACAGGGGCGTGGCGGCGGATAAGATATCCGTGGTGATGAACACCGAACCGAACGATCCACTGTTGCCGGAAATGCACCAGATGACGGCTGCGGCCTACCAGCCGAAGGATTTCGTGGTGACCTATGTGGGCACCTTCGGCCGGATCCGGGGGCTTGAACGGCTGATCGAGGCGGCGACGAAAATCTACCTGCGGGTGCCGATTCAGTTACTGTTGGTGGGCGGGCAGTACAATCAGGCCGAACTGGAAGAATTGGCCGTGGCCTTGCACGTGCGCGATCGGGTGAACATCACCGGATTTGTCGATTTTGATTCGGTCTGGCCGTTCATTGCCGCCTCTGATGTGTGTGTGGTGCCGCATGTCAAAAACGCGTTCACCGACGCCACCATTCCTCACAAACTCTTCCAGTACATGCGTATGGGCAAACCGGTGGTGGTCTCCGATGCCGCGCCGCTGCAGCGGATCGTTGCCGAGTGTAATTGCGGCTATATCTTTCCTTCCGGCAGCAGTGACGAGTTGGCCCAGGCGTTGGAGTGGCTGGCCAATCATCCGGAGGAGGGGCGGCAGCTTGGCGAGAATGGTCGCCAGGCGGTCTTGACCCGCTACAACTGGGATCATGATGCGCATGCCCTGTTGACGCTGTACCAGCGCGTGGCAGGCAGGTTGGGTCGATGTACCGGTTCTGCGACAAATATTTCGATTTAACGCGGCTTGAGCAGTGTGCGGCTGCGTTGCAGGGGCGGCGCTGGGTGTTGTTCGGCGCGGCGGGCTGGGGGCGGGCGTTGTTGGCAGAAATCCGCCGCCGGTGGCCCGCAAGCGCCGTTGTCTTTTGCGACAACGATCAAAGTAAACACGGCCGGTGGTTGGCAGGGGTGCCGATCATCGGCCCGGCCCGGCTGCATCCGCAACATGACGCGGTGGTCATCACCTCGGTCAGCGCCGGTGATCAGATTTCGCGCCAGCTCGAAGAACTCGGTTTTCGCCGCAACGCAACCTGTTTCGAGGTGATGCGCAGTCTGGACCCGGACCAGCCAATGCGCATTTTCGAAAATTTTGCCGGTTTTTTTGCCGGCGATGCACGCAGTTTCCTGCAGGGCAAGGAGGTGCTGCATATCGGGCCGGGCGGGAATCTGGGGGTGGAATTGCTGTTGGCCGGCCATGGGGCCCGGCGGGTCTGGTCGTTGGAGTGTCATTCTTTTGGGCTGTGCTACCCGCAGGTGCAGGCACTGAAGAGCTTTTACCTGGCGTTGGCGCGGGATGCCCGCAGCCGCCACGCAATCGATTTCTTCGAACGTAAATTGCTGTTTTATCACAAGGGCCGGCTGTGCCTCGACACCGGCCGGATCCGGCTGATCATGCCGGCCAGTGTCGAGGCGCTGCCTTTCAGGACGGCGTCGTTCGACCTGGTGTTGCATCATCTTGTCTTTGAACATGTGCCGGACCCGGAGCAAGGCTATGGTGAGATATACCGGGTTTTGAAACCGGGCGCCGGGACGGTCGGTTTCGTAAATCCGCAGGATCACCGGTCGGCCGCGGGGATGCCCGACATGCACCCCTTGAAATTTCTCGAAATGCCGCGCGCGCAGTGGTTGCGGATTTCCGCGCAATGTAATCTGCACAATCAGCACACCATGCCGGAACACCGGCGGCACCTGGCGGCGCAGGGCTTCGGATTGATGCAGTGGCGCGATCTGGACCGTTTTGACATCAGTGATGACCTGTGGGCCGGTTTTGATCCGATGTTTCGCCGGTTTGCCCGCCGTGACCTGGGGGTTCTACTGTTTGCCTTTCATGCCCAAAAGCCGCCGACGGTTTGATATGCATGTTTTACTGATTAATTCGCCGGTCCGCCTTGATGCCAAGCCCAATTGCATTCCGTATGGGTTGGCCACCGTCGCCGCCGAGCTGCGTTTAAACGGATTCGAGGTCAGCCTGCTTGACGTCAATGCTTTGCGCTTGACCCGTGACCAGGTGCTTGCACGGTTGCGGCAGACAACGTGGGACCTGGTCGGCGTGTCCGGTCTGATCACCACCTTTGCGTTTCAGCGGTGGCTGGTACCGCATTTAAAGGCGATGAACCCATCCGCGAAAATCGTTTCCGGGGGCGGTCTGGCCACCACCAGCAGTCAGCTTCTCTTTGCGCAGACCCCGCTGGATATTGCCGTGATCGGCGAGGGCGAGCGGACCATGACGGCCCTTTGCCGGGCGCTTGCACGCGGCGGGTCGCTGGATGCGGTCGACGGTATTGCCTTTCGTCACGAGGGGCGGGTGCGGCCCACCCGGCCCCGGACCAACATTGCAGATCTGGACGAGATCGCCCTGCCTGCCTGGGATCTTTTGCCGATGGAGATTTACCTGGGCAACACGATTTGGGGGAACGCCGCCGGCAACTCCTCGGGTTTTCGGCCGGATGTGAAGATCTCCCGGAGCATGAATGTCGTTTCCAGCCGGGGCTGTCCGTGCAACTGCCGCTACTGCTATCATCTTTTCGGCCGGTCCAGCTACCGGTTTCGAAGCCCCGGACACGTGCTGACGGAGGTCGAATACCTGGTGGAAGCGTTTGGGGCCGATTTTATCGGGTTTGTGGACGATAATATGATGGCCGACCGCAAATGGTTGCGCACCTTTTGTGATTTGCTGCTCGCAAAAAAGTTGCCGGTGGTTTGGGGCTGTCACGGCCGGGTCACCAGTGCGGTGCCCGAAATTCTGGTGCACATGGCGGCGGCCGGGTGCGTCTGGATCGGTTACGGCATCGAGTCGGGGAGCCCGCAAATGTTAAAGGCGATGGGTAAGCGGGCCACGGTGGCGCAGGCGCGTGACGCCATTGAAAACACCCGGCGGGCGGGCATTTTTCCCAATACGACGTTCATCTTCGGGTATCCCGGTGAAACCCGGCGCACCATTCAGGAGACCATCGACTTTAAACGGCGTCTTGGGCTTGACTGCGGGTCGTTTTTTGCCACGCCCTATCCGGGGACGCCTTTGTATGAGCAGGTTTGCCATAAGATCGCGGATGAAACGGCGTTTATCGAATCGCTGGACGATGCGACCCGGTTCAGCATCAATCTGACCGGGTTCGATGATGATGAGTTGTTTGCGTTAAAGGATGCCCAGGATCATAATCAGGATGTTTTGTAAGGGGAGGCAGGGGCCATGGTAAATATTGCGGTCGTCGGAACCGGTAACTGGGGCAGGAACCTGGTGCGCAATTTCGCGGCGTTGGGTGCTTTGTATGCGGTGTGCGACACTGACCCTGAGGCCCTTCAACGGATGCGGCGGCAGTACCCCACGGCACGTTGCCATGCCGACTGTGATGCGCTGTTGGCCGATGCGGCGGTCGATGCCGTGGCCGTGGCCACGCCGGCCGAGAGCCATTTTGCGGTTGCGCGTCAGGTGTTGTTGGCCGGCCGTCATGTGTTCGTGGAAAAACCGCTGGCAATGAATGTGGCGGATGCCGAGGCGCTTGAGTGTCTTGCTCGCGAGCGTGGTGTGCAGTTGATGGTCGGCCATATTCTGCTTTATCATCCGGCGATCATTAAAATCAGGGAAGTGATCGATTCGGGCGAGTTGGGCAAACTCCATTATATTTACTCCAACCGGCTCAACCTGGGCAAATTCCGCACGGAAGAAAATATCCTGTGGAGTTTCGCGCCCCACGATATTTCGGCGGTTTTGTATCTTCTGGATGAGATGCCCGCCGCGGTGGCCGCCCATGGGGGTAACTTTCTCAATGCGGATATCGCCGACGTCACGTTGAGCGTGTTGTCGTTCAAGAGTGGCGTGCAGGGGCATCTTTTTGTGAGTTGGCTGCACCCTTTCAAGGAGCAGAAGTTGATCCTGGTGGGTGATAAGAAGATGATCACCTTTGACGATACGGTTGAAAACGAAAAGTTGCTGATTCATGATAAGGGTGTTGAGTGGATCAATCGCCGGCCGGTCCCGCGCGACAAGGCGCGGCGGGTGATCGAGGTGGATGCGGTCGAGCCGTTGCGGCGCGAGTGTGCCCATTTTATTGAATGTGTCCGCAAACAGGCACGCCCCAAAACCGACGGCCGGCATGGTGTGGCCGTGCTGCGGATTTTGGCGGCCTGCCAGGCGTCGTTGGAAAACAATGGCGGGAGTATGGCGATTTCGGCGGCGCAAGCCGAAGCCTATTTTCACCACGACACGGCCCACATCGCCGCGACGGCCAGAATCGGCGCCGATACCAAGATCTGGCATTTCAGCCACGTGATGGACGGCGCCCGCATCGGTGCGCGCTGCCGCATCGGTCAAAACGTGGTGATCAGTCCGGGGGCGGTCGTCGGCAACAATGTGAAGATCCAGAACAATGTGTCGGTTTACGACGGGGTGGTGCTGGAAGATGATGTGTTTTGCGGCCCTTCCATGGTGTTCACCAATGTCGTCAATCCCCGCAGTCATATCCCGCGGCGCGATGAGTTCAAAGCCACCCTGGTCAGACAGGGGGCGACCATCGGCGCCAATGCAACTGTTGTGTGCGGGCATACCATCGGCAGGTTTGCCTTTGTCGCTGCCGGGGCGGTGGTGACCCGGGATGTGCCGGACTACGCCCTTGTCATGGGCAATCCGGGACGCCGGGTTGGCTGGATGTGCGCCTGCGGTATGCGCCTTGAATTTGAAAACGGGCGGGGCGTTTGCGCGACCTGCGGGCAGGCGTATCGTCTTGAGGCGGGGCGGGTTGCGCCCAAAACATGAAGAATTGAGAATTAAGAATTGTGGATGGAGATCATTTGTAAGGTGGTTGGAGACGATGCGATTGGTTGACAAATCATAGTCCTGACGTCAAAACTTTAACGCGTGAATTTTCTGCGCGATCTGTTTGCCGGCTCACTTGCTGAGACCGGCATTTTTGTTTTCGCGAGCCCTTAGGTTTGTCAGGTGTTTGTCTTTGTTTTTCAGACAGATGCAAAATAAGCTTGATGCCCGGCGTGTTTTGGGCCAACCTTGTGATGGGTGGACACTAGTTAGTGTCCATCCGGAATCTACTATTTCCGGATGGGCACTAGTTAAGCTTCGATTAAAGCAAGGAGGCGCAGCATGTGGGTATTTACAAGAGACGGCTTTTTCAGTGTGATCCAGGATAAGCACTGCCGCAATGAGGAAATCATGGTACGTGCCCGTTGCCGTAGCGACTTGTGCCGGCTTGCGATCAAACTGCAAGGCTATTGCGATGACGACAGCATTCTGGAAATCGCGCATGCGGACTACCGCTACCGGCTTAAGATGAACAAGACTTTGTGGGCCGATTATCTGCACCGGCAGGCGTTGGACATCAATTATCCGAATGTTAAAAACAGCATGATGTTCCAGGACGATCTCACCCGTAAGGAAGCTTTTTTCAGTGTCTGGCGAACCTTGCGCACGTGGCAGGACAAGTTGGAAGAAGATCGGGCGAAGCAGTCTCTATCCGGAAACAACACCTTTCGCGGTCATCCCGGCGGAGGCCGGGGGCCAGGATCAACAGGATCAACCGGATCAAATCGACAATAACTTTTGAATGGACACTCGCTCTGAGGACGCGTTGATGGGGCACCGGGCATCATACTTGCATTTGTGCTTGCAATAGATGCCGGTTTTAGGTGTATTTGTTTTAATCCAGGGTGATTGCAAGCGCGTTGGTTCCGGCCTGTGCAGTTCGTTGGAACGGCAGGCGGAAAAGTAAGGCATAAAAAAACCGGATGCCTGACCGGCCATCCGGAAGAAAATTGGTCGGGGCGAGAGGATTTGAACCTCCGACCCCTTGAACCCCATTCAAGTGCGCTACCAGACTGCGCTACGCCCCGACACAAGGGCTCTGACTAACACCTTATGATTTGACTGTCAATAGGCTTCGGAATTTTCTTTCCATCGACTCTGAATTAAAACAACTACATAGCGCGGCTTTTTCTTGATGGGTGTGATTGAATCATGCAGGCAAATGTGACTCTCCAAATACCGCAGCGGCTGTCGCCGGGCGATATCATCGGCGTGGTTGCGCCGGCCGGTGCGTTCAAACCGCAGGCGCTCGACGCCGGCATCGCTTTTTTGGAAGCGGCCGGTTTCCGGGTGCGCTGTCCGGAGAATCTGCAACACCAAAAAGGGTATCTCGCGGGCTCGGATACGCATCGCGCCGCATTGCTGCAAGCGATGCTCACCGATCCGGATATTAACGCCGTCATGTGCGTGCGCGGCGGCTTCGGCTGTATGCGGGTTTTGCCGCTGCTGGATTTTGACGCCATTGCGCAGCAGCCTAAAATTATCGTCGGCTATAGCGATATTTCGGCGTTGCTGGCGGCCATCGCCCAGCGTGCCGGGTTTGTGACCTATCACGGACCGGTGGTGGCTGAACTGGGCTATGCGAATGATGCGACCCGGTCGGCGTTTTTGAATTTGATGACCAATTCAAAGGGGTATGCGTTGCGGCCATCCAACGGGGTTACCGTGCAGGGTGGACAGGTGCGCGGCTTGGTAACCGGTGGTAACCTGACCACCTTGTGCCATCTGGTCGGCACCCCGTATGCGCCCCGGCTGGACGGCTGTATTGTGGCCCTGGAAGATCACCAGGAGGCGACTTATCGCATCGACCGGATGCTGACCCAGATGAAACTGTCCGGCGTTTTGGATGGGGTGGCCGGTTTGGTGCTCGGGACGTTCAAGAATTGCGGGCCGTTGGACATGATCATCAAGATTGTCAGAAATATCTTCAAAGGACGGTCGTTGCCGATTCTGGCCGGTTTTGACTTCGGCCACGGGGCGACCAATATCGCTTTTCCGGTGGGCTTGAGCGCGACTCTGGATGCCGATCGGCAGCATTTGGTTTATGATTGAGCCCTGGTGTCTGAGGGCTGGTGGTGATGATGGGAGCGGTGGGACAATCTAAAATAAAAGTCAACGGCGGTCCTCCCAATCTGGAGCGCGCGCATCAACGGATGATCCAGGGCGTTGCCGACGCCGTGTTTCCCGGCGCCGTGCTGCTGGTGGCTCACGGGCATGCGGTCTGGTTCGAGCGGGCCTACGGGGTGACGGATTTGTCTCGTCGCACGCCGGTGACGTGTGATACGTTTTTCGACCTGGCCTCGTTGACCAAACCGCTGGCCACCACCCTGGCGCTGCTGAAGTTGATGACGGCCGGCCGGCTCGAACTGGACCAGCCCCTCGCATCGGTTATTCCGGCGTTCAAGTCGACAGCCAAAGGCGCGGTGACGATTCGTCAACTGTTGAATCATACTTCCGGTTTTCCGGCCTATCAGCCTTATTTTGAAGCATTGCGTTTGCTGGCGCCTGCCCGGCGCCAATCCGCGCTCCGGGCCTTGTTGGTGAAGGAGCCGTTGGCCGGCCCCATCGGCCGGCAGGTTTGCTACAGCGATATCGGTTTCATGATGTTGAACTGGGTGATCGAAACGGTCACCCGCTCACGGCTGGACCGATTTCTGATTGAGATGGTTTACGGGCCGCTGGGCCTGGACGAGTTGTTTTTCTGCCACCGGCACAGTTCGTCCGAACCCGCGGGGCATAAAGACCGCTTTGCCGCCACCGAACAGTGCCCCTGGCGCAACATGACCCTTTGCGGCCAGGTGCATGATGACAATGCCTGGGTGATGGGCGGCGTGGCCGGTCAGGCCGGTTTGTTCGGCACGGCCCGGGCGGTGGGACGCCTGCTGGCGATGCTGGGCGACATTTTGGATGGATGCGGTGCCCGGCATCTGTTTGATCGTGCACTGTTGACGCGTTGTTGCTCGGATCAGAGCTCATCACGCGGCTTGGGCTTCGATCGGCCCACGCCGCCCGGTTCAAGCAGCGGCCGCTATTTTTCCGCCCGGACTGTCGGACATTTAGGCTTCACCGGAACGTCGTTCTGGATGGATCTTGATTCCGGCATGATCGTTGTGCTGCTCACGAACCGGGTCCACCCTCATCGTACCAATGAAAAGATCAAGGCTTTCCGGCCGTTGATCCATGACGACATCATGTCCCGGGTGTCGCTGCCGGCACCGTGTGTCGAAAAGGATACCGGGCAAGGGTCTATCGCTTGAATATTGAAATTTCACCAAGGCCGGATGCTACTTGTTTGGGCGCCGGTGGTGATAGTGAGAATATGGTAAGAAAACACACACTTTCTGCTTGTCATGCGCATTTATTTCTGGTAGCTCCGATTACCAAACGATTAATTTTACTACCATCTTTCACTTTTTGCGGTAGAAAAAAATTCAGGAAAGAGGGACTATGAACTTATTGTTGGATGGACTTATCGGATTATTTTCCAATGATCTGGCGATCGATTTGGGAACCGCCAATACGCTTGTATATGTGAAAAGCAAGGGCATTGTCCTGAGCGAGCCGTCGGTGGTGGCCGTCCGGACCGACAACCGCCTGAAGAACAAGGTGCTGGCGGTGGGTTCGGAAGCAAAGAAAATGCTGGGCCGGACACCGGGCAACATCGTTGCGATCCGGCCGATGCGCGATGGGGTTATTGCTGATTTTGAAGTTACCGAAGCGATGCTCAAGTATTTCATCCAGAAGGTTCACAACCGGCGCAACCTGATTCGGCCGCGCATTGTCATCGCGGTTCCCAGCGGGATTACCCAGGTTGAAAAGCGGGCGGTGCGCGAGTCGGCCGAATCGGCTGGCGCCCGGGAGGTCTTTCTGATCGAAGAGCCCATGGCGGCGGCCATCGGCGCGGGTTTGCCGATCACCGAGCCGACGTGTAACATGGTTGTCGATATCGGCGGCGGCACCACCGAAGTGGCCGTGATTTCCCTGGCCGGAATCGTTTACAGCCGCTCCATGCGGGTGGCCGGAGACAAAATGGATTCCGCGATCATGCAGTACATCAAGCGAAAATATAATTTGCTGATCGGTGAGCGTACCGCCGAGATTATTAAAACCACCATCGGCGATGCTTATCCCGATCCCCAGAACCTGGAGACCATCGAAGTCAAAGGCCGTGACCTGGTGTCCGGGATTCCCAAAATTCTGGCCATCGATTCCGAAGAAATCCGGGTGGCGATTTCCGAACAGATTGACGCTATTGTTGAAACCGTCAAGATCGCCCTGGAACAGACGCCGCCTGAGTTGGCGGCTGATATTGTTGATCGGGGCATTGTGTTGACCGGCGGCGGGGCCTTGCTGAAGAATCTCGATAAATTGATTCGGGAGGAAAGCGGCTTGCCGATCACCGTGACCGAGGATCCGCTTTCAACGGTGGCGCTGGGTTCCGGCAAAACGCTTGACAACATCGATATCCTCAAACAAGTGGTTGTGCGTTAAACAGATGTTTTCCCGTCGAACGGTTCTTGTCGTCTGCATAATCGTGGTTCTGGCGATCAGCATCATCGGTTTCACGCTGTCCAGCCGTCAGAGTGCCTCTTCTTACGGTACTTCCCGCGTTGCGCTGACGTTGATTGCACCGTTTCAAAAAGCCGTCACGCATACGACCCAGTGGATCAGTGATGTTTGGCGTCATTATTTTTATCTGGTCTCGGTGGTCGAGGAAAATCAGGCGCTGAGAAAATCTTTGAGCGAAGCGATTGAAAAAAATAACCAGTGCCGTGAAATCGAGTTTTCAAACAACCGGTTGCGCGATCTGTTGAACTTTCAGAAAACCGTCACGCGTCAGGTCGTGGCGGCAGAAGTCATCGGCAGGGATCCCTCGCCCTGGTTCAAGACGGTCATAATCGACAAGGGGAACAAGGATGGGGTTGAAAAAGGGCTGCCGGTGGTTATTCCGGAAGGCATTGCCGGTCAGGTGATGGAGGTTTCCAGTCACTATGCCAAAGTGCTGTTGGTTATCGATCCGAACAGCGCGGTGGATGCCCTGGTGCAAAGAACACGGGCCAGGGGGGTGGTGACCGGTGAATCGGCAACCCAATGCCGCTTCAAGTATGTGTTGCGTAAAAATGAGGTGCGGTTGGGTGATGCCGTGGTATCGTCGGGGTTGGACGGGGTGTTCCCCAAGGGCCTGAACGTGGGCCATGTCAGCGGCATTGTGCGACGCGATTCAGGTATCTTTCAGACGGTTAAAATTACACCGGATGTCGATTTTGAAAAACTGGAAGAAGTACTGGTTCTGTTAAACCCTCAACAGCACGCCTTTCAAGACGAGCAATGATCTATTGCTTTTATATCCCAATCTGTTTCGGTCTGATTATCCTGCAAACCGCGGTTTTGGCACATTGGCCCCTGACCCGGCAGATCTATGACCTGCAATTGGCGTTTGTGCTGTACCTCGGGCTGTTTCGTCCCGTGCGTGAAAGCCTGCCGGTGGTTTTACTGGTGGGGGTTTTCATGGATGGGCTGTCGGGAGCCCCGTTCGGGTTGTATTTGACAACTTATTTCTGGTTGTTCATGGGATTGAAACAGGTTGCCCGCATGTTCGATCTGAGTGGCAGCATCTTTTTTCCGTTCACGGTTGTCATCGGTGTTATCGCGGAGAATTTAATGACCTTTGGTGCGGCGCTGGTTAATGACGCCACTGCCGGGATGGGCGCGGCGATTTGGACCAATAGTGTCACCCAGGTGATCTGGGCCCTGTTGACCGGACCGATCGTTATTGTCGGGTTTCAAAAAATGCACCATGTGTGGGACCTCTGGCAGATGAAATTGGCCGAGGAAAAAAATGGACTAAGTGGGTAGCGGTTTCATAGGGGCTTGAAGCTCAAGTCACAACTAAAGGCCATGGTATTAAGCCCTGGCAGCCGATAGCCGAATAGGCTGAGTGGTCGTGAAGAAGTATTTAAAAACATCGGACATCGAGTGGTACAAGCAACGCGTTACCGGCATTGTGGTGTGCGTGATGGCGGCGTTTGCCTTGCTGTTCGGTCGTCTGTTTTACCTGCAAATCATAGAAGGCAAGCAACTGCGGCGCCTGTCGGAGACCAACAGCATCCGCTTGCAAGGTCTCGATCCGTCCAGGGGGCTGATATTCGATCGCAATGGTACCTTGTTGGTGGAAAATCGGCCCTCGTTCGATTTGAGCATCATTTTAAAGGATGCCAAACCGCTTGAAGACACCGTCGGCAAACTCAGTCGCTACCTGCAAGTGGATGCAACTGAAATCTGGGACAAGATTCGCAGCAGTAAAAATGCCACCGCCTACAAACCGATTCTGCTCAAGCACGATATCGGCAGGGACCTGTTGGCTGCAATCGAGGTGCATAAATTTGATTTGCCCGGTGTGCTGGTGGGGGTGCGCCCCCAGCGCAACTATATTGAAAAACAGACCGCCGCCCATTTGATCGGGTATCTGGGCGAAATCAATTCCTCGGAGTTGCGTAGCGGTAAATACAAAGACAATCGCAGCGGCGACTACATCGGTAAATTCGGTATTGAAAAGGCTTTTGAGCGTTATCTGCACGGTCGGCGCGGTGGGCGCCAAGTGGAGGTCAATGCCAACGGGCAGGTCGTGCGCGTGCTGAAAACAGTCGAGGCCGAGCCGGGCTACAATCTTTTTTTGACCATCGACCGGGATGTGCAACATACCGCTGAAAAAATGCTGGCCGGCAGGGCCGGGGCCGCGGTTGCAATGGACCCTCAAACCGGTAATGTATTGGCCATGGCCAGCAGCCCGGCGTTCGATCAGAATGCGTTCGTGAGTGGACTGTCTTCGCAGCAATGGCGGGAACTGATCACCAATCCGTTTCGACCTATGTCGAACAAGGCGATTCAGGGGGAATACCCGCCGGGGTCGACCTATAAAATCGTCACCGCCATCGCCGGGCTGGAGGAAAAGGTTATTGATGCGACCACCACCGTTCATTGTCCGGGGCATTACCGTTTCGGTGACCGGGTCTTTCGCTGCTGGAAAAAAGGCGGTCACGGCAAGGTCGATATTGTCAAAGCGTTGTCCGAGTCGTGTGACGTTTACTTCTACCAAGTCGGTCAAAACCTGGGGGTAGATCGGTTGGCCTGGTACGCCAAGGCATGTGGCCTGGGATCACCCACCGGCGTGAATCTGGATCACGAGTCGAAGGGCCTGATTCCCACGGCTGCGTGGAAAAAGCGGCGCACCGGGGTTGCCTGGCAAAAAGGTGAAACCCTGTCGGTGGCCATCGGGCAAGGCTATAACTTGACCACACCGTTTCAGTTGTTGGTTATGACGGCGGCCGTGGCCAACGGCGGCGTCTTGTATAAACCCAACCTGATGGAATCGATCCGA
>JANQIE010000069.1 GCA_028282295.1 Desulfobacterales bacterium | reverse complement strand
TGGCTGCACTTGCAGATCTTGATGTCGCTCCAGTTAAGCTGGTTAAAGCCGCTGGTAAGGATGTTCTGCTGATTGAACGTTTTGATCGAATCAGATCAGGAAATGGGTGGTCCCGCAAATCAATGATTTCAGCTTTAACCATGTTTGGCTTAAGCGACATGACAGCTCGCTATGCGAGCTATGAAGACCTTGCAGAAATCATCCGCCATCGCTTTTATAGCCCTAAAGCCGCACTCAGAGAGATGTTTGGTCGCCTTGTATTTAATATATTATGCGGAAATACCGACGATCACGCCAGAAACCATGCGGCTTTTTGGGATGGGAGAGAGCTTGCCCTTACGCCTGCCTATGATATTTGCCCCCAAGGACGAGCAGGGAATGAAGCATCCCAGGCGATGAAAATTTCAGGAAATAGCAATCTCAGCCAATTAAAATTTTGCCTTGAGGCTGCCCACCATTTCTTACTGGCAAAAGAAGATGCCCTGTCTATATTTGAGCATATTGAGGGTGTTATTCGTAAGTATTGGGATGTGGTATGTGAAGAAGCTCGGCTTTCCGAAGTAGATAAAAAACACCTGTGGAAGCGTCAGTTTTTAAATCCATTCTCATTTGAGGGATAGAGCGGATAAGAAACAAAGACAAGTCTACTGGGAATTAAGATCTGAGCATATAAAAAAGGGCTTGGATTTTCATCTAAGCCCTTAAATTAGCTTGGTAGCGGGGGCTGGATTCGAACCAACGACCTTCGGGTTATGAGCCCGACGAGCTACCAGACTGCTCCACCCCGCATCAAGAATTTGCATAGTTAACCCACTGCCCAAAATCTGTCAAGCGCTTTTTTTAACAAACAACATCTGAATGCGCTGCTCCAGCTTATTGCACTCATCTTCGTTGCAACGAATCAAAATATGCTTGGTTCGGCTGCTGTGTCCGGCTGTTATTTCAAGGGCTGTTCGGGGCCAAGCCAGTTGCTTGGCCAGATATTTCAGGCACAATGCATTGGCTTGGCCGCCGACCGGAGGGGCGGTCAGCTTGAGTTTGAAACTGTCGCCATGCACACCGGCCAGCATATTCCGCGAGGACCGGGGCTGCACCCATACTTGAATCTGAATCCCTTGCGAAGTTTTGATCAATTCAGGCATTTTTAATCATATCGATGATCTGTGCCGAGGACACCTCACCGGCGACCGGCACCAATACCACTTCTCCTCCCAAATTTTTCACCAAACGAGCGCCGCTCACCTGTTCCGCCGCAAAGTTATCTCCCTTGGTCAGTACGTCCGGCCGGATCACCTGGATTAACTGCTCAAGTTTATCCGATGAAAATACTATAACATGGTCAATACTATCGATGGCGCTGAGCACGCGCACGCGCAAATCGGCCGGTATTAACGGCCGTCCGCCGCCCTTTATGCGCCGTACCGATTCATCGTCGTCGATGGCAACAATCAGAACATCGCCCTTGGCCTTGGAGGCCGCAAGAAACTCAATGTGACCCGAATGCAGTAAATCAAAGCAACCGTTGGTCAAAACGATGCGCTGCCCCTTTTGCCGCACCCTGTGGACCAGATCCGAAAGAGTTTCTGCGCCGACTAGCTTGGTGGGGGGGCCGCTTCGACCGCGAAGCGCCTGCCGGATTTCATCGGGGTGGATTACCGCGGTCCCCAACTTGCCGACGACAATTCCGGCGGCCATGTTGGCAAGAGCGGCGCTGTCCTCGAAAGAAGCGTCGGCTGCCAAAGCCAGTCCCAAAACCGACAGAACCGTGTCACCGGCACCGGACACATCGAACACCTGTTTTGCTTCGGCTTGGATATAATGGGGCGGCTTGCCGTTTTGAAACAACGCCATGCCGTCCTTGCCGCACGTAATCAACAAATTGGCGACATCAACACTCTTTTTCAGCTTTTCCGCGGCCCGTACAATGGACTGTCGATCCCGGTCCCGGATCTCCATCCCGGCCGCCAGTGCGGCCTCCTTGCGATTGGGGGTCAGTAACGTGGCGCCGGAATACTTCAAAAAATTCAACCCTTTGGGGTCGACAACCACCTTTTTTTTAAGACCACCGGCTTTTAAAATAATGTAGGCCAGCAGAGTATCGGTCAACAATCCCTTGCCGTAATCGGAAATCAGCACAAGATCGGCGCTTTTGAGGGTTGAATCGAGAAAACTTTTCAGGGTGGCTATAGTCTGGTTGGATACCGGTTGTCGGACTTCCCGATCTATCCGCAAAACATGCTGGTTGGCGGCGATTATTCGGGTCTTGCGAGTGGTTGGTCGATTGGCCTCGGCGACAACGCCGCGGGTGTCTACCCGCAGTTGGTCCAGTCGTTCGCGCAACAAGGCCCCCTGGGCGTCCGTACCGGTGAGCCCGACCGCTATCACGCGGGCGCCCAAAGTTGTCAAATTATTGATGACGTTCCCCGCGCCGCCCAAAGTATAGCTCTCGTCCCGCACGGCTACCACCTGCACCGGGGCTTCAGGCGATATGCGGTCGACATTCCCCCACAAATACTCATCCAGCATGAGATCGCCGACCACCAGAATCTTGCGATCCTTGAACTTACCAAGAATATCAAACATAGTTCCGCCTCATGCAGCGGGAGCGGGGGCTGCCCCGGCGTCACACCGTTTACCTGCCGGTGCATGAATGAGCGCGGTGATGAAACGCGGTGGGCGTACCACCTTCCCACCGGCATCCAGGCAGGCATGCTTCGTGTAACCGGTTACCAACAATTGATCCGTATCGGCCAGCTTGATGCGGTAGTCAAATTTGACGCCGCCTTTGAGTTTGGGGTCCAAACAGGTTTCAATGGCAAGCAGATCGTCATATTGCGCCGGTTGGACGTATTTGGCATACACCTCGGCGACCGGTATCAAAACGCCTTTGGCCTCGATCTCCTTGTAGGTCAGACCAAGGCTGCGAAACAGCTCGTTGCGTCCCATTTCAAACCAACGCAAGTAATTGGCGTGATAAACAATGCCCATCTTGTCCGTATCGCCATAGATCACACGACAGCGGGCGGTATGCACATGCATGTGTGACTCCGCTAGTCTTCCAGATCAAGTAGTTCTTGCAATTTGGATTTCAGTTGATCGTAATCACGGGTTACCGGCAGATCCGGGAATTCGGCAACCACGTTGTCGGGGGGACGAAATAACACACCATGATCCGCGGCTTTCAGCATCTGGATGTCGTTATACGAATCGCCCATTGCCACGACCCGGTAGTTTAGCGTTTGCAGCGCCTTGACGGCGTTGTACTTTTGATTTTGCTGGCGCAGATTGTAATCCGCAATCATGCCGTCATCCGCAATGCTGAGCGAATGACACAACAATGTCGGCCAACCCAGCTTTTTCATGAGCGGACGCGCGAATTCCTCAAAAGTGTCGGACAGTATTATTATTTGCGACACGGAACGCACCCACTCGATAAACGCAACCGCTCCCGGCATTGGGTCCATGGTGGCAATCACGTCTTGTATGTATTTAAGGGTCAACCTGTTTTCACTCAGAATTGCTAAGCGTTTTCGCATCAAAACATCATAGTCCGAAATATCGCGGGTCGTAAGCCGAAGCTCCTCGATGCCGGTTTTCTCGGCAACGTTTATCCATATTTCCGGAACAAATACACCTTCCAGGTCCGCACAAATAACTTGCATAACGTTTACGTTTCCTTCGTATCGTGAAGTGCTTTAAGTGTTGGCGGCAGACGGCCGCCAACGCTAGTCTTTATCCTTGATCTGTGTTGTTTTTGTCCTCAATGCGTATCAGGACGGGCTCGGTGGTGACCACATCGAGTGCGACAATCTCTTTCAAGGCCTTTTTCACATCCTTTTCCCTGGCGTGATGGGTCAGCATAACCAACGGCACCGAGCCGTGGGATTTGCGGCCTTTCTGATGCACCGACTTTAAACTGATCCCGTGTTTGCCTAAAATACCGGAGATCTTCGACAGGACGCCGGGACGATCGACTGCCGCGAAACGAAAATAGTAGTGCGTCTGCAACTCGTCCATGCTTAACACCCGTGCCGGCCGTATCCGGTCCGGTTGAAAGGCCAAGAGCGGTATGCGCGGCTTGGCGCCGGATAGTAAATCACGGGCAATGTCGACCATATCCGCCACAACCGCGCTGGCCGTGGGCATCATGCCGGCGCCATGCCCGTTAAGCTGGATGTCGCCGACCGCGTCGCCGCTGACGGTAATCGCATTGAGCGTGCCATTGACGGACGACAGTAAATTGTCAAAGGGAATCATCGTGGGGTGTACCCGCGATTCCACGGCGTCGCCACGGTCTTTGCTGATCGCGAGCAGTTTGATCCGGTAGCCGAACTGGTTGGCAAACTCGATATCCAAAGGCGTGATTTTTGAAATCCCTTCCACGAAAATATCGTCCAAATTGATTTCAACACCATAGGCCAGGGCGGTCAGGATCGCCAACTTATGGGCCGTGTCCAATCCTTCCACATCAAGGGTCGGGTCGGCCTCGGCGTACCCTTCGGTCTGGGCTTCGGCCAACGCGCCCTCATATTCGCTCCCCTCGTCGGTTATTTTGGAAAGAATATAATTGCAGGTGCCGTTCAGAATGCCGCTCATGGCGTTGACTCGATTGGCGACCAATGCTTCCCGCATTGTCTTGATGATCGGCATGCACCCGCCGACACTCGCCTCATAGGCTAACACCACATTTTTCGAGGCGGCTTTTTCGAGCAGCGCGTTACCGTGTTTGGCCAGCAAGGCTTTGTTGGCGGTGACCACGTGCTTGCCTTGATCAAGCGCCTGCATTATCAGGTCCTTGGCCACGGTTTGCCCGCCGATCAATTCAGCAACGATCCGGACCTCCGGGTCCTGAATGACCTGTTGGGCATCGGTAGTGAGCACACCGTCGGGGAACTTGATGCCCCGGTCGGTTTCGATATCCAGGTCAGCTACATATTTCAGGTTCAAGGGCGCCCCCAGGCGGGCCTGAATCACCCGCGCGTTTTGTAACAGCAGTTTCGCTGCGCCCGCGCCCACTGTACCGCATCCGAGCAGTCCAACATTGATCGCTTCCATGGCATGATCTCCTGTGAATTAATTCGTGCCCATCCGGAAATCGCATCTTTGGGTCCAGGCCGGCGTTTTCGCCCGATTGCGATCCTCGACGTAGCCTTACTACGCCTGTGGTCGCAATTGGGCTGCGGCCTTGCCCTGAACCAAAAGCTACTATTTCCAGATAGACACTAATTCGCCTTCAAAACCCCAAAGGCAAAAGATGCAACTCCAGCACTTTTCATAAGCCAGGGCGAAAAGTCAATAAAAAAGGATAATGCCGCCATCACGGCGATCCCGGTCCGGCGGCTATGTCCATCAAAGAACATTGCGGATGCCCCGAACCGCCTGGTTAATGCGCAGATTGTTTTCAATCAACGCAAACCGGACATAATCATCACCATACTCGCCAAAGCCCAGGCCGGGTGACACCGCCACTTGGGCTTCACGGATCAGAAATTTGGAAAACCCGACCGATCCCATGTCGCGGAATTGCTCCGGGATCCGGGCCCACACAAACATGGTGCCCTGCGGACTTTTGATTTCCCAACCACTGCGGGCAAGACCGGTAATCAGCGTATCCCGCCGCTCTTTATAGACATTGCGAATTTCATCAACACACCCTTGCGGTCCGTCCAGGGCGATGATCGATGCAATCTGGATTGGTTGAAAAATACCGTAGTCCAGGTAACTTTTAATCCTTTTCAGAGCGCCGACGGTTTCGGCGTTGCCCACGCAAAAACCGACTCGCCACCCGGGCATGTTATAGCTTTTGGACAAAGAGAAAAACTCAACCCCGATCTCTTTGGCGCCTTGGGCCTGCAGAAAACTCGGCGCGTTATATCCATCAAAGGTTAAATCGAGGTTTTTGAACCGATTCAACCAATTTAGCGACAATATGATCCGGTGTGCCCATATCCGGATTGCCCATGCCCAGCCAGATCGATAATATCATCGCCGGCGCGACGACGCTGCATCTTAAGTTCGATAGTGTCCATCCGGAAATAGTAGATTTTGGTTCCTGGCAAGGCCCGAACATTTTTAAAACCGCAGGCATAGCGGGCTATTCCGAGGATTTTAAAAATGTGAGAACGCCGCCAGGGACCAAAAGATGCTATTTCCGGATGGGCACTCGTTAACAGTAGCGAAAACATAAAGCGGGAGACGATGGAGTCGTGCAAATTTAGTCATTGGGATCACCTTTGCATTAAATTCGCAGAACCTAATTTTAGTGTCCACCCAGAAATAGCCCAATGCCAAGGCCATGTCAAAAATTTTGTTTTGACTTTTCATGGGTTTCGTTTTAAATTTTTCAAATTATTTTGGGTGTTTGAATTTTCAATCCATATTCTCTAATACCATCTGGAAATAGTAGGATTCCGGATGGACACTTCCTAACAATTACCGTCTCGCATAGCGTCCCCCAAAAGCCGACAAGATGCCGGCCGGCGCATGCGCGGCGCGTAGGAGAAATACCGATGACCGATTCACTTACCTACGCCGATGCCGGTGTGGATATTGATAAAGCCGACACGTTTATCAAAACCGTCAAAGCCCTTGCCAAAAAAACCCGCCGCAGCGGGGTGATGGGTGAAATCGGAGGCTTTGGGGGCCTGTTCTCCCTCAACACCGCCCACTATGAAAAACCGGTCCTGGTCAGTTCCACCGACGGCGTCGGAACCAAATTAAAAATCGCCTTTATGACCGGTATTCATGGCACGATTGGAATCGACCTGGTGGCTATGTGCGTGAACGACATTGCAGTGCAAGGCGCCAAGCCGCTTTTCTTCCTTGACTACTTATCGATGGGAAAGCTCGAACCCAAAATCGCGACCGATATTATCACCGGCATATCGGAAGGATGCCAGAAAGCGCACTGCGCCTTGATCGGCGGTGAAACCGCCGAAATGCCGGGTTTTTACAATAAAGGCGAGTATGATCTGGCGGGTTTTGCCGTCGGCATGGTCGACAACAACAAGATTGTCGACGGCTCGGAAATCCATGTCGGCAACCGCTTGATCGGCATCGCTTCCAGTGGCCTGCACAGCAACGGCTACTCACTGGTGCGCAAAATCTGTTTTGACGTGCTCAAACTCAAAATCGACACCCACGTAGACGAATTGGGCCGGACCATCGGTGAGGAGTTACTGACCCCGACCATAATCTATGCCGATATCATCCATAGCCTCCTGCGCGACCTGCCGATCCACGGTCTGGCGCACATTACAGGAGGCGGTTTGGCCGACAACATCATTCGGATTATCCCGACTTCGTGCAAACTGATAATCCAAAACGGCAGTTGGGACTTACCGCCGATTTTCCCGTACTTACAACAGGCCGGCAAAATCTCGGACCGTGAAATGATGCGGACATTTAACAACGGTATCGGCCTGGTTGCCGTGGTGCCCGAAAAAGGGGCCCAGGAAGTTCTCGAAAGAGTTCGGGCAATGAATGCCAAAGCCTTTATCATCGGTGAAGTCACCGAACGCAAAGGCGATGAGTCACAAATCAAATGGGCCTAAAAAAAGAAAAACGCACGCTCGAATCAACGTGGAAGAAAAAACTGTGTGGCCCCCTGATTCAATTGATGCGATGGATTGCCAGGGGACACAACGGCCAATTGCCCTGCCGTCACTGAAACCGCCACAACAACGCCGGGCGACGCTGACGAAATTCAAGATCGACAACCTATCGAACCGGGACCATGTTTGCATCACACGTCCCGGTTTTTCTTTGGAATCGGAACCGGATAGAAAATGATTATTTTGGGAATCGAAAGTTCTTGTGACGAAACCGCCGCGGCGGTGGTTGCCGATGGTCGTGAAGTCTTGTCTTCGGTGGTCGCCTCTCAAATCCAGGTTCATCATCCCTATGGCGGTGTTGTCCCCGAATTAGCATCCCGCAAACACATCGAAGCGATTGTACCTGTCGTGCACACCGCCCTTAAGGAAGCCGATATAGACAAAAAAGACATAGATGCCGTAGCCGTAACGCAGGGCCCCGGACTGGTCGGAGCCCTGCTGGTCGGCTTTTCATTTGCAAAAGCATACGCCCGCAGCCTGCAGCGGCCGTTGATCGGGCTCAACCATCTGGAAGGACACATCAATTCCGTATTTTTGGAGGAAACATCCCCGCCGAAATTCCCGTTCGTCGCATTGCTGGTTTCCGGCGGCCATACCAGCATCTATCTGGTACAATCGCACACACGAACGGAACTGTTGGGTCAAACCCGTGATGACGCCGCCGGCGAAGCATTTGACAAAGTGGCCAAAATGCTTGCCCTGGGTTATCCGGGCGGCGCCGTTATTAGTGATTTGAGCCGAAAAGGGAATCCGGAAAAAATCAATTTTCCGCGACCTTACTTGAACAAAGATCAGTTTGACTTCAGTTTTAGCGGCATCAAAACCGCTGTCAACCGATATCTTCAAACTCACCCGAAAACGTATAAAGCCGAAATTCCGGATATCGTCGCCTCTTTTCAGCAAGCCGTGACCGATGTCCTGGCGTATAAGCTGATAAAAGCGGCCCGATTGCAAAACTGCTGTCACGCCGCCTTGGTGGGTGGTGTTGCCGCAAACCCCTGTTTACGTGACAAAGTTATGGAACAAGCGCGCAAGTACCAAATTACCTGCCACATCCCCCCAATTGAGTATTGCGGCGACAATGCCGCCATGATTGCGGCGACCGGTTATTATCACCTGCAAAGCGGCAACCGGGCCACCCATCTCGATGAGGATGTTTATTCCCGCGCGGACTACCGTAATATCCTGAAAACCAGCTCCAGTTGATCTTGACATACTGAACTCAACATCCGTTTGTTGTGCTTTCCGATATTGCGCGTTGTAATTCAATGCCATTGACTTGTAAAATTACCCCCCCCCGCTGGTATAGCCAACGGGGGGTGATGGGCTTGCTTTAATTTATCGAGATTACTTATTACATTTGGGCCTGCTCTAACTGAACAATACGAGGAGTGATGAAAATAAGCAATTCTTCCTTATCTTCACTTCTCGTATTACTCTTGAATAGCCAGCCTAACATTGGAATTTTATCAAGACCGGGAACCCCGACATCACTTAGCGTTGTATCGGTTTTCATGATGCCGCCGATGACCACGGTATCGCCATCATTGATGAGCAGTTCCGTCTGGGCTTCATTGGTGGTAAAGGATTGCTGGCCGTTGATGATGGACCCCAAATCATTCTTGGTGATATTGATCTCCAATGTCACACGCTGATCGGGCGTCACATGAGGCGTCACCTCCAAAGTCAAGTCTACACTTTCAAAGGATGTGGTCGTATTACCGGAGTCATCCAATTTAAGATAAGGCACCCGGATCCCCTGCTTAATGGTTGCCGTTTTATTGTCCAAGGTAACCACTTTCGGCGTGGATATAATTTTGGTCTGCCCTTTGGTTTCCGCAGCTGTCAATTGCGCACTCAGGACCAATCCCAAACTACTGTCGAGGATATCAAACCCAAGATTGGCAACCGAAGTCACCGGCAAGTTGACCGCCGCCGAAGGCGTGATCAAAAAATCGCGCCCGATGGACATGTCCGGTCCTGTCAGGTTCCAATCAATTCCCATGCCGCGAATAAAATTGGTGTTGGCTTCAACAATACGGGCCTCGATAATGACCTGGGGTGTCACCCGGTCCAACGTTTTGATCAATTCCTTGGCTTGGGCGACATTCTCAGCCGTATCCGTGTAAATGATCAAATTGGTCCGTGAATTGACGCTCAGACTGCCACGCCCACTTTTAATCTTCTTTAAATGGGGGACAATATCGCTGTTCGCATTGGAGTAATTAATCGGAATAAACTCCGTTACAAGCGGCTCCAATTCTTTCTTGACGGCAAGGGCCTTGCGCTCCGCGGCCAGTGCGGCATCCCGGCGTTTTCTTTCCGCCGCAATTGTTTTGGCCGTGGCGATGCGAATAATATCCCCTTCATAAATATAGTCGAGCTGGTTCATTTTCAGAATCAGCTCCAACACCTGATCCCAGGGGACCGGTTTTTCCAGTGTAAGTGTCACACGACCCTTGACGTTTTTATCAATGGCAAAGTTTTTACCGCTCACTTCCTTAAGTATGCGAAACACGTTCTTGATATCCGTATCAAAAAAATCGAGAGCGATCTTTTCACCGGTATACTTGGAGGTTACTTGAGGCGCCGGCGCTGTTCCCGTGCCCACGGCCGCAGACGGGACGATAGGCGGCGGCAACTTAGCCAGTGGCGCACCGGTCGAGGGCGCACCGGGTACAGAAGTAGTCGTTGCGGGTGCCGGACCGGGCGTGGGAACGGCCTGGTCAATTACCGCCTTCCAGGCAGGTAACTTGGCTTGTTCAAACGGCTTCGGTGGTATGCGCGATGCTTCGAAATGAACCAGAAGTAAATCGTTGAGTTGTTCCACCCGGTATGGCACCGCCTCGCGCATTTCGATGGTGATCACGGTCTGGTCCTTAACCGTTGGCGTCTGAAAAGGTGTGATGCGGTCAACGGCGCTTTCAAAGCGGGTGGTTATCAATGCGCGTTTGCGATAATCGGGCAAACGGCTGTTAAACAACTTCAATTGTAATGTTTTGGCGCTGCTTTTTTGAAGATCATATTTAACGGCCTGGGTCGTACCAATGATCAGCGTCGATTTGCCTCCGGTTTCACTGGAGAAATCGATTCGGTTAACCCAAGCCGCTTCGCCGGCCAAAGGCGCCTTCGCATTTACTGCCGGTCCGGATGCGGTCATGACAGAGGCCGCCCGCTGAGTGGCAAGCGCTTGGACCGCGGATCGATTCGCTCCCACGAAAATCTCCAGTCCATTGACTACCGGCGCGGCTGCGTGCGCGTCCAAAAATGCATCCTGGGTGTCGATAACCAGGCGAACACGGTCGGGATAACCCAAATGCCTGACGGTTTTCACCCACTGACTGTTGACATTTACTGTTTGTTCACCTTTGAAAGCGCTCTGGATCCGGGGCATGTCAAACACAATTCGCGGTGGGTTTTGCACTGTAAACGACTTAAAGTCTTTAATAATTCCATCCGCCCGTATGATCAGACGAACCGCCTGCTTCGATGGGGTGGCCGTCACCGACCGCAAGCGAGTCGCCGGCGGTATGACCGGGGGTTCTTCCTGAAATGCCGCATCCGCGAGCTTACCGTCTTTTTCACGATCAGGCATATCTTGAGCCGCGGTATCGGCGGCTTGATCGCGGACTTCTTCGGAACCGGTTGTGCGAAACGCGATTTTCAGGCCGTTGCCCTCGCGTAACACGGTGTAAGCGGCATCTTGTTTCAACGCAATTTCGACACGCGTTGCCTTTCCCTCAACCGCCATTGCGGCTGCTTTTACCGAAGAAACAGTCGTGTTCGCCGGCGTGTCTACAGCCATTTGGCGGGCCAGGGCTGTATCCGGAAAATAGAGCACCACAGCGGCTGGCTGGGGTTGCTTAACGGAGGTATAGGTTAACGGGCGGTTCCCTTTTATGGCAACCGCAACGGAATCGGCGTCCATCCCAACGGTTATATCGGTAATGCTTTTCGAAGCACCCGCCGATTGTGCATCCGGTTGGGGTGTTTTACCTGCTTGCTGCGTTGCGCAGCCGAACGTCAAAGCGGCGCAAACAGTTATAACCATTGTCAACTTGGCAGAGAATACAATTTTACGAAGTCTTGAATTCATGCTATAGCTCTCCGGACGGCCTTTTTAGCCTAAGTTCGCGGTTTTGAATAACCAAATCCCCTTGAATATTTTCAACCTCTTCCTCTACAACAACGCGATCTTTTAATATTTGAATAACCTGCCCGGCATTCAGCCCGACATAGGTTCCCCGTGTAAGAATATAGCCTTTACCAGAAGCTTCCTCCACCAAGGCCTTATTGCCGCTTTTGGCTTGAATTACACCAACAAGCTTCAATTGTCCCAAATCGATGCGTTCAAGTGGCGTCAGCGGGATACGTTTTTTGCGGCGCTCCTTTTTCTGTTGCATTTTGATACTAACCGCTTTATCCCGAAAAAGCGGTCTAAACGGGTCGACCTTCCCCCTGGGGTCATAAGGCTTGCTCAAATCCGGCAGCAAAATTTTGCGCGCCGCCTGAATCTCGCTCGTAGGCGAAATCGCTGCCAGAGTGGATTTATTCCGTTTTTCTTCGATATCTTTTTGGTCGGCCGGACTTACGCCCGGTGTCGCCTCAACCGAGGCCTCACCGCTTGTAGCGATGTTCACAACGGTGCCGCTTTTTTCCGCGGCTGGGGTCGTGACAACAACCGTTTTCTGTTCAGCGGTTTTCGCAGTCGCCTGAGTCTTGGTCTTTTCGGTCGCCTTCTTTTTGGCAGCAACTGTCTTTTTCTTTGCAGGTTTCTTAGGTGTTTTTTTCGGCTTGGCGGGCTTTGCGTTCTTGGGCTTGGCAGTTACAATTTTTTTACTCACAACCTGGGGCTTTGATTTTTCCGCAGCCTCATCACCGCCGCAACCGACGAGTATCAATCCGAGGCCCGCCAATCCGACCCAAAAAAATGTCCAACCTTTTTTAATACGCATAGTCATATATCTTTTCTTTCGATTATCGGTCTTTCATCCAAAGATTATCGCCGTCTGCGTCGTCGTCGAGATTTCTTCTTTTTCTTGGGCTTGGCCTTAACAAACTTGTAAGTCACCGCCGTACAATTCGTGGTCAACCGGTCGCCTTTTTTACGCCCCCCCATCGATATATTGCGAATATTCACAACGCGGGGCAAGGTGGCCACTTTGTCGAAAAAGGTGACGACATCATGATAACGTCCGGTCACCTTGATCGCAACCGGTATTTCGGCGTAGAAGTCCTTGCGCTTCTCCGCCCTTGGTTTAAATGATAGAAATTGAAGCCCGGAATCCTGTCCGGATTTTGAAATGGCCGTCAACAAGGAAGGAATCTCTTTCGTGTTCGGCAAGGCTTTTTTGGCAATATTGAAATTCTTTTGCGCTTTCTTGCGCTGGGCCCGCACTTTTTCAAGCTGCGCCGCTTTTTTCTTGGCCGCAGCCAGTTTCTTTTCAAGCGTTTTTTGTTCTTTGGTCAACCGGTTGATTTCGTCCCATTGGCCTTGAAACGCCAGGAAATAGAAGCCTCCGCCAAGCAGCAACAATGTCGCGCCAAAAATAATATACCGGTGGAGCGGTGTCAGTTTTTCGATCGCCTGAAAAAAAGGCTCCAACGCTTCGAGGGAAAAATCGATTTTTTTCATATCACGTGCCTATTTTTTCTTCTTTTTAGCAGCTTTTTTACCGCTTTTTTTCTTGGCTTTTTTCTTGACAGCCGTCTTGCAGTTAATGGAAAAACGTTTCAAACTGTTGCGACCCACCTTTTTGTGCGAAAGCGTCCTCAGGTTAACGCTCGCAAACAGCTTGGTCTGTTCAAGACGTGTCATGAAATCCGCCACGGTCTGATTATCCATGGCGGTTCCGGCAATGCTGACATTGCGGCCGCGAAAATTAAATTTATTGAACCACATCCGGTTTTCAACGGTTACCTGGGTCATTACATCCAGCAGTCTAACCGGTGCCTTGCGGTTGGACTTGAGATTTTTGATAATCTGCGTCTTTTTGCGCAGGGTCGCCAACTGCCGTTTTATTTTATCGACTTCCTTGGCTTTTTTCGCCGCCGCGGCAAGTTCTTTCTTGGTCGCTTTGTTTTTGGTCTCCAGGGCCTGGATCTGGCTGCTCCAGCGTGTGTACAGCAGCAAGCCGGCCACCACAATCAAAAGGACGGACAGCAGGAAAACCGAAATCTGGCGACGGATATTCTCCTTTTTCCGCGCGGCACGAAACGGGACTAAATTGATGCGTATCATTTATCGTCTACTCTTCTGAATGCCAGCCCCATGCAAATAGCAACCTGGGGCGCAATCTGTTGAATATGGTTGGCATCGAAACGGTCATGGTTGACCTGAATATTGGCAAAGGGATTGATGATTTCGACATCCGCGGAGGTTTCGGAGGCCAGCAGATTACGAAAATCCTTGATATTCGCACCACCGCCACTCAAAACGATCCGCCGGATTTGATCTTCCGGGTAGGTTGAATTGAAAAAGTCCAAGGCGCGCCGAATCTCGGTACACCAGTCGGCGACCACGGAAGAGATGATTTCGTTTAAATCTTCCTCACCGACCTTGTCCGGCTGTTCGCCGAATTTAATCTCTTCCGCTTCTTCCATGGAGCAATCGGCCATGGAGACAATTTTCTGGTTGATTTGGCCGCAGCCGAGCGACACGTCCCGCATAAACACGGAAGTGGTCCCCTTGAGAATGTTCAGCGTCGTCTTGCTGGCACCGATATCGATCAAAGCGACATTCTCATCTTCGAGGGCATAGTTCATCTCAAATATATTTTGCAAGGCAAAGGCGTCCACATCGATAATACATGGATTCAGCCCAGCCATCTGCACAAGATCGATATAATCATTGACCATCTCTTTTTTGGCCGCAACCAGCAAAACACTCATTTGATTCGGGTTGTTTTCATTCTCCCCCAATATCTGAAAGTCCAGATTCACATCTGCAATATCAAAGGGAATGTATTGTTCGGCTTCAAATTGGATGGTTTCCTGCAGTTGCTCCTCGGTCATCGTCTGGACATTGATCTTTTTGACGATAATCGAATAACCGCCGATGGAAATAGCGACGTTTTGTTCGCGCACACCGAAATTTTTAAACAACTGACGAATTAAATCGGCGGCGACTTCCGGATCCTTGATGACGCCCTCTTCAATTACGCCCGGCGGAACATCCAAGAGCCCGATTTTCTTCAACGAGTGGCCGGATTTGGTTTCGACCAGATCGACAACTTTCAAAGTTTTAGAGCCGATATCCAGTCCGACTAAATGATCTTTTTTGGAAAACAACATAGGCTTCTCTTAATCACTAAAGATTTTATCTTTCTCCGAAATTTTAAAACCCAACGCCAGTATAAGTTTGCGTTTGGTTTCCATCCGACAGGGCAGCCCCTGTTCGATACGTGAAATCGTTATGGGCGAAACATTTGCTTTGCGTCCTAACTCCGCTTTACTCATTAGAAGAGATTCCCGAATCTCCTTAAGCGCGTTTTTTCCTTTGCGAATTGTCTGTTTCGAGTTCTTGGTCATCGAACGCGTCTTTCATTCTAATACTACTAATACTGTGAGTTACAAACCGTTAGCCGCCAACTTCGTCTACTTACAATTATCACTATTACATTCTAAAATGACTTTTTGTCAGTTTAATGTCAAGCAAATTATATATAATTTGTATATAATTTATATATAGTTTTAACTCACGACCTCATGTTGTAGTTAAATAAATTGCCTGACTGAATATGTTGTATTCGATGACCTTTGTATAAAAGTGACTTATAAAAAACGATGGAAGTAGACACTGAAAACATTTTGGCACACCAACCATAATTGACATTCACCCGAGCTCAAATTCAGTTAACGTTTTCCCGGTCTAAAGCGCCGGACTTTCGGCGGCTACACCTGTCATCGGCGCATGCAGTGGGTTGCTTTAATTGCTGAGCGCACCCTTTGTCTGAGCTATTGCGACAGCAATCGACACACGGGAAATTAATGCAAATACAATGCCGCCAACACGATTCGTCATTTTTTCATATGAATCCTTTGGGGATATCGATTTCAAGCGTAAATTTTGAATTTTCATGGTGGGAATTGGCACCTACAAATGTCACAACCATGACACTTTTGGGTAATTTGATACCACATACAATCCCAATTTCTAATTTGTGTCCATCCGGAAATAGCATCTTTTGGCCCCTGGCGGCGTTCTCGCATTTTTAGAATCCTCGGCAGTAGCCCGCTATGCCTGCGGTTTAAAAAAGCTCGGGCCTTACCAGGAACCAAAAGCTGCTATTTCCGGATGGACACTTACTTATGGATACCAGCGTATAAAAAAATGCTCCCTGATTGATCAATTCGTCACACCTTGATTCATACAATGGTGCCGCACTTTGCCCGTCAAAGCTACATAATGCCGTGAAAATAAAGCTTTACCTTACACAAGGGGCTTGCTATTTTTCGACACGCAAGGACCAATGCCCCGATTGCATGCGCGTCACGATGGCGACATGACGGTTTACCTTCTCTTGGTCTCTTGCCAAGCAAACCCCGTTATGAAAACACATGAAATTGATGAAAAAATAAAACCCTTTCGACTGGTGAAGTATTTTACTTTTACCAGCTTGATTGTTATTTTCGGCGGCACCCTGGTGCTCACGCTGCTCAACACCCATTGGGCACGGGCGCTTCAGCGGGAGAAAAGTGAAGACTACGCGCATGTTCTGATCGAAAACTTGAATCATCAGGTTTTTTTACAGTTCGTCCTGCCGGTGGCCTTGAAATACCGCCAAATCCAACTGAGGAACAAAGAACAATTCGAGCGGATGGACAAGGTGGTGCGTAGCACCCTGCACAGCTTTCGGGTGGAGCGTGTAAACATTTATGATCGTGAAAAAAACATTATTTCCTACAGCTTTGAAAAACGACTGGTGGGCAGGGAAAACATAGGGGGGACCGGTTACTATAAAGCCCGTGAAGGGCAATCCACCTCCAAACTGATTCAACGCGGCAACTTCTGGCAAATACTTTTGGGGTTTCCCAAGGAATCGTACCTGGTGACCTTCGCCCCGTTACGTGCCGAGAAACCGCTGGCGCGCATTTCCGGGCCGGTGCTCGGGGTGGTTGAAATCGTCCAGGATCTGACCCAGGACTATCAGACGATTTTCAGATTTCAAATACTGGTCGTCATTACCTGCGCAATTGTCATGGGGACTATATTTATTGTTTTACGCTTTTTGGTAAAACGGGGCGAAAAAATAATTGAAAAACGTGCCTTGGAGCGCCTGCGCCTCAAAGAGCAGTTGAACCGGGCGGAACGCCTGAGCGCTTTGGGCGAGATGGTCGCCGGCGTCTCGCATGAAATTCGCAATCCTTTGGGTATCATCAAAAGTTCGGCCGAATTACTCAAAAAGAAAATCGCCCAAATCGATCCTGCCAATTCAATTCCGGATATCATTGTTGAGGAGGCCGGCCGTCTCAACAATATTATCAGCGACTTCTTGAACTATGCCAAACCGCGCGCCCCCAATTTGATGCCCTGCCATTTAGAGGAAATTATTGAAAAAAACCTAAAATTTCTTGAACCGCAAATTCAACAGCAAAATCATCAGATTGTCACATCATACGCGCATCAAGTGCCTGCGATCGATGCGGACGCGGACATGCTTTATCAAGCATTTCTCAACCTGTTGATCAATGCGATGCAGGCCATGCCCGACGGCGGCAACATCCACGTGGCGCTTCAAGCCGAAAACGGCCAGGTGCAAATGTTGATCGAAGACGAAGGGGGCGGTATCGCGGTGGAAACCCTCGAAAAAATCTGGGACCCCTTTTTTACCACCAAAGAGGAAGGGACCGGTTTAGGTTTAGGGATCGTCAAGAATATAATAGAATCGCACAAAGGACACATCGGTATTGAAAATCGGTCGGAGGGCGGCACACGGGTCATCGTGGCCTTGCCGATCAGTCAGGGAGATTCGTAATGGAAACGGTTCTGGTAGTGGATGATGAGAAAAACTACACCCGGATCATCAACGCCGTTTTGGAAGAAGAAGGGTTTCAGGCGCTGGCCGCCAACAACGCAACCGAAGCGTTGGAATTAATGCGGCAGGCCGAAGTCGAATTGGTCCTGACCGACATGAAAATGCCGGGGATGGACGGCATCGCCCTGCTGGAAAACATCAAAGCCAAGAATCCGGATCTGCCGGTGATCATGATGACGGCCCACGGCACGGTCGACAAGGCGGTCGAGGCGATGCAAAAAGGTGCCTACACTTATATTACCAAACCCTTCGACAATGAACGGCTCGTCTTGTATATCAACCAGGCCATCGCCCTGTATCGGGTGGTAAGTGAAAACCGGCGCCTGCGAGACACGGTCAAATCACAGTTCAGTTTCGGCAATATCATCGGCAAAAGCCAAGCCATGCAGGAGGTCTATAAAACGATCCAAAAAATAGCGCCCGCCAATGCATCCGTGCTGATCGAAGGCGAAAACGGCACCGGTAAGGAATTGGTGGCCAAATCGATCCACTTTAACGGCCCGCGCCGCGACGATCCGTTTGTCGCGGTAAATTGCAGCGCGCTATCGGAAAACCTATTGGAAAGCGAGTTGTTTGGTCACGAAAAGGGCGCCTTCACCGGCGCCGTTGCTACCAAGAAGGGCCGTTTCGAGTTGGCCGACAACGGCACCCTGTTTCTGGATGAAATCGGGGAACTCTCCTCCAACCTGCAAGTAAAACTCCTGCGGGTGCTTCAGGAAAGAATGTTCGAGCGTGTCGGCGGCATCGATCCGATCAAGGTCAATATCCGCATTATTGCCGCCACCAACAAACAGCTCAAAGTAGAGGTCGCGGCAGGCCGCTTTCGCGAAGACCTTTACTACCGTTTGAACGTCCTGCACATCGGTCTGCCCCCCCTGCGCGAACGCCCCGAAGACTTGCGGCTGTTGGTTGAACACTTTATCGGTAAATATGCTGGCGAACGGGCGGCCGGCATTCCGGTCACCGGCGTGACTTCGGAAGTTGAGCGCCTGTTTCTCGACTATGGTTGGCCGGGCAATGTCCGCGAGTTGGAAAACGTTATCGAACGGGCCATGATCCTGTGCCCATCCGACCGGATTCGCGTCCCCGACCTGCCGCGCCAGTTCAAGGAGCAGGTTTACAACACCTTGCACCTGGACGGCATCCCGCAAAACGCCAAACTCAACGAGACCTTATCCCTGATTGAAAAACGCATGATTGAACGAGCCCTGAAAATGACAAACAATGTTCAGGCCCACGCAGCGGAATTATTGGGCATCGGCAAAAGCGGCCTCAACCAAAAAATCAAAAAATTCAAACTCGAAATCGGTAATCGGAACTGACCGGCGGCAGGTAGACCCACCAAAACAAACGTGTGCCTCTGCCGGAAATGGCATTTATTGCCCCCGGCGGCCCTATCCTGCGATGCGTTCGGCAGCGATCTCGTAGTACATCGACTCGGTATGCTCGGACACGATTTTACCGTAAGCATCCGTACTTTTTTGATCGTTGCGCTCAGCGGCGTACAACCTCCCAAGATTGAACAAGGCTTCATCCTTAAGCAGCGGTTGGTCGCCCTGCACAATCATTTCAAAATACTTGATGGCTTGCGCAGCGTCCTGTTTAAATTCATACGCATACCCCAAGCCGCTCAAAACCAAATTACGAAAAGACGGATTATCGCCAAACACATCCAGGGCCTGCTGGTAATGCTTGATCGCCTCATCCACTTTGCCGGCTCGGTAGCAGATATTGGCATAAAAAAGTCGGGCAAATTGACCGGCCCTGCGTCCGGCGTAGTCATCGAGAATGGCATTAAAATCGGCTGCGGTGGCCTCGTAGGCTTTTTCCGCCCCATCGGTTTGCAAGGCTTTGTCATATTTAAGACGCGCTTTCTCCAGCATGACAAACCCTTTTTCTTCGGCTGAATTAACGTAATACCGAAAGGCACCCATGGCCCCAATTAATCCCAAAATAATGCAAACGCTGATAACAATTTGATTTTTATAAAGCGTTGCAAACGCGATCAGCCGCCCTGAAAAAGTTATGAATTCATCCGGCTCCTTTAAGAGCTGCTTGCGGGTAACCTTTTTTTTCTGAACCATTTGTCCTCCCAAATTAATTAGACCGGGTCCATCCGGAAGTATTGTGAAATCCGCGCAAACTCACGCTGCTTGCAGATCACGTCTACCAAATCAACGACTTATGGATCCAGCCATGATCACCGTCAGCATGCCGAATACGCAACCATTTGGCTTTGCGCTTGAGCACCCTGAAGGGAACCCCCTTGCCCACCGTGAAAACAATTTCGTATTTTGTGCCCGCCCCGGAACGCACGTTACATTTGTCCCTTGTGGTAATCACGGTCGCCGCCCTGCCGGTAAGCGATTGATGGACCCATCCCTCATCACCTTCAAAATCTCGAAACCGAATCCAACCCCGCGATTTCTCCAGGACCCTGAGCGGGTGATTTTGCTCCACCTTCCACAGAACTTCATGCTGTGTGCCCGGCCCACTGCGAATGTTGGCCACCGCGGAAGTAACGGACAACCGCTCGGCCATCACCGGGCCGGCCATAAAAAACACGAAAGCGGCACTGATAAACAGTTTCATCATCTTCATGCTGCACCTAATGTCGTAGGACTCATTGAAGTTGGCCCCCGTTTACCATCCAACGAGGCTTAATGTCAAACCGGCCCTCTCTTCAATGTCACCGGCAACGTCTCATGCGTGATGGAAGGTCACGGCCGGTAATTCCACGCAGGTCAATTTGCCGCCATAGGCCGCGCCGGTGTCGACACCGATTTTTTGGTTTTTGACATAGGGCGCCTCAAACGGCGTATGCCCGAATACAACTGTTTTGCCAAAATCGTATTTTGACTGAATAAAACGCTCACGCGTCCACAACAGATCCGCCGGATCTTGTTGCGCCAACGGGACACCGTCCTTCAAGCCGGCATGCACGAAAACATATTGAACCGTCTCGTGATAAAGCGCCAGCGAATTAAAAAACTGCAAATGATGATCCGGAATAGGCGCATTTTTATCACTTGCTTGCTGATTCAGGTAGCTTTCAATGGTCTGATAGCCGCCGTTTCGAAGATAAAAAAGACGATTATGGCCGGCAAGGTAGTCGAGCAGCATCTCTTCATGATTGCCTTTCAACAAAACAACCTCCGGATGGGCCTGTTGCAGCTCGATCAAATACTGCACCACCTCGAACGAGCCCGGACCGCGGTCGATATAATCGCCCAAAAAAACAAGCGTGTCCTGTGAATAATCGATTGCAACGCGATCCATCAACCGCTTGAGCTTGTCGAATTGGCCGTGAATATCTCCGACTGCATAGATTCGGGACATAAAACCTTGTTTCCGTCACTGCGATTCGATTTTAACGAAACATAAACACACGCCGGGGTTGATCCAGGCGGGTCAACCCTTCATTGCGGGCCGATTGCACCGCGGCGCGATACTCCTGCGACGACACGGCCCGGGCCAGTCCTTTTAAATCGGTCGCACGCCCGCACGGCCGATATTGGGCCATAATATTCACGTAGGTATGGGGCGAGATCTCGCGGGCCACAAACCGCATAATATCGCGAGTCCCCGCCAACCCATTGGGCAACACCAAGTGCCGCAACAACACGCCCCGGCATGCCAGATCGTGTTCATCCATCACCAAATCACCGACCTGGCGGTGCATTTCCTTTATTGCCCGGCGTGCCACCTCGGAATAATCCGCGGCTTGACAGGCATCATCGGAAATTTGGGCGCCCCAGAATTTAAAATCAGGCATGTAAATATCGACCACCCCCTCGAGCAATCTCAAGGTGGAAACGCGGTCATACCCGCCCGAATTATACACCAACGGAATCTTCAACCCGTTTTGCGCTGCAATCTTCACGGCAGCCAGAATCTGGGGAACAACATGTGAGGGTGTGACAAAATTGATATTGTGACAGCCTTGTTGCTGTAGTTCAAGGAAGATGGCGGCAAGCTCCTTGTCATCCACCGGCCGTCCCCATCCCTCGTGGCTGATATCGTAATTCTGGCAAAACAGACACAACAAATTGCAATGGGTGAAGAAAACGGTTCCGGAACCCCTTTGCCCGACCAGGGGTGCTTCTTCCCCAAAATGAGCATCGTAACTGGAGACCATTGCCTGCCATGCTGTTTTGCACACCCCGAGCTCGCCATCGAGGCGGTTCACCCGGCATTTGCGGGGACAAAGCGTGCACTTGGCAAGCATCCGCCGCGCCTGCCGGCTTCTGCGCAGCAGTAAACCGCTTTGCAAACTGGAAAGATACGCCGGTTCAAAATCCGCCATGGGACACGTCATCCTGACGCAATGCTCGAGCCGCATCGCGCTACGGGCTTGTTCATTGGGGCTGTACGATAATTTTTTGCGCCAAGCCGCGGCCCAAGCTATACCGTTTTAACTCCAGGGCCACCACGACCTGCCCTTGCCCCAGATTGGTAATCACTTCGATGGCATCGCCGATGCGCAGCCCCATGGCCATCAGGCGCATACGTGACGCGGCCCCGCCGTTAATCGCTTTAATGACCAGCTTTTCACCAGTACGCGCGTTTGTCAACGGCATGCAATCATCGCGTTGCTGCAGGCAATCCGTGCAGATGCCGTAAATCTCCATCTTGTGCTGCAACATGTGAAAGCCGTGCTCATCGGCAATTTTTATTTGAAGATTTTCCAGCGCTTCATTGCTAAACTCGATGATCCGTTTGCATTTGGTACAAATCATGTGATCATGGTGCTGGCCGATATGACGGTGCTCATAACGGACCTGACCATTGTCGAATTGCCGTTTTTGGGCGAACCCCAGGCAACACATCAACTTCAGGGTTTCACGCACAAATTCGGCCCTTAAATCGACGCCACGGTCATGCAGCAAAGCAACCAATTCAGCGGAAGTCACATGCTTTTCAGTCTGCATGAAGACATCCAGCACCTTGAAGCGTAATTCGAACTGATCAATCTGCTCTTGCTGAAATAGTTTCTTAAACTGCTCTTTTTCTTGCCTGTGAAGCTGTTTCATCATTCAACATCAACCCCGGTGTCGATCGACTGTAAATCATTTTCATTATGCGGTAAACGCAGGCAAGCCGGTAGAATTCGGCGGAACTTGTTCTGACAAACGAATGGCGGATTAGCGCGAAGGGCCCGGTATTTCATAGGTGGTGCACGATCCGCCGGAACAACTGCGTGTCTGGCTGTTCACCCCCGAACTTTTACCACCGCCCATGGCAAAATTACTTGTACTCATGACCCGCTCAAATTTCTGCGACTTGCACGAAGGACACGCCGCCTCGGCTTCCTGCGCGCCTCCCATGACCAGCAATTCAAAAAAATGATTACACTTCGAACATTTGAACTCATAAATCGGCACTTTTTTTCTCCTTAATATCAAATAGATAGCCAACCTAACCGGTCAGCCGGTCAAACGGTTCGGTAAATATAGCACGGCTTGGGTGCCCAAGGCGATACATAAAATTACGCAGAGCATAGATGGAGCGAGACTATTTGCGGCCAAGCATTTCACGGGCATGGTCGAGCGTCGTCGACGTAATTTCGAGACCGCCGAGCATCCGTGCAATTTCGTGCACCCGCGCATCGGCCTCGACCGGTTCTATCCTGGTATGGGTCCGTCCCTTGTTTACGTGCTTGGATATACGAAAATGCCGGTCGCCGTACATAGCGATCTGGGGCAAATGGGTGATGCAAACAATCTGATGAAAGCGGGCCAGGGCTTCCAGTTTGCGGCCGACCACCTCAGCGACACTCCCGCCGATACCGGCGTCGACCTCGTCAAAAACAACGGTTTCAACAGCATCGTTATGGGCCAAAATGGCTTTCAGGGCCAAAACCACCCGGGACAATTCGCCCCCCGAAGCGATCCCGGCAAGCGGCTTGAGCGCCTCGCCCACGTTGGGTGCGATCAGAAAGGCGGCCCGCTCCATGCCGTTTTCGTTCACCGCATAGCCGTCAACCGTCAAGAACGGCTCAGCCCCGTCGTCCTGCCCATTGGGTGACAACAACACCTCAAACCGGGTCCCCGTCATTTTGAGAGTGGCCAGCTCCTTCTCGACATGCTTGCCCAGTTGCTCGGCCACCTGACGCCGTTGGGCAGAAAGTTCGCGTGCGGTAGCGGCCAGATGTCCATGCAACGAGGCCAGACGATTTCGGGTGGCCTCGATCTCTTTGCCAATCGACCGTGTCCGGGCCAGTTCTTTTTCGATGCGGTCACGGTGATCCAGGACCGCATCGAGCGACCCACCGTATTTACGCTTGAGTTTGTTGAGCATATCGAGCCGCTGCTCAACCTCCTCCAGGTGCGCCTCGTCCATTTCGATGGTTTGCAGGTAGTCGCGCAACTCCGACGCCGAATCCTCGAGCTGGTACATCAAGCCGTTCAACTGGTCGGTTATCGGCTTCAAGCGGGTATCGACGCGGGTGGCCTGCTCCAGCCGCTTGCCCACCTCCGCCAACCGTTCGACAACGGCGCCGTCGGCGCTGTAAAGAACGGCAATCCCGTGTTGCACGGTCTGTTGCAGGTTTGCCGCATTTTTAAGGCGTGTCCGTTCAGCCTCCAGGGCATCGTCCTCGCCGGGTTGAAGGTCGGCTTGTTCGATCTCAGCCTGCTGAAACGTCAACAGCTCCAAATGCTCGGCCTGTTGCTGTTCACGGCGCCGGTAGTCCTTCAGTTTCTCAAGCAGGGGGACAATCTGCTGATGCAGTTGGGCCGTTTGCTCCCGCAAGCCGACCAAATTACCGAACTGATCGAGGATCGCAAGATGTTGCTCCTCTTTGAGCAACCCCTGGTGGGCATGCTGGCCGGAAATACTGGCCAGATTGGCGGTCAGCGTTTTAAGCACCTGCATCGTGGCCAAACGGCCGTTGATATAAATCCGGTGGCGATCATTGGCCGCAATGACCCGACGGACCAGCAGGCCCTCGGAAGCATCATAATCGGCGGCACGCATGACCTCGGCCACCCGGCAATCGGCTGGAATGTCGAACAAGGCTTCCAATTCGGCGGCGTCGGCCCCGGTGCGGACAAGCTTGGCGCTGGCCCGGCTTCCAAGCAGCAAATTCACGGCATTGATGATGATCGATTTTCCGGCACCGGTCTCACCGCTCAAAATGGTCAGACCGTCATCAAATGCTATTTTCAAATCGTCGATGATGGCAAAATTTCGAATCGCTAGTTCTCGAAGCATGGCATCCTACTTGTGATCGGCGCTCAAGTCGCAAACAAAGTGCACAGTGACAACGCGTTTTCCTCTATGGCACAATCGCCATTTTTTGTAAAGAATCGCCCGGTTCGCCTCCTTCAGAGGTTCTAACGCCTGTTTGACACCCCCCTGGATATAGCATACGATACCCGGCATGGTTGATCATAAACCGAAATCGATTGCCGAGGTTCCGCTGTCCCAGGAAGAGCTTGAGGTGCTTGTTGGCCTGCCCGCCGGAAATGCTTTTAAAATAATGGTGGTGGATGACGACCCGGACATACGCAACCTGTTGAGCGACGCCCTGACCCGTGATCTGCCCTATCTGGTGGAATCGGCGGCCAACGGCATAGAGGCCTCGATCCGCCTGGGGACCTTCAAACCGGATCTGCTCATCCTGGATATCTTCATGCCGGAGATGGACGGACTGGAACTTTGCCGCGTGATCAAAGCAGACCCGGAACTGAATCAAATCAAAGTCATTATTATCACCGGTCACCCGGACCATCCCAAACTAAACCAGTTGGCCGAATTAGGCTACACGGACATATTCGCCAAACCGTTTAATTTAAAAAAATTCCTGAAAACTGTAGACACCCGGCTGCAAACCTCTTAGCCTATTCATAACTACCCCGCACCTACCAGCGCCGCCATCAACCGAATTGCACTTTTTTTGCTTCGCAGCCCCTTCGCCCTGCTGTGCATCCTAAACCCGAAACTCCTCTCAGCCACCGTGCCTGTATCAACCGGTTTTAGAAGCTATCTTATCCACAACCCAGCCAAACAGGAGTGCAAAAATGGGAAATGATCCGGCTCGCAAAATTTACTTCAAAGAATTCAAAGCGATCACCCACGCCATGCTCAACTACGAAGACCTGAACCTGTTGATCAAGCACCTGGCCGAACTCATCTGCCGCGAGTTTGAAGTCAAAGGGTGCGCAATCATGCTGCTGGACGAGCATGAAAACCGGCTCGTCCACGTCGCCAGTTATTGCATGTGCTGCGCAAGCCGGCCGCCGGTGAAAAACTTTTGGGGCCCGACTACCTGAACCAGGAAATCGACCGCCTGTCGTCAATGCTGCACCAGACCAAGGAAAAACTGGTCCAAAGCGGTATCGCGCCCACCGCCGTTGAAATCGAACTGACAACTCAACCTTTTACCACCGTCACCGACGGCATCATCGATCAATACAACAAAAAGCCATACCGCATGGTAGTGATTGGCCGAAAGAAAAAATCAAAATCCGAAGAATTTGTGTTAGGCGACGTCAGCGTCAAACTGATCCGCGCATTGGAAGGAACGGCGGTGTTGGTAGTCAAATCCTGACACGCCAACCAGCACCCACCTTGCAGCGATAACACTGGGGCACAGCGCGCCCCCCGGAACTGTGGACCGAACCTCAAGCAGAGCCGGCTCGATCAGGCGGCAAAATCCTTCAAGGCGTTGAGAGTATGTTCCGGTTCGGGCCGCACAGTGTAATCCACATCGATGGCGGTGTATTGGAGCACGCCGTCGGCATCGATGATCAGACGCGCGGGCAGCGGCAGGGTCCAGGAGTCATCGCCGTTGTAAAGTTCCAGGTCGATGCCGAACTTCTCGTACAAGGCTTTCAAGTCGTCGGGAAGTTTAAACCGGAGCCCGTAGCGCGCAGCCACGGTGTTGCCGGGATCGTGCAGGATGTCGACGGACAACTGTTTTTCCTGCCGGTGTTTGCGGTTGTAGCCGGTCAGTTGCGGCGCGATCAGAACCAGGGTGGCCCCCAAGCGTTTGAAGTCCTCGGAGGCGCTGTTCAGAGCTTCCAGCTCCATGTTGCAGTACGGTCACCAGATCCCCCGGTAAAAACTGAGCACCACCGGACCGCGATCGAGCAGGTCGTTCAGTGCGATGGTTTTGTTTTCCGTATTTTTCAAGGCAAAATCAGGGGCCACCTGCCCAACCTGGACAGTGTTGAGCAAGATCCCTGATTGGCGCAAATCCTCAGTGGCCCGGTGCATGACATCAAGCGCCGCCTGGGGCGCTTTGGCCACAAAATCTTTTTTATAGGCGTCCAGTTTTTCCTGAAGTCCCATGGTCACCTCCTCAATTTTATAGCGGTTGTAGCGGCTAAGCACTAAGTTGTTACTAAATATGGGGGCCCATTTGAAAAATGCAAATCCGAAATTGAAAAAACGGACAAGCGCTTCTGGCAATTCAGGCCGCTTTGGGGTAAATAAGGATGCTTGACCATCAACCGCGAAGGTATTTGCCCCATGACTCCTCAAAAAAAACGTTCAAAACCGCTCGCCGGGCGCAACCGTAAAAATCGCGCGGCCAACGAGCTGGACACGATCATCGTCCGCGGCGCCCGTGAGCACAACCTGAAAAATATCGATGTTGAATTGCCCAAAAAAAAGCTGATCGTCTTTACCGGCGTGTCAGGCTCGGGCAAATCGAGTCTGGCCTTTGATACCATCTTTGCAGAGGGCCAGCGGCGCTATGTGGAATCGCTGTCGGCCTATGCCCGCCAGTTCATCGGCCAGATGGAAAAACCGCGCTACGACACCATCCGGGGCCTGTCGCCCACCATCTCCATCGAGCAAAAGTCGGCCAGCCGCAATCCCCGCTCCACGGTCGGCACCATCACCGAAATCTACGATTATCTACGAGTGCTGTTTGCCCGCATCGGCACGCAGCACTGCTACACCTGCGGCCGTCCGGTGGGCCGGGGCAATGCCCAGGCCATGGTGGATCAAATCCTGACCCTGCCGGCGCAGTCGCGCATCATGCTGCTGGCCCCGATTGTGGAAAACCGCAAAGGGGAGCACAAGGATCATTTAGCCAAACTCAAAACCGAGGGGTTTGCCCGGGTGCGCATCGACGGGGTGGTCCAGGAACTGGACAACGTCCAGCAATTGCCCAAACAGAAAAAACATACCATCGAGGTGGTCATCGATCGTCTGGTGATCAAGTCCGGCACGGTTTTTCGCAAACGGCTCACCGATTCGGTGGAACAGGCCCTGAAGTTCGGCAGCGGCCGTCTGACCGTCCACATGGCGGATCAAAAAGACCTGCAAATGAGCGAAAGCCGCTCCTGCTGCGGAATCGCCTATCCGGCCCTCGATCCACCGCTGTTTTCTTTCAATTCACCCCAGGGGATGTGCCCGGACTGCAACGGCATCGGCATTCAACTGACCATGGACCCGGACAAAGTGGTTCCGGACAAAAACCTGACCATCCGCGAAGGCGCCCTGGTGCCCTGGCGCGGCTACTTTTCCCGCGGCGGCGGCAACAGCACGTCCTGGGGCGGCCGCCAGTTAAAGGCCATGGAAGAACAATGGCAACTGAATTACGATACGCCCTGGAAAAAACTGCCCAAAAAGCAGCGCGACACCATCCTGTTCGGGTCCAACGGTAAGGAAATCCTGGTGCAGTGGGACTCGGAGAAAATCCAGGGCAAATTCCGCACGTCCTGGGAAGGGTTGCTGCCCACCATGATGCGCCGCTACCGTCAAACCCAGTCCGAGCACCAGAAGAAGTACTACGCCGGGTTCATGTCGGAAAAACCCTGCCGCACATGCCGGGGCCGCCGCCTGAAACCCGAAGTGCTCAATGTCTTTATCGCCGGCAAATCGATCATGGACGTCACCGAAATGACCATCGGCGAGGCCTATGACTTTTTGCAGGGGTTGAAGCTGGCCGGCAACCAGAAGTTGATCGGCAGCGAACTGATCAAGGAGATCACCAACCGGCTCGGGTTCCTGATCAATGTGGGGCTCGACTACCTGATGCTCTCGCGCAAGGGGCCGACCCTGTCGGGCGGCGAATCCCAGCGCATCCGGCTGGCCTCCCAGGTCGGGTCCGAATTGACCGGCGTGCTCTATATTCTCGACGAACCTTCCATCGGCCTGCACCAGCGCGATAATATCCGGCTGCTGGAAACCTTGTGCCATCTGCGCGACATCGGCAACACCCTGATCGTCATCGAGCACGACCGCGAGACCATGGTTGCGGCCGACTGGCTGGTCGATATCGGACCGGGCGCCGGTTTGCTGGGCGGGCAGATCGTCGCCCAGGGCACCCCGGCCGCCGTGGGCCGCAATCGCGCCTCGGTCACCGGCCGTTACCTGACCGGCAAGGAAGATATCCCGCTGCCGCAAACCCGCCGCACACCGGCCCGCCGCGGCCCCTGGATCACCGTTAAAAAAGCGTCCGCCAACAACCTGGCCGACATCGACGTGCGCATCCCGCTGGGCCTTCTGGTCACGGTCACCGGTGTTTCCGGGGCCGGCAAATCGACCCTGATCAACCAGATCCTCTTCCCGGCCCTGGCGCGCCAACTGCACGGCGGCGCCATGGACGTGGGCCGCCACCAGGGCATCCAGGGCCTGAAACACATTAACAAGGTGATCAGCATCGACCAGAAAGCCATCGGCCGCACCCCGCGCAGCAATCCAGCCACCTATACCAAAGTCTTCGATCATATCCGTGATTTATTTGCCCAACTGCCCACGGCCAGAGAACGCGGTTACAAAAAAGGCCGCTTTTCCTTCAACGTCAAGGGAGGCCGCTGCGAAGCCTGCCAGGGAGACGGCTACATCAAGGTGGAGATGCACTTTCTGGCCGATGTATACGTTCCCTGCGAAACGTGCCAGGGCAAACGCTTCAACGACGCCACGCTGCAGGTCCTGTACAAAGGCCATTCCATCGCCGATGTGCTCGATCTGTCGGTGCGCCTGGCGCACGACCTGTTCGCCACGCATCCCAAAATCCGCGCAATTCTCGACACCCTGATGGATGTGGGGCTGGGCTACATCAAACTGGGTCAGTCCGCGATCACGTTGTCCGGCGGCGAGGCCCAGCGCATCAAACTGGCCCGCGAACTGGCCAAACGCGACACCGGCAAAACCCTGTACATCCTGGACGAGCCCACCACCGGCCTGCATTTTCAGGACATCCGCATGTTGCTGACGGTCTTGCGCCGATTGGTGGACGCCGGCAACACGGTGATCGTTATCGAACACAACCTGGATGTGATCAAAACCGCCGACTGGATCATCGATTTGGGGCCGGAAGGAGGGCACGCCGGCGGCCGCGTGGTGGCGGCCGGTCCGCCGGAGACGGTAGCCACAATCAAGGCGAGTCACACCGGCAGGTTTCTCAAACCGCTGCTGGCAGGTTGATCAACTCAAACAATCCGTTCATCCAAACAGCATGCGCCGGGAAACGTTTTTTCCGTGGGCGGCCGGACGAGCATCAAACGTAACAAACGATACAGCTTGGCCGCCAGGGTGGTAAGTTTTACAGGATGAAGGTAGCGGTCCCGTGAACGCCGGATGTAACCCGTGTGATGGAAGAAATGCAACCACTTGAGCAAAAACCGGCCCAAGCAGCGATAGTTACGCGCACCGATTTCGGTTTTACACTTTTCCAGACATAGATCGGACATCCGCAGATTCAACAGCTCCCTGGAGATCTGATGATAGTTGGTCTGCACCTGATTGCGGATGACCCTCAGCACATCGTTGGTGATTTTCACATGGCCGCTGAGTTGCGTCAGTTGATGCGGCCAGCGGCGAATCAGGGGCAGGGGGTAGTCGATCACGCCAAAAGCGGCCCGGCCGGCCATGCGCAACCACAGATCGTAATCTTCCTGGGTGTCGAGAGTGCTGTCAAAGGTACCGGTCGTTTCCAAAAGACTGCGTCTGAACAGGATCGAAGGGGTCGGGATAAAGTTGCCCAAAAAAAGATGTTCGAAGATATCCCCGTAGAAAAGATCAATGCTCTTTGTCGGGGCGAGCGGTAACGCAGCCCGCTGGTCGAAGATGCGGCGCAAAGACAAGGAGGGATAGTTTTTAAACAGGCGGTAGTGTTTGTGCAGTGCATTGGTGTCTATCAATTCACCCGCTGCGTTCATGGTGGCGATATTCGTAAATACCGCGCCGAGCCGGGGATGTTGCGTAAGGGTGTCCACCTGGCAGGCGATCTTGCAAGGATGCCAAAGATCATCGGCATCGAGAAAGGCCACATAGCGGCCGGCGGCCATTTCCAGCCCCAGATTGCGCGCAGCGGCGGCGCCCTGGTTGGCCGTCTGCCGGTAACGCACACGGGGGCGCAAAGGTTCGAGGACAGCGCCGGTGTCATCCGTCGAACCGTCATTGATCACGATGATTTCAATTGCTTCGTAAGACTGAAGCAGTACCGAAGATATCGCTGCATAAACAAAAGGGGCGCTGTTGTATGCCGGAATAACAACGCTAACCAGGTCACTCATGGGACAATCTCCTTCGCCCTGACGGACGGGTAATCTCAAGGTGCTCCATCACGGAGCCGGCCATAAAAACGACAACCGATCGCACACCTGTCAGTATTTATCAAACAATTTAAGAATCCGACAGGCGTAAAAAGGGACGGTGGCCGCAACCTGGCTGTGAATATTGATACGCTTCAAGGCAAAAAGATCTGCGTGCACATCATTGTGGCCGCGCACGGTGAGCGCCGCGGCGCGGTACCCGGCGTCTTGCACGAGCCGGCGAATCTCTTCGTTCTGCTTGCCGTAGGGAAAAGCAAACAGGGTGACCGCTTTTTGCAGTTGAGTTTCAATTTGACGCTTGGACACATGGATCTCCGTATGCGCAGTGGCAATATCGCAGGTGAGCAAATTACGATGGGTCAAGCTGTGGGAGCCGAAGCCGACACCGTGAGCAGCCATTTCACGAACCTGGTCCCAGTTCATGAAGGGATTGACGGGTGCGCGGGTGCCGGCACGCCCGATGGCCTCCAGCGCGGCGATAAAACCGCGACGCATGGCCTGCGGGCGGGTCCTGAAGTACACGACCAGACGGTCCAGCAGCAAAGCCAGTTCACCGGGCAAGAGGCGGTTGTTATCCCCCTTAAACCCTTCCTCGGCCAACAGGGCCGTCAGGGCTTCACGGTCAGCCGCGTTTTTATGCGGATCGGCAAGGATGCCGGCAATGAGAAACCGAAGCCTTTCTTCCCAAAACCATTTGCGGTTTTCAATTTGGGCCGGCGCAATGAAGACGGTGGCCGGTATGTGGTATTTTATTAAAATGGGAAACGCATTTTGATAGACCGAAGCCCAGCCGTCGTCAAATGTAACGATGCAGGTTCCGGGGGGCGGGCGCCGTCCCTGCAGGCGATACGACACAAAGTCGGCCAGGGACATGAGCCGGTAGCGGGCCTTCAGATAGGCCATTTGCTGCTCAAATTCCCGTTTGGTGACCGTCATGCCGTCCGGTGAGTAATCCGGTAGGCGGCTGGTGCCGTCGACTACACGATGATAAAGCAAAATCGTGATTTTGTCTTTCAGACGAAAATGCTGCAGCAGAGGAATTAACTTCGTTTGGAACAAAACAGATGCAAGGACTGCTTTAGCTGCCTTTTTCGCATTCATCACGACACCGAATCCGAGTGATGTGTTTTCAGTATTCCCTAAGGGCCCGCGCAAAAATAATTTCACATTTTATGCATCCCGGTTTCAGGTCAGGTTGGCCCGATCTTCGGGGCCAAC
>JANQIE010000065.1 GCA_028282295.1 Desulfobacterales bacterium | reverse complement strand
GTAAAACACCCTTGCGTTGCGGCGGGCCGCCGGAGCGAGCAATTTGCGCATTTTGGGACATTTCCTGGATTCCCGCCTGCGCGGGAATGACGACGTAGGGTTTACCCCGTCGTGTTCAGGCGTCATTCCCGCGCAGGCGGGAATCCAGGAGATATCGCAAAAGGGCCTTAGGGCTCAAGTCCTGCGCGACATCTCTTTGACCCATCGGATTGTTTAAGTTAATGACATTGATTCATAATTCTTAACTCATAATTCTTAATTTCCACGGATTTTCTGAATCCCTGAAACCGGAGCAAACCCTTTGGCCTCTACCATCGACTTTGCCCATAAAGCAGTAGAAATGATCGATGTAGTCAAGAAATTCGGCGCTTTTGTCGCCAACGACCGCATCAGCCTGACGGTTCACAAAGGCGAAGTACATGCCCTGCTGGGAGAAAACGGGGCCGGTAAAACCACCCTGATGAACTGCTTGTACGGCCTCTATCGTCCCACCGAAGGCCAAATTCGAATCAACGGCCGCCGGGTCGCCATCGCCGATCCCAATGTGGCCATCGGGCAGGGGATCGGCATGGTCCATCAGCACTTTATGCTGGTGCCCCGGTTCACTGTGACGCAAAACATCGTCCTGGGCCGGGAACCGACCCGAATCGGCGGGTTGCTCGATCCGGCAACCGCCGTGAAAAAAGTCGTGGCAATATCGAAACAGTACGGCCTGCACGTCGATCCGCACGCCAGAATTGAAGACCTCTCCGTGGGCAGTCAGCAACGGGTCGAAATTCTCAAAGCCCTGTACCGCGGCGCCGAAATCCTGATTCTGGACGAACCCACCGCCGTTTTGACCCCGCGCGAGATCAAGGAACTGATCACCATCATCCGCAACCTGACCGCCGAAGGCAAAACGATTATCATCATCACCCACAAACTGCGCGAAATCAAACAGGTCGCCGACTACTGCACCATCATCCACCGCGGAAAATTTATCGATACCGTCAAAGTGGCCGAGGTCACCGAGCAGGACCTGGCCTCGAAAATGGTTGGCCGGGAAGTCGCCTTTGCCGTGCCCAAGAAACCGTGCCATCGCAAAGAACAAATCCTGTCGCTGCAAAACCTCGTGGTCAAGGACAATCGCGGCATTGCCGCCGTGAACGGCCTTGACCTGGAACTGCACAAAGGGGAGATCCTGGGCATTGCCGGCGTGGACGGCAACGGTCAATCGGAACTCGTCGAAGCCCTGATGGGGTTGCGCCAGGCCGCCGCCGGACGCATTTTCTTTCGCGGCCGGGAGATCACCAACGCCGCGCCCCAAACCATCATCAACCAGCACGGCATCTGCGCCATTCCCGAAGACCGGCAGAAACGCGGCCTGGTGCTCGAATTCGATGTTGCCGAAAACCTGATCCTGGAAACCTATCCCAAAGCACCGTTCTCCCACCGGGGCGTGCTGAACCACGACGCCATCTATCACTTTGCCGATCAGTGCATCCGGGATTACGACGTGCGCCCCCAAAACCCCCGCCTGGCCGCCAAGGCGCTTTCCGGCGGCAATCAGCAGAAAGTCATCATTGCCCGGGAAGTCTCCAATGATCCCGATATCCTGGTGGCCTCCCAACCGACCAGGGGCCTTGACGTGGGCGCCATCGAATACGTGCACCAAGCCCTGGTGCAGCAGCGTGACCGGGGCAAGGCCGTGCTGCTCATCTCCTTTGAACTGGACGAAATAATCAATGTGTCGGACCGCATTGCCGTGATTTTCAAAGGCCGCATCGTGGGCACCCTCGATGCCGCCGAGGCCGACGAAAACCGGATCGGCCTGCTCATGGCCGGCGCAAGAGAGGAGACTTTGGATGAAGCCTGACCGGCAAACACTGAAAGAAAAGTTCCTGCAAGGCGCCCTCGGCATCACGCTGACCTCAATTGCGATCGGCTTTATCCTGGGCGCCGTTACCTTACTAGTCGCCGGTTTCAATCCCCTGGAAGCCTACTGGATAATCCTGAAAGGGATCTTCTCCCGGCCCAAGTATATCTCCTACGTGATTATCTACGCCACCCCCCTGATTATCACCGGTCTGTCGGTGGCCTTTGCCCTGCGGACCGGGCTCTTTAACATCGGCGCCGAAGGGCAGTATATCATGGGCGCCATGGCCGCCGCCGCGGCCGGATACTTCTTCAAACTGCCCATTGGGGTGCATGCAATCGTGGCCGTGGGCCTGGCCGTCATGGTGGCCGCCATTTGGGGCGGGATTGCAGGCTACCTGAAAGCCCGCTTCGGCGTCAACGAAGTCATCGCCACCATCATGCTGAACTGGACCGCCCTGTACCTGTCCAATTTCGCCGTAACCCTCAGCGCCTTTGGGCGGCAAGGGACCGGCAAAACCTTTGCCGTCCAACCCACCGCCCAGATCGACATCCTCGGTCACTGGAAACGGTCGGCCGAAGGCATCACATTTTTACGCGGCCATCCCATGCTCTGGGATGTGCTCAAATCACCGGTCAACCTCGGCTTTGTCTTCGCCCTGCTGCTGGCTGCACTGGTCTGGTACGTGCTCAACAAAACCACCCTCGGCTACGAGTTGCGCGCCGTGGGGCACAACCCGCATGCCGCCGAAGCCGGAGGAATCGATGTGAGGAAAAGCATGGTGACCTCCATGGTCATCGCCGGCGGGCTGGCCGGCGCCGCCGGCGCGTTCCAGGTGCTCGGCGTCAGCCGCCGCATTGCCACCCTGGCCGCCATGGAAGGTTACGGTTTCGACGGTATCGCCGTGGCCCTCATCGGCAACAACACCGGCCCCGGCTGCGTGTTTGCCGGACTACTCTTCGGCGCATTAAAGTACGGCGGCTCCAAGATTCAGGACGCCATGGACGCGCCTACGGAAGTCATCAACATCATGATCGGGACCATCATCATATTTGTGGCCATGCCCAAACTGATCCGTTTACTCCTGAACCTGAAAAAGAACAGGAGGGCCGCCTGATGGACGCGATCATCAAAGACCTCGGCTTTGTCATCGGCACCACCCTGATGTATTCCACCCCCCTGATATTCACCGCCACCGGCAGTGTGATCACCGAACGGTCCGGGATCATCAACATCGGCCTGGAAGGAATGATGTTCTTTGGCGCCTTTGTGGGCGCGGCCGTGGCCTACTTCACCCGGGACCCCTGGCTCGGCTTTTTCTGCGCCGGCCTGGGCGGCCTGCTTCTCGGCCTGCTGCATGCCGTTGCCTGCGTCTCCTTTGCCGCCGAGCAGATCGTCTCGGGCATCGCCATCAACTTTCTCGGTGCCGGCCTGGCCTCATTCTTAAGCCGCCTGTTCTTCGACGGCGCCACCCAGACCCTCACCGTGCCCAACAAAATTCCGCTCCCCTTGTCATTTTTATTCGGCGAAGGCAAGCCCTTCAAATCGGCCGGGTTCATGGACCTGGTGTTCAATCGTTTCGCCACCGTCTACCTCGCGTTCTTGCTGGTGTGGGCCGCCTGGTTTTTTCTCTACAAAACCCGGCTCGGCATGCGCCTGCGCGCCGTGGGCGAACACCCCGAAGCCGCTGATTCACTCGGCATCAATGTGCTGCGCATTCGCTACGGCGCCGTCATGACTTCCGGTTTTCTTGCCGGCCTGGGCGGTGCGGCCATGAGCATCGCCGTAGTGTCGCGCTTTAACAATACCCTGATTTCCGGACACGGCTTCATCGCCCTGGCCGCCATGATCTTCGGCAAATGGAAGCCCCAGGGCGCCTTGCTCGCCTGCCTGATCTTCGGCGGCGCCAAAGGGCTGGAAATCCACATGGGCGCCAAAGGCGTGCCGGTCCCCTCCGGCATCCTGGCCACCCTGCCGTACCTGCTGACCATCGTCATCCTGGTGGGCTGGGTGGGCCGCTCAACCCCGCCGGCCGCCATCGGCAAAATCTTCGACAAAGGTGAAAAATAAAATGGAACAACTTGCACAAATAAACGCCGCCGCCACATTTATCCGCAAGCATATCGCCATCACCCCCCGCATCGGCCTGATACTCGGATCCGGCCTGGGGGCCCTGGGCGAGCAGATCGAAGACCCGGTGCGTGTGCCCTATACCGACATTCCGCATTTTAAAACCGCCACCGTTGAAGGACACGCCGGGCAACTGCTCGCCGGCAAGTTGTCCGGCAAACCGGTTTTACTCTTCCAGGGCCGCCTGCACTATTACGAAGGCTACCACATGAACGACGTGGTCTTTCCGGTGCGTTGCATGAAAGTGCTTGGCGTCAACAACCTCATCGTCACCAACGCCGCCGGCGGCCTCGATCCCGCCTACCGGCCCGGCGATCTGATGCTCATCAAGGACCACATCAAAATGGTCACTGACAGCCCCCTGCGCGGCCCCAACCTGGACACCTTCGGCCCGCGCTTCAACGACATGTCCGCCCCCTACACCCGAACCATCCGCACCCTGGCCCACAAATGCGCCGAAGATATGAACCTCTCCCTCAAAGAAGGCGTCTACTGCTACATGCCCGGCCCCAGCTACGAAACCGCCAGTGAAATCCGTATGCTGCGCATGCTCGGCGGCCACGCCGTGGGCATGTCCACCGTCCCCGAAGTCATCACCGCCGCCCACGCCGGCATGCGCATCATGGGCCTGTCCTGCATCACCAACATGGGCACCGGCATCCTCGACCAACCCCTGAGCCATGAAGACATCATGACTACCAGCGAACAGGTGCGCGAGACATTTATCGCGCTGTTGAAGCGGATAATAGACACGTGGCCGATGAATCCCGAGAGTGCTCAGTAGGGGCTCGCGCACTGTGTTTTATAAATATCCTCAGCCCGGCCGGCTATGCAAAGGGGAGTTTTCCGGTAGAAAGAGTTTCCCTTTGTCAAACGCATTTGGGTTTAGGGATAACTACATCAAGGTTTTTATCGTTCTGATTCTGGACCCCGGCGTTCGCCGGGGTGACGAAGATGAGGTGCCCCGTTGTCCGACGGACCACTGGTGGTCCCCCCGGCTGGTCCGGGAGTTGGTATTAAACCGGCGACTAAATATGCAAACCGTCGTCATGCCGGACTTGATCCGGCATCCAGAATTAACGCTTGATTCCGGC
>JANQIE010000235.1 GCA_028282295.1 Desulfobacterales bacterium | reverse complement strand
GACCGGGGTCTGGGGGAAAAACAGGTAGTCGATCACGCCGCCGGTTTTGTCTTGCGGGGCCAGGGGCACTTCGTGCAGCAACCGGGATTGGGCCCAGTGGTAGCGGGTGGTGATGCCGTTGACTTCTTTGGCCACCCGGCGGCCAAAGGCGTCATAGCGATAGTTGGCGTGTTTTGTCTGCACGCTGAGGGTTTTTAGCCGGTTCAGGTCGGTGAAGGTAAATTGGGCGTTGCCCAAGGGGCAGGCGCCCTGGGTCAGGTTGCCCAGGGGATCGTAGCAACAGGCGGTGCTGCCGGCCTGGGTGAGGCGGTCGGCTGCGTTGACGGTGTATGTGAAGGTGCTGTCGGCCAGGCGGTTGGCATTGGGGTCCAGGGTGAAGGTCTCTATGGCCTTGTCCGGGCTGCCGGTTTTGAGCAGCCGTCCTTCTTTGTCATAGGTGTAGGTGATTTTTTGGTCTGCGTTGCTGATTTGGGTGACGCGATTGAGCCGGTCGCGCTGAAAGGTGTGGTAAAAAAGGGTGCCGTGCGGCCCGTTCAGGTGCATCCGGGTGGGCAGGCCCTGGGCGTTGGTTTCTTGCTCCAGATACGTGCCGTTGGGATAGGTGATGCGCTCCAGGGCGCCGCTTGGGGCGTATTGGATTGCGATGGTGCGCCCGTGCCAGTCTTTGATGGCGCGAGTGCGCTGCTCGCCGTCCAGGGTGTATTCGATTTTTTGGCCGAACGGGGTGGTGATGCCGGTCAGGTGGCCGGTTTTGTTGCGGTGATAGGTGACGCTGTGGTTGCCGAAGGTCTCTTTGATCAGGTGGCCGGCGTCGTCATAGGCCAGGGTCACGGTGCCGGCGGCGTTGGCGGCCCGGACGATTTTACCGTTCTGGATCTCAAATTCGCTGTGGCCGCCATCTGCGTAGTCGACTTTCCAGGTGGCGTTGTCCGGGTCGCCTGCGTCGATGTCATAGCAGGCAACCCGGGTATTGGCGGCCAAAAAGGTTTTAAGGGCGCCGGCGTCGGTGTATTCGAAGTCAAAGGCGGTGTTGTCGGCAAAGGTGATGGTTGTCGGGGCGCTGTGGTTGGTGTAGTCAAAATAGGTGGTGTGGCGGTTGGCGTTTTCAAATTCGGTCAGCAGTAGTCTAAGATCGTAGCTGTAGCGGCTGGTGTGGCCGTTGCGGTCGGTCACCTGGGCTAGATGGCCGTAGTCGTCGTGGGTGATCTGGGCGCTGGTGCGGTCCGGGTAGTGGATGCCTGCAAGGTACTGCATGTCATCGTAGTCAAAGGTCCAGGCTTTGTGCTCGCCCGGCATGCGGATGGCGTCGAGCATCGGGATGATGTTGTGTTTTTCCTGGTTGTCGCGTTCGCTGAGGTCGAATTCGATGCGGTTGCCGGCCGGATCGACGATGGCGGCCGGATGTTTACAGGTGGTCAGTTCGTATTGGAAGGTGCGTTTTTCGCCGGTGGTGATGGCGATGCCTTTGGGGGTTTTTTGTAACCGGGCGTCGGTGCCGGCTTTGTCCTGGATGGCAATGGCGTTGGCGGCCGGGTCTGCGACCGCCATAAAGCCCAGGCGGGTGTAGGCGGCGACGTGCTGGTCGAGCAGCCGGGTCTGCCACTTTTGGGCCAGTTGTTGGTGTCGGGCGAATATGGTTGCCGAGGGGTCGGTTTTTTGGTCAAGCGCGCCTCGGGGCCGGTCGAACACGGCCGGTTCACCTTGATCGGTTTCGATGACAAAGCGTCTGATGGGGCCGAAAAAAGCCAGGGCTTCCTGTTTGCTGAGCATGGGCAGCAGGTCGCCCAGGATCTGCGGGTGGTAAAACCGGAAAAAACTGTCCCGCAGGTTGGGCGCTTGCAGCTTAAAATAGTGCCTCACGTGCGATAGCAGGGTTTTTATATCGCAATCAGAAGTAAAGTAAATGGCCCAGCCGTTGCCCCAGCCGTTTTTGATCAGCCATTGCGCCAGTTCGGGCTGGGTGTCCAGTGGCAGTAGAAAGGGGGCAATGTGATCAATGGTCCTGGCGTTTTCGCCGGTGAACAGGTTGTGCTTTTCGATGTCGGGGTGGCTGAGCTGTTCAAATATCTCATCGTCATCTTCAAATGCGCTGGTTGCGGCGCTGTCGGCGATGGCGTAGCGCGATACAGTGTTTGCTTCGCAGGTGAGCAGTCGAATAATCGATTGGGGCTGCATGGGATATCTTGGTTATGTGTTGCAGTTGCACACAAAGGGGGCACCGTTTTGAGCGGCTTTTTTAAATCCACGGGCCTGACTGTTGCCGATGATCACTGTTTTGCTGGCGATGACGGCGGTGCCGGATCCGCCGCAGTGGCTGGTCGGGTCGTTGCGTCGAAAGGCGGGTTGGCCGTTGATGTAAACCGTGCCGGAGCCTCCCGCAGCCCTCCAGGTATTTGAGCCGCAGCACAGCATGTGAATGCCACTGTCGCCTTTGCGGACAGACGCTCTGCCATTGGTGGTTACATTGGGTGAGCCTTGTACGGCGGGGCCGATCACGGTGTGTGTGCACACTTTGCATCCGTGAGCATCGGTGCCTTTCGCCAGATCGCCTAATCTTACACCTCCGGGCATAAAGAAATCTCCTTATCCTTGGATCAGATTGATTGTCGTTGTGACTAGTAGTTGCAAAAGTTCAGGGTTCGTGGATAGGCCGCGATGAAGTAACGCGCAACAGGGTCAGGCAACCTTTGATTTTGATCCGGCATGGTTAACATGTCCTGGTGAAGAACACAACTATATAAATGGTCAGGGCCCAATGCCGTTTCCTTAAGGATCGTGGTGTCATGATATTATTGTGTGAGCGGCGTCTCGCCGCGATTTCTATGGATTCAAAAAAACATGTTGCGGCGGAATACCGCCCCCGCAGTTCGAAATAGCTTTAAGGAAACGGCATTGACGATAGGGTTACAAATTGCGTTTGCGCCTTTCGCGGATGCCGATCAGCAGACAGCCCGCACCAAGCAAAAATACCAACACCGGTTCCGGTACCGCTGTCACCGAATCGATGTTGGCGAGAAACGCTTCGGTGCGGCCGGATGAGTTGGTGCCCCATCCGGTGATAAAAGCGCCGTCATCCGAAATCGCGGTGGCGAACAGATTGCTCCAGCCGTTCAAGTTCAAGCCAATGGTTATTTCCAGAAGATCGAGCAGACTGATCATCCCGAACGTTTCGGTCCACAGGAAAGACTCGAAACCGGAAGCGGAAGAACTTGAACCGACAACAAAGCGACCGTCGGCGGAGACATCGACCGCTTGGCTGAAAAAACCGCCGCCGGCCAGATCGCCCAAGCCAATCATGCCACCGGTTTCGGTCCAGACATAGGCCTGGGTGCCTTGGGATGAGGCGCT